>NZ_JAICYI010000054.1 GCF_025934275.1 Phenylobacterium sp.
CCCGCCGCCGCGTCCGCGAGCGCCGCGCCCGTCGTCCCGAGCGGCGACCTGGTCCAGACGCTCGCCGCCTCTGGGCAGTTCAAGACCTTCCTGAAGGCGCTGGACTCCACCAACCTGACGCAGGTCCTGAAGACCCATTCGAACCTGACGGTCTTCGCCCCGACCGATGCGGCGTTCGCCGCCATGCCGCAGGGCGAGCTCAGCCAGCTGATGAACAATCCGACCCAGCTGCAGAAGCTGATGACCCACCAGATCATCAACGCGGTGGTCGACACCAGCAAGTTCAAGAACGCCAAGGGCCCGGTGACCTCGGTGGCCGGCGACCAGATCCTGCTGGACGGCACCGGCCAGCCGCTGAAGGCGGACAACGCCGACATCGTCCAGGCGGACGTGCGCACCTCCAACGGCGTGATCCATGTGGTGGACCACGTGCTGCAGCCGATGTCGCCCGAGGCGATCGCCGCGGCCACAGCCGCCGCCCAGGCCTCCGCCAGCGCTCCGGCGACGGAGGAGAAGCCGGCCGCCGAGGCGGAGACGAAATCTCCTGCGAAGCCATCGGGAACCAAGCGGCGCCGCTGAGAGTAGGAGAGGGCGAACGGGGTGGGGCTTCGGACGCGGCTAGAGGAGTCCTGAGCCATGAACCTGAAGTATCTTGCCGGCGCCGCCGCAGCTTCGCTGCTCGCCGCCGGCGTCGCCTACGCCCAGACCGGAGCGGGCGCGCCCGCCACCGGGACCGGCCCCGCCACCAGCGGCCCTGCGCCCGGCAGCGCGCCGGCCTCGCCGAGCACGACCGACGCCAAGGGGGCCGCCGCCACGACCACCACGACGACGACCACCGAGGCCACCTCGGCCACCAGCGCCGGCGCGAACGCCAGCTTCACCAACATGACGGTGACCAACGGTCCGGTGCCGGACACCCCGGAGAACCGCGCGAAGTACGGCGGCCCGATGTCGCGGGCCGGCAAGCACACCAAGCCCACGGGCAACTGATCCCGCGCGCCGGTTCGGCTTGAAGCCAAGGTCGGCGGGCCCTATAGGTCCGCCGACCTTTTTGCGCCTGCGAAGGCCTGGCCGCCCCGATGCCTGACAAGCCGCTCTCATTTCAGGGTTTGATCCTGAAACTGCACGACTATTGGAGCCGTCAGGGATGCGTGATCCTGCAGCCGCACGATGTGGAGGTGGGGGCCGGCACCCTGCATCCGGCGACCGTGCTGCGCGCCCTCGGGCCCAGACCGTGGCGGGCCGCCTATGTGCAGCCGTCGCGCCGTCCGGCCGACGGCCGCTATGGCGAGAACCCCAACCGGCTGCAGCACTATTACCAGTACCAGGTGATCCTGAAGCCCAACCCGCCCGACCAACAGGAGCTCTATCTGGGCTCCCTGGCGGCGATCGGGCTGGACGCCCGGCTGCACGACATCCGCTTCGTCGAGGACGACTGGGAGAACCCGACGGTCGGGGCCTGGGGCCTCGGCTGGGAGGTCTGGTGCGACGGCATGGAGATCAGCCAGTACACCTACTTCCAGCAGGTTGGGGGCCTCGACGTGCGCCCGGTGGCGGGGGAGATCACCTACGGCCTGGAGCGGCTCGCCATGTACCTTCAGGGCGTCGACCACTTCAGCGAGCTCGCCTTCAACGATCCCGACGGGCCCGCGCCGATGACCTACGGCGAGGTGTTCCTGGAGAACGAGCGCCAGCACTCGGAAGCCAACTTCCATCTTTACGACGTGGAGACGTTGAAGCGGCAGTTCGACGATATGGAGCGGACGGTTCCCGAGCTGCTGAAAGGCCGCGCGCCGCAGGGCCAGGCGACCGTCCTGCCCGCCTACGACCACGTCCTGAAGGCCAGCCACCTTTTCAACCTGATGGACGCCCGCGGCGCGATCGCGGTGGCTGAGCGGCAGAGCTACATCGGCCGCATCCGCGAGCTGACCAAGATGTGCGCCGAGGCCTGGGTGGCGAACGAAGGGGCTGACGCGTGATGCGAGCCGCTGTCGCCGGCGCCGTGATTGCTCTTGGCTTAGCTGGCTACGCACCGGCGCAGCTTAGGGCGCTCGCGCCCACGCCGCTTGAGCCCGTCGATCAGTAATGCCCCAGCTGCTTCTCGAACTCTTTTCCGAGGAGATCCCCGCACGCATGCAGGCGCAGGCGGCGCGCGACCTCGAGCGCATGGCGCGCGAGAGGCTGGCGGCCGAGGGCTTCATCCCCGAGGCGCTGAAGACCTTCGCGGGGCCCAGGCGGCTGACGCTGGTGGCCGAAGGCCTGCCGCTCGCCCAGGCCGACCGCAAGGAAGAGCGCAAGGGGCCGCGCGTCGGCGCGCCGGAACAGGCGATCGAGGGCTTCCTTCGCGCCACGGGGCTGTCGCGCGATCAGCTCGTCGAGCGCGACGGCGCCTATTTCGCCGCCGTCGAGAAGCCCGGCCAGCCGACGCCCGCGATCGCGGCCGAGATCGTGGAGCAGATCGTCCGCAGCTTCCCCTGGCCGAAGTCGATGACCTGGGCGGACGGGAGCTTGCGGTGGGTGCGGCCGCTGCACCGCATCCTGTGCGTCTTCAACCGCGAGGTGGTGCCGTTCCAGATCGAGGGGATCGAGAGCGGCGAGGTCACCCAGGGCCATCGGTTCATGGGCTCAGCGCAGCCGTTCCGGGCGCGCGACTTCGACGAATACCAGGACGGCCTGTCCCGCCACTTCGTGCTGCTCGATCCGGAGGAGCGGAAGTCGGTGATCATGGACGCCGCCCGCACGCTGGCCTTCGCGCGCGGCTTCGAGCTGGTCGAGGACGAGGGCTTGCTGGACGAGGTGGCCGGCCTCGCCGAGTGGCCGACGCCGATCCTCGGCGACATGGATCCCGCGTTCCTCGATCTGCCGCCGGAGGTGATCCGCACCTCCATGCGCGTGCACCAGCGCTACTTCGCCCTGCGCGACGCGCGCTCGGGCTTCCTCGTCCCGCACTTCGTCACCGTCGCCAACATCGAGGCCGAGGACGGCGGCAAGGCGATCGCCGCCGGCAACGCCCGGGTGCTCTCGGCGCGCCTGAACGACGCGCGGTTCTTCTGGGAGGAGGACAGGAAGATCCGCCTGGAGGATCGGCTGCCGAAGCTGAAGGGCGTCACCTTCCACGCCAGGCTTGGGACCATGTACGAGCGGGTCACGCGCATCGAGGCGCTCGCCGCCGAGCTGGCGCGCTTCGTGCGCGACGATGCGCCCACCCGGGAGAAGGCGGTGCTCGCCGCGCGGCTCTGCAAGGCGGACCTGGTTTCCGGCATGGTCGGCGAATTCCCCGAGCTGCAGGGGATCATGGGCGGCTACTACGCCCAGGCCGAGGGGCTGGACCCGGAGGTGGTCGACGCGATCCGCGATCACTACAAGCCGCAGGGGCCGGCCGACGCCGTGCCGGTGCAGGCGGTGGCCGCCGCCGTGGCCCTGGCAGACAAGCTCGACACCCTCGTGAGCTTCTTTTCGATCGGCGAGAAGCCCACCGGCAGCCGCGATCCCTACGCGCTCCGCCGCGCCGCCATCGGCGTGATCCGCATCCTGCTGCAATCGCGCACGCGGCTGCCGCTGAAGAGCTTCGTCTCGGACGAGCTGCTGGCGTTCTTCGCCGATCGGCTGAAGGTGCTGCTGCGCGAGGAGGGCCAGCGGCACGACCTGGTGGATGCGGTGTTCGCGCTTGGCGACGACGACCTGGTGCGAATCGTCAGCCGCGTCAACGCCTTGGACCAGTTCCTTCAGACTGCGGACGGGGCCAACCTGCTCGCGGGCTACAAGCGGGCGGTGAACATCCTCAAGGCCGAGGAAAAGAAGGCGCCGCTGCCCGCGGGCGAGCCCGCCGAGATGAAGGCCGCGCCGCCGGAAGAGGCGGGCCTGATCAACGCCCTGGGCCACGCCGAGCTCGAGATCGGCAAGGCGCTCAAGACCGAGGATTTCGAGGCCGCGATGCGCGAGCTGGCGGCGCTGCGTGCGCTGGTGGACGCGTTTTTCGACAAGGTGCTAGTCAACTCCGAGGTCGCCGCGGAACGCGACAACCGTCTGCGGCTTCTAGCCAAGGTGCGCGACGCCATGGGCCGGGTCGCGGACTTCAGTCAGGTGGCGGGGTGAGCGGGATGCCCGGGACGACGGTGAAGACGCGTTGGGTCTATGCCTTCGGCGGCGGCCGCGCCGAGGGTGACGCCTCGATGCGGAACCTGCTTGGCGGCAAGGGCGCGAACCTCGCCGAGATGTCGGCGCTGGGCCTTCCCGTGCCGCCGGGCTTCACCATCACCACCGAGTGCTGCACCCACTTCTACGAGAACAGCCGCGCCTACCCCGCCGAGCTGGAGGCGCAGGTCGCAGCCGGCCTGCAGCACGTCGAGGCGATCACCAAGAAGCGGTTCGGCGATCCGGCCAATCCGCTGCTGGTCTCGGTCCGCTCCGGCGCGCGCGCCTCGATGCCAGGGATGATGGACACCGTCCTCAACCTCGGCTTGAACGATGCGACCGCCGAAGGGCTGGCCAGGCTCGCGGGCGACCGCCGCTTCGCCTACGACAGCTACCGGCGCTTCATCCAGATGTACTCGAACGTGGTCCTGGGCCTCGACCACCACATGTTCGAGGAGATCCTCGACGAGCATAAGGAGCGGCTCGACGTCGGCGTCGACACCGCGCTCTCCGCCGAGGACTGGGAGGCGGTGGTCGCCGATTACAAGCGGGCCGTCGAGGGCGAGCTCGGCAAACCCTTCCCGCAGGATCCGCACGCCCAGCTCTGGGGCGCGATCGGCGCGGTGTTCGCAAGCTGGATGAACGACCGGGCGAAGTTCTACAGGCGGATGCACGACATCCCGGAAAGCTGGGGCACGGCGGTCACCGTGCAGGCCATGGTGTTCGGCAACATGGGCGAGACCTCGGCCACCGGCGTCGCCTTCACCCGCAACCCTTCGACCGGCGAGCACAAGCTCTACGGCGAGTTCCTGATCAACGCCCAGGGCGAGGACGTGGTGGCCGGCATCCGCACGCCGCAGGCGCTGACGCGCGCCACGCGCGAGGAGATGGGCGAGAAGAACCCCTCGATGGAGGAGGCGCTGCCGGACGTCTTCGCCCAGTTCAAGTCGATCGTGGAGACGCTGGAGCGCCACTACCGCGACATGCAGGACATCGAGTTCACGGTCGAGAAGGGGCGTCTGTACATGCTGCAGACGCGCAACGGCAAGCGCACCGCCAAGGCGGCGCTGAAGGTCGCCGTGGACCTCGCGGCCGAGGGCCTGATCGGCCGGGAAGAGGCGGTGATGCGTGTCGACCCGCAGAGCCTCGATCAGCTGCTGCACCCGACCATCGATCCGGGCAGCCCGCGCGAGGTGATCGCCAACGGCCTGCCGGCCTCGCCGGGCGCGGCCACCGGCAAGGTGGTGTTCACCGCCGAGGAGGCCGAGCGGCTGGGCGGCGCGGGCGAGGCGGTCATCCTGATGCGTGAGGAGACGAGCCCCGAGGACATCCGCGGCATGGACGCGGCGCGCGGCATCGTCACGGCCCGCGGCGGCATGACCAGCCACGCGGCCGTCGTGGCGCGCGGCATGGGCCGGCCGTGCGTGTCCGGCGCCGGGGAGATCCGCATCGACCTCAAGGCTCGCGAGTTCCGCGCCCGCGGCCGGAGCTTCCAGGCGGGCGACATCATCACCATCGACGGATCCACGGGCGAAGTGCTGGCCGGGGCGGTCAAGATGGTCGAGCCGGAGCTGTCCGGCGACTTCGCGACCCTGATGGGCTGGGCGGATGCGGTGCGCCGCCTGAAGGTGCGGGCCAACGCCGAGACCGCGCTCGACGCCAGGACCGCGCGGCAGTTCGGGGCCGAGGGCATCGGGCTCTGCCGCACCGAGCACATGTTCTTCGATCCCGACCGGATCGCCGCCGTCCGGGAGATGATCCTGGCCGACGACGAGGCGGGCCGCCGCGCCGCGCTCGCCAAGATCCTGCCGATGCAGCGCGCCGACTTCGTCGAGCTGTTCCAGATCATGGAGGGGCTGCCGGTGACCATCCGGCTGCTCGACCCGCCGCTGCACGAGTTCCTGCCGCACACCGAGGAGGACGTGGCCGCGGTCGCCGAGGCGACCGGCCTCGACGCCAAGAAACTGCTTCGCCGCGCGCAGGAGCTGCACGAGGTCAACCCCATGCTCGGCCACCGCGGCTGCAGGCTGGGCGTCGCCTATCCCGAAATCTACGAAATGCAGGTGCGCGCGATCATCGAGGCGGCCTGCGAGATCGCCGCCTCGGGCAAGACCGCGCCGATCCCGGAGATCATGCATCCGCTGGTCGCCAAGGGCGAGGAGATGAAGTTCCTCCGCGAACTCACCGACCGCACGGCCAAGGCGGTGATCGAGGAGCGGGGGCGAGCGATCGACTACAAGGTCGGAACGATGATCGAGCTGCCGCGAGCGGCGGTGCGGGCCGACGACCTGGCGCAATACGCGGAGTTCTTCTCGTTCGGCACCAATGACCTGACGCAGACCACCTTCGGGATCAGCCGCGACGATTCCGGCCGGTTCCTGGGCGCCTACCTGGAGAAGGGCATCTTCGAGAAGGACCCGTTCGTCAGCCTCGACACCGAAGGCGTCGGGGATCTGATCCGCATCGCCGAGGATCGCGGGCGCAAGGTCCGGCCCGACGTCAAGCTCGGCATCTGCGGCGAGCACGGCGGCGATCCGGCCTCGATCGCCTTCTGCGAAGAGGTGGGCCTGGATTACGTGAGCTGCTCGGCCTACCGCGTGCCGATCGCCCGCCTCGCCGCCGCCCAGGCCGCCATCGGCGAGCGGGAGAAGGACCGCTAGCGGGAGATGCCGCTCTATCCCGCCGGGCCGGCGGACCTGCCGGCGCTCGCCGCGCTGGTGAACGGCGCCTATCGCGGCGAGAGCTCGCGCCAGGGCTGGACCACCGAGGCCGACCTGATCGGCGGCCAGCGCACGGACGCGGCGAGCCTCGCCGGCGATCTCGCCGCCGACCCGTCCGCGCAATTGCTGGTGCTGCGCGACGCGCCCGACGGCCCGCCGCTGGGCAGCGTCCGGCTGGAGCCCGCAGACGACGCGGCGACCTGGTATCTCGGCATGCTGACGATCCGGCCCGATCTGCAGAACCGCAAGCTCGGGCGCGAGCTGTTGGCCGCCGGCGAGGCGGCGGCGAAGGCGCAGGGCGCGCGGCGCATCCGCATGACGGTGATCTCGGTCCGCGCCGAGCTGATCGCCTGGTACGCGCGGCGCGGATACGCCCCTACCGGGGAGACGCGGCCGTTCCCCTACGGCGATCCGCGGCTGGGCGAGCCCAAGCGCGACGACCTCAGCTTCCTGGTGCTCGAGAAGCGGCTCTGACGTCCCTGGCGGTGGCGGCCGCCAGGAGCGCGTCGAGCGCGTCCGCCCGCTCCGCCGAGCGCTGGTCGAGGATGAGCGCGATCCCGACGGCGATCAGCCAGGCCGCCAGCACGCTCGAGGGGAAGATGTAGCGGGCGTCCGCCGCCGGGGCGGCCACGAACAGCAGCGCCGGATAGGCGTAGACGCCCCCCAGGACAGCGGCGCCCAGCAGCGCCTGCGGCGCCCGGCGCAGCCACAGCGCGCCCACCACGACGACCGCCAGGAGGTAGAGCCAGAACGGCCTGCGCCACAGCTCCGGCGCGCGGCTTTCGATGTAGCCCCCGACCTTCGCCAGCGCCTGCGGATGCGATGGCCGCAAGCCGTACGGATTGGGATCGATCTGCAGGTGCGCGGGATAGAAGACCGCGCCCCGCGCCAAGCCCATCTGCTGCACAAAGACCGCCGCGCGGTGGGCGAGATAACAGCCGAGATGCCGCCTGACGGCGCGGGGCCAGACGCGCTCGACCTCGCCGCCGGCGTCGGATTCCAGGATCCGCGGCTGGCCGGGGACGGCGCGGAATGCAATCTGCAGGTGGCGGGGGTCGTAGGCCTTGCGGATCTGCCGGGGCGAGATCGGCCAGCCGTCGGTGAGCCCCGGCGGCAGCTCGTCGGCATCCGCGCAGGCGGAGATTCCGATCAGGTCGAACTCCTGCGTGCCGGCGAAATTGTGCGCCGAGGGCAGTCTCACCAGGTCCGGCAGGCGCCATTGCGTCGAGCCCCAGGCGAGCGCCAGCCCGAGGACCAATGCGCCGGCCGCGATCCAGCGGGCGCGGGCCGGCGGCGCGGGCTGCAGATAGGGCCGCCAGACCATCAGCGGCGCGATCAGCGCGAGCAGCAGGACGGCGTTGTAGCGCAGCGCCGCGGCCAGCCCGAAGAGCGCCGCGGCGAGCACCCGCGCCGCCGCCGAGCGGCGCTTTGCCGCCAGCAGCCACGCCGCGAGCCCGGCGAGCGTGAAGCTGGCGGTGGTCACGTCGCGCCACTGCGCCATCAGCGTGCCAAGCAGTTCGGGGACGTAGGCGAAGGCCGCGGCGAAGGCCGCCAGCGCCGCCGCCGCCCACAGCCCCCGCCGCAGCATCAGGTTGGCGGCGATCCCGGCCGCGAAGAACAGCAGGAAGGCCTGGACGCCGAACAGCCCCCATACGCCGGCTCCGAGCCGCGCGCTGAGCCAGAACAGGTAGGCGTGCAGCGGCGGCCACAGCATGGTGGCGATCCCGGTCCGCGACTCCTGCCAGGCGTAGAGGCTGTCGTAGGACATCAGCCCGGGCCAGGCGGGCCAGCAGGCGAGGGCGGCGGCGAGCGCGGCGTAGAGCGCGCTTGCGATCCAGCGCGGCTCGCCGGGAAGCGCGGCGGGCGCGGCGATGCGGCCCTCAGAGCTCAAGATGACCCAGCTTGCAGATGGTCTGGCCGTCCGACTTCACGCCATAGGCGTCGAGCGGTCCGGCGACCCTGGAGGTGATCGCCTTCCAACCGGTGATCAGCGATGTGATTGCCGGCATCGCGCGGGGCACGTCGCGGCGCACCATGCCGGTGTCGCCCGCGCCGACGATGCGGAAGTCCTCGTCGACCAGCACGACGCGGCCGATCGGCGCCTGCTGGTCCGGATCCCAGCCCCAGCCCACCACGCGCGCGCCGGCGCGGCCCGATCCGAAGCGGCTCGCCACGCCGTCGGTGTTGCCGACGCAGGCGCCGGTTCGCGGATACGCCTGACGCACATTGCGGCCGATCAGGCCCTGCGCCCAGGCCGGCGGCGGCGGCAGGGGGGCGGGGCTGGCATGGTCGGTGTGGACGGCGGCCCGCCCGGCCCGGGCGTTCTCGTCGAGCACCGCCTGCACGTCAGGCGCGAGCGCGGTGGAGACGCCGGCGGCGGCCGGGTTGCGCCATGCCGGGTCGCCGCAGGCCGCCAGGCTCAGCGCGGCCAGCCCCAGGGCGGCGCCTTCACGCAGGCTCACGCTGTCAGCCGCTCGCTCATGCGTGGAAGCTAGCGGGCTTCGGCTTGCCGAGGCAAACGCGCGCATCGCCGCCTGGGCGCGCGGCAATTCCACGTGACAAGCGCCGCAGTCCGGGGCCTCCTGCCGGCGGGGAAGTCGGGAGGGCGGTGATGGCCCAGGGGTTCGATCCGGTCGCGGCCACCGCGGCCTATCTGGCGCAGCTGCCGCCAGCCCTGCACGAGAAGGCCAAGGCCTACACCCAGGGCGGCCACTGGCTGCTGCTCTGGGGGACGCTGGTCGCGATCCTGGTCGCCTGGATCGTGCTGCGCACCGGGGTGCTGGTGCGGGTCCGCAACGGCGTCGAACGCGGCAAGCCGCGCGTCTGGCTGGCGGTCGTCGCCGTCGCGGTCGTCGACGGCGTCATCGAGCTCATCCTGTCCCTGCCTTGGGACGCCTATGCGCACTGGTGGCGCGAGAGGCTCTATGGCCTGACCGGCCGGCCGTTCGCAGGGTGGCTCTCCCAGCACCTGACCGTGAACCTGATCGGGATCGCCACCACCACGGTCCTGGTGGCGCTTCTCTACTGGCTCGTGCGCCGCGCGCCGCGCACCTGGTGGCTGTGGGGCGGCGTCCTGATCGCCGCCGGCTTCCTGCTGCAGAGCCTGCTTTCGCCAGTGCTGCTGGAGCCGCTGTTCAACACCTACACGCCCGCGCCGCCCGGGCCGGTGCGCGAGGAGGTGGTCGCCATGGCCAAGCAGGTCGGCGTCCCCTACGACAAGATCCTGATCTACAACGGCTCGAAGCAGTCGAACCGCTACACCGCCAATGTCGCGGGCGTCGGATCCACCGCCCGCGTCGCGATGAGCGACGTGATGTTCAAGAAGGACGCCGACCTGGCCGAAGTGCGCGGCGTCGTCGGCCACGAGATGGGCCACTACGTGCACGGCCACATCTACTGGCTGGCGCTGGCCGACGGGTTGATGGCGCTGGTCTCCTTCTTCATCGTCGACCGGACCTTCGGGCTGGTGGCGGGTTGGACGGGCGCGAAGGGCGTGAGCGGGCTCGCCGACCCCGCCGGCCTGCCGGTGGTGTGGATCATCCTGGCGGTCGTCACCCTGATCGGCACGCCCATCCAGAGCTCGGTGACCCGCGCGATCGAAGCGGACGCCGACCAGTTCTCGCTCACCCACTTCAACGAACCGGACGGTCTGGCCAAGGCGCTCGTGAAGACCATCGAGTACCGCTACGATTCACCCTCGCGGCTGGAGGAGATCATCTTCTACGACCACCCCTCCGTCCGGGCCCGGGTGTTGCGCTGCATGCAATGGAAGGCGACGCATCCGCCCAGCAGTTCCTCCCCCGGCCCGCAGGGCGGTTAGGGATTTACATGACCTCCTGTGCGCCGTGCGCGGTCACCGATCGCGCCCCTTATCGCGGATCCCGATCCTAGGGACCATTCGCGCTCCGCCTCTTCCGGGAAGCATCTCCGCCAATTCGCGATTTCGCTCGTCTCTGTTGATTGAGATCAACGAGCAGCTGGCGGAAAGGCGCAAGAAATCAAGACGCGGCTGGAATATTCGCAAGCCGCCGGATTATCTGGAGTGTCGGAGATGACCTTCATTACACTTGATCTCTCCCGCCGCCGCGTGCTCACCGGAGCCGCGACCCTGGCGATGGGCACGATGGTCCTGGGCGCTGCGAGCGCGGCGATGGCGGGACCTGCCAAGAGCTCACAAGCCTCGGTGGAGTATCAGACCCACCCGAAGGCGGGCCACGCCTGCAATACCTGCAGGGACTTCCAGCCGCCCCAATCCTGCAAGTCCGTCGAGGGCACGATCCAGGCTTCCGGCTGGTGCGACAAGTACACCCATTCGTAATCGCAAGCATTGGGGGGCTTCTCATGCAGGTCTTGCGTCGGATTCGATTCACTGCGGTCATGGCGGTCGCGGCGCTGTTCGTGAGCGCCGGATCGGCCATGGCCGTTCCCGCCTTCGCCGTGCAGACGAACAAGGCTTGCCAGGCTTGCCATGTCGGCGGCTTCGGCCCGCAGCTGACGCCCTACGGGCGTGAGTTCAAGCTGCACGGCTACACGGAGCGTGCGAACGACGCCTTCACCCTGCCGTTCTCGGCCATGGCGGTCGCCTCGTACGTCAACACCCAGAAGAACCAGGCGGAGCCGCCCGCCGAGCACTTCTCGACCAACAACAACGCCGCGGTGGACCAGGTGAGCCTGTTCCTCGCCGGCGGATTGGGTTCGCACTTCGGCGGGTTCGTCCAGACCACGTACGACGGGGTCGCACGCGCCTGGACGTGGGACAACCTCGACCTGCGGGCGGTCACCGTCACCCACGTGAAGGACAAGGAGGTCGTCCTCGGCCTCAGCTTCAACAATTCGCCAAGCGTGCAGGACGCCTGGAACACGCTGCCGGCGTGGGGCTTCCCCTTCACGAGCTCGGCGCTCGCTCCGTCGCCGTCGGCCTCCCCGTTGTTCGTCGGCGGCCTCGCGCAGGAAACGCTGGGGCTCACGGCCTATACCTGGATCGACTCCACCTATTATCTCGAACTTGGCGGCTACTGGTCGCCGGGCGCGTCGACCCTGCACCGCCTTGGGGCCGATCCCCTGGACCCGGGCGATATCGACGGGATCGCACCTTACGGCCGGCTGGCCTACCAGAGGACGCTGGCGGACGGTAAGGTCGAGGTCGGCGTCTTCGGCATGCGGACCGACCTCCATCCGGGCCGCGATCGCGACAGCGGCGCCATCGACCGCTACACCGACCTTGGGCTCGACGCCTCCTATCAGAAGGCCCGCGACAACGGCGATGTCATCGCCGTCGACGCCCGCTACCTGCACGAACGCCAGGCGCTCAACGCCACCTGCATCCTGGCCGCGACGCCCGGAGGCGACTGCACCGGCACGCACCTGCAGGACCTGCGGCTGGATGCCTCCTACTATTGGCGCGACAAGATCGGCGCCACGGTCGGTCTGTTCGACACCTGGGGGCCGGCCAATCCCGACCTCTTCCCGGACAACCGCACGTTCAAGCCGGAAAGCAGCGGGGTGACCCTGCAGCTCGACGCCACGCCGTGGGGCGGCGGCAAGAGCCCGCTCGGTCCGCGCTTCAACATGCGGGTGGGCGTGCAGTACACCATCTACGAGCGCTTCAACGGCGCCAGCAAGAACTTCGACGGCGCTGGGGCCAATGCCTCCGACAACAATACCTTGCGGATATTCGCCTGGGCCGCCTACTGACCAGGCGGAGCCGGAGGCAGGGGCTCATCTGCACGGATCGAGGGCGCCGACCGAACCAGGTCGGCGCCCTCAGCGCTGAAGCGAAGCTCCGGAGCGGAGCAGGCGATCGACTGTCGCAGCCTGGTGAGGCTCAGGGTCAGCCCGCGGGCCGGCCGGCCGGCCGGCGACTTGGTCGTGAGGAGGCGCGCCTTCAGGGCCGCCAGACATAGCGGACTTCAGGCTCCTTGTGCTCGTTGCCCCGCCCGTCGGTGAGTTCGGCGAGCACCCAGCCGCGATCCTCATAGAACTTCCGCGCACGGACGTTCCTCTCGAACGTCCAGAGCTGCCGTTCGCGGCGGTCGGCCATGGCGTGGGCCAGGAGCGCCGGCCCGCAGCCCTGCCCCTGGTGATCGGGATGAACGAACAGATGGCTGACCCAGCCGTCGTTGAAGGCGATGTAGCCGACCACCTCGCCGCCGGCTTCAGCCACCCAGGTCCGGTTCTCGCGCATCAGCCGGTCGCGGACGAACCGCAGGTTCTCCTCGGCCGTGTGCCGCGGCGGCAGAAACGCAGCCCGACGATGGATCACCGATATGGCGCCGGCGTCCTCGAGCGTGGCCGGCCGAAGGATCACCGGAGGCGGGGTCGAAAGCAACTCACCGCCTGCGGACGAACACCGTGCCCGCGGAATAGCCGGCGCCGAACGAGCAGATGAGGCCGCTCTCGCCGGCCGCGAAGTCGTCGTTGGCCTTGTGGAAGGCGATGATCGAGCCGGCCGAGGAGGTGTTGGCGAACTCGTCAAGGATGATGACGTTCTCGCCGGGCTCGGGCTCGCGGCCGAGCACGCGCCGGCCGATCAGCTCGTTCATGTTGATGTTCGCCTGGTGCAGCCACAGCCGCTTCAGCCTGGCGGTCTCGATCCCAAGGTCGGCCGCATGCGCCAGGATCATCTCGGAGACCATCGGCACCACCTCGCGGAACACCTTGCGGCCCTCCTGCACGAACAGCTTGTCGGTCGCGCCGATGCCCTCCGGCGCGCAGCGGTTCAGGAAGCCGAAGTTGTTGCGGATGTTGTTGGAGAACTGGGTCTTCAGCCGCGCGCCGAGAATCTCCCAGCCGTCGCGCGCCTGGTCCTCGCGCTCGAGGATCACCGCCGTCGCCACGTCGCCGAAGATGAAGTGGCTGTCGCGGTCGCGGAAATTGAGATGGCCCGAGCAGATCTCCGGATTGACCATCAGCACGGCTCCGGCCGAGCCCGCGGCGATGAAGTCGGCGGCGGTCTTGATGCCGAACGTCGCCGAGGAGCAGGCGACGTTCATGTCGAAGGCGAAGCCCCCGATCCCCAGGGCCTGCTGCACCTCGATGGCCATGGCCGGATAGGCCCGCTGCATGTTGGAGGCGGCGCAGATCACCGCGCCGATCTCGCTGGCCGGCTTGCCCCAGCGGGCCAGCGCATCCCTGGCCGCCTCGACGGCGATCTCCGCCAGCACCGAAAGCTCGTCGTTCGACCGCTCGGGGATGATCGGGCGCATCAGCTCGGGATCGACGAGGCCGCGCTTGTCGACCACGAACCGCGACTTGATCCCCGAGGCCTTCTCGATGAACTCCACCGACGACGGCTGCAAGGCCTCGGCCTCGCCGGCCGCGATGGCCTCCGCGTTGGCCTCGTTGAAGCGCTGCACATAGGCGTTGAAGGTCGCCACAAGTTCGGCGTTCGAGAGGCTGTGGGGCGGGGCGTAGAGTCCCGTGGCGGCGATCACGGCTTGCGGCAACGGGGGCCCTCCGGCTGGCTGGGCGAGTGATAGCACGCGCTGACGCAGGCGCCGCAAGCGATGTGGCCGCACGGCCACAGGTCGGGCCCCAACACAGCTCGGCCGCAGAACCAACACAGCCCCGCCGGTGTTTGTCGCCCACCTGCGGGAGGCTCTGGGGGAGCTGTTCGCGCCCAAGTAGGAGTTCCAACGATATGAAATCTCTCATGGCTGCGGCGGCTTCCGCCGCCGTCTTCGGCGCCGCCGTGCCCGGTCTCGCCGCGGCCCAGACCGCCGCCGCCCCGACCGGCTTCTACGCCAACCTCGGCTACGCCGACATCCACACGTCCGGCCAGAACCTGGGCGCCATCGGCGGTCGGCTCGGCTACCGGTTCAACAACTGGCTGGGCGTCGAGGGCGAGCTCGGCGGCGGCGTCAAGAGCGACAACTTCTCCACCACGATCGGCGGCGTCCCGGTGACCGGCAAGACCAAGCTGTCCGATGCCGAGGCCGGCTATGTCGTGGGCTTCCTGCCGCTGTCGCCGCAATGGGACGTGCTGGGGCGCATCGGCTACGGCCACAGCAAGATCAAGGTCGAGGACGTCGCCGTGGGCGGCGTCGCCGGCCCGGTGAGCGGGCTCTCGGCTTCCGGCAGCGGCGATTCATGGAACTACGGCCTGGGCGCGCAGTGGCATTGGGACGGCGTCAACGGCGTGCGGGGCGACTACACCCGCGAGGAGTTCACCCACGG
Source organism: Phenylobacterium sp. (assembly GCF_025934275.1). Lineage (GTDB taxonomy): Bacteria > Pseudomonadota > Alphaproteobacteria > Caulobacterales > Caulobacteraceae > Phenylobacterium. Next base: position 15,030 of record NZ_JAICYI010000054.1, read on the forward strand.
CGCCAACGGCCACGCCGACGTCTGGTCGATCGCCTTCGACCATCGGTTCTAGGCCCGACAGCGACGCAAAGGAGCAGCCCTCTCCGACCTCGCAGAGGGCTCTCCATGTGCCGCGCCGATCCCGGGACGGGGTGACACGAAGAGGCGCTCCTCGCATAACCCGCCGATGCGCGAGGTCCGCACCATCACCGTCGGCGCGGCCGAGGCGGGCGTGCGGCTCGACCGCTGGTTCCGGAGGCGCTGGCCGCACCTCACCCAGGGCCAGCTCGCCCGGCTGATCCGCTCCGGCCAGGTGCGGGTGAACGGCGGTCGCGCCAGGCCCGACACCCGCCTGGACGCCGGCGTTCAGGTGCGCGTGCCGCCGCTCCCCGACCGGCCGCCCGAGGCAGCGCGGGACGGCCTCGATCCGCGCGACGCCGCCTATGCGAAGTCTCTGGTGATCTACGAGGACGAGGAGGTGCTGGCGCTGAACAAGCCCTCCGGCCTGGCCGTGCAGGGCGGCACCAAGACCACCCGCCACGTTGACCGGCTGCTGTCCGCCTGGGGAGAGGGGATCGAGCGGCCGAGGCTCGTCCACCGGCTGGACCGCGACACCTCCGGCGTGCTGGTGCTCGGCAAGACGCCGGCCGCCGCGGCCAGGCTCGCCGGCGCCTTCGCCCGGCGTCGGACGGAGAAGACCTACTGGGCGCTGGTCGCGGGCCTGCCGAAACCGGCGGAAGGGGTGCTCGAGCTGCCGCTCGCCAAGAAGGGCGTCGGCGACCGCGAGATGATGGTCCCGGCCGAGCCCAAGGACCCCCGCGCCGAGAGCGCCGAGACCGAGTTCGTCACCCTCGCGCGCGCCGCCGACAAGGTCGCCTGGATGGCGCTGTGGCCGCACACCGGGCGCACCCACCAGCTGCGCGCCCACATGCTGGCGATCGGCCACCCGATCCTCGGCGATCCCAAGTACCGGACCGAGGCCTCCGACGCGCTCTCCGGGGGACTGAAGCTGCAGCTGCACGCCCGGCGGCTGGTGCTGCCGCATCCCTCGCGCGGGACGCTCATGCTCGAGGCCCCGATCAGCCCCGAGCTCAAGGCCGGCTTCGAGGGGTTCGGCTTCGACGAGCACGAAGCCGATCCCGAACCCTTCGCGCGCCGCCGGCGATAATCGGCCGCGGGCGACGCGGAAGGACTCGGATCTTCGCGCTTTTCCGCGCTTCCGCGGTTGTCCTAAACCAGGCCGGTCACTGGCCTTGTCGCGGCGCTGTCGGGGAAGATCGTCTGGTCGAGCGCGGCGCGGTCGACGCCGAGGTGCTCGGCCAGAACGCCCTTGAACAGGCCGCGCATGTCGAGGGTGGGGGCGAGGTCGCGGTTCTCGAACAGCGTCGAGGGCTTAAGGGTCGGCCAGTCGCCGACGATGCCGCCCGTCTTCAGCGCGCCGCCGAGCAGCAGCGCCGTCGAGGCGGTGCCATGGTCGGTGCCGCCCGTGCCGTTCACGCGCGCGGTGCGGCCGAACTCGGTGGCGGCGATCACGACAGTGTCCTTCCAGTCCGGACCGAGCCCCTGATGCAGGCCGTCCAGCACCGCATCCAGATAAGCGAGGCGGGCGCCGAGCTGGCCCTGCGCCGCGCCCTCGTTGGCGTGGGTGTCGAAGCCGTCAAGCGAGATGGCGGCGATCTGCGGACCGCCGGGCGCCTTCATGAAGCCGGCGAGGGTCTCGCCGAGCTGGCGGGCCGCCGCCTGGCCCTGCTGCTGCAGGGAGCGCGCCCCGGCGCCGGGCGCCGCCGAAGGCATCATCGCTGCGGCTTCGCCGGCATGGCCGACGCTGGCCATCGCCTGCGCCGCCATCGCCTCGGTGGCGAGGCCGCGCGCCAGCGCCGGGCCGAGCAGGGGATCGTCCTTGTAGAGGTCCTGCAGCAGGGCGGGCAGCCGGGCCGATCCGTCGACCAGGTGGCCGGGCGACCAGGAGGCGTAGGGCGCCTTGCCGCGCAGCACCAGCGGCGCGGTGGGCCCAACCGAGAGCGCGCTGACCTTGCGAGCCCTGGCGAGGGTCTCCACCGTGCGGTTCAGCCAGCCGGAGCTCTCGGCGTAGACCGCCGCGGCGCCGGTCTCCAGCACGTCCTGCGCCTCGAAGTGCGAGCGGGCGCGGTCTGGCGTGGCGACGGCTGGCGCTATCCGCGCCTCGCCCGCCCTCGCGAGGCGCCAGGCGGCCGCGAGCGACGGGTGCAGGGCGAAGGTCCCGTCCAGCTTCAGCGCCTCGTCCCCAAGCGCGATCGGGCCGCGCAGGCCGGCATAGTCCGGATCGCCCAGGGGCGGGGCGACGGTCAGCCCGTCCATGCCGCCGCGGCAGATCACGAACACGAACTTCTTCTTCTCCAGCGCGCCCTCGGACGCGGCGAAGGCCTGGGCGGCCAGGAACTGCAGCGAGACGCCGAACGCGGCGGCCGCGCCGAGCACGTTGCGGCGCGAGGGGGTGATTTGGGTCATCGGCGTTGGAACTCCGGCGACATGAGAAGGAGGGCGAAGCCTTCGGGCCGGCTCTCGGCCCGGGCGACGGCGGCGGCGGTGGCGGGCGAGAGCCGCGCGCCGAGCGCCTCGGCGGCGAGCCGTTTGGGGTCGCGGCCCTGGACGAAGAGGGCGGCGAAGCCCTGTGCGAACTGCATGCGCTTGACGACGGCGTCGGGCGCGGCCCAGGCGCCGGCGTCCTCCGGCCAGCCCTTGGGCGAGCCCGGCGCGAACGGCTTCTGGCCGAGCGCGGTCAGGATCGGCGCGACCTGCTGGATCCCCTGCGGGCTCGCCGCCGCCGCCCGGTAGCTGGAGACCAGGAACTCATAGGGGGTCTTGAACTTCGCGGGATTCGGATTCCAGGCCTCCGGCGCCGCGATCAGCGCCTCGGCGACCTTCGCGAGGTCGCCGCCCGAGCCCATCCAGGCTTTCTCCAGCCTCGCGACCAGCGCCGGCGGCGGCTCGTCGGCGACGAAATGGCGGGCGATCTTGCCGCAGACGAAGCGCGCGGTCTGCGGCTTGGCGGCGAGGTCGGTCAGGATCGCGCCCACCTGCTCGCGTCCGCCCGCCCGGTAGCGCACGCCCATCACGCTGCGCTCGCCGGGCTCGTGTGCTGCGAGCCGGAACACCGGCGCGCCGATCTCCGCCTCGGGACCGCGGAATCCGCCGATCGAGAGCCCGGTCATGGCGCGGGCGAACTCGGTCACGTCGGCCTGAGTGTAGCCGCCGCGCACGCCCACGGTATGCAGCTCCATGATCTCCCGGGCGAGGTTCTCGTTCAGCCCCAGCGTGCGCTGCGCCACGGGCTGCAGGCGCGCGCCCACGCCGCGCCGGCCGATCCCCGCTGCGCGCTGCGCCAGCGGGCTGTCCGGGCCGACCGACTGCACCTGGTCGAGGTAGAGCAGCATCGCCGGGTGGGTCTCGGCGGCGATAAGAAGGTCCTGGAATCGCCCGAAGACGTGCGGTCGGATGGCCTCGGTCTCGAAGGGGCCGACCACGGTGGCGGTCTGCAGCTTGTTCGCGGCGACCGTGAAATGGTTGCTCCAGAACAGGGCCCAGCGTTCGCGGAAGCCGGCCGGCGTGGTGGCGGCGAGCTGGGTCCGCGCCAGGAAGTCGCCGGCGGTGTCCTGGCGCAGCATCTTCTGGGCGAGCTTGACCGGGTCGCGCGCCTCCGCAGCCGTCTGCGGGTCGCCGGCGATCTCACGCTTGGCCATCTGCCGCGACTGCTGGAACTCGCGCAGGTCGGCGATCCGTCGGGCGGCCGTCTCGCCGCCGGTCGGGAACAGGTCGGCGCCCTCGGCGCGGACCTGCGCCTTCAGCCAGCCGCGCGGATCGCGCGTCGCCTCGCCGATCTCGCCCGGCCGCGCGCCGAGGCCGAACCGCGTGGCGGCGATCGCGCCCGCCAGCTCACGATCAGGCATCGCCATGCATCCCCTCCTTGCATCCAGGACGGTTCATATCCATTCCACGTGCGTCGCGCGGCCCTCGGTCGCCATTCGGAATCGAACCCTTGGCCAGAGGTTACCGCGAACCCATTGAAAAACCCCGACGCTTCTACAAGACGGTAGAGGTGGCCGAGCAGGATGGCGGTTTTGCGGTGAGGCTGGACGGCCGGCCGGTGCGCACGCCGAAAGGGGGCCGTCTCGTGCTGCCCACCCGGGCGCTGGCGGATCAGGTGGCCGAGGAGTGGGCGGGACAGGGCGAGCTGCTCGAGCTCCCGCTGATGCACGCCACCCGGCTCGCCAACACCGCCATCGAGGCGGCGCCGTCGGCCAGGAGCGGCACGGCCGAGGTGGTCGCCGGCTACGCGGCCTCCGACCTGCTCTGCTACTGGGCCGAGGCGCCGCAGGCGCTGGTCGAGCGCCAGCAGCATCACTGGGGCCCGGTGCTGGCGTGGATCGAGGCCGAGGCGAAGCTCTCCTTCATCCGCGCCGCCGGCATCGTCCACCAGCCGCAGCCGCAGGCCACCCTGCAGCAGGTGCGGGCGCTCGCGCTCGCGCTCGACGACTTCAGCCTGGTGGGCCTCGCTTTCGGGGCGGCGCTGTTCGGTTCGGCGATCTTGGCGATCGCCCTGCAGCGCGGCTGGCTGACCGGCGAGCAGGCCTTCCAGCTCTCGCACCTGGACGAGAGCTGGCAGGCGGAGAGGTGGGGCCACGACGAGGAGGCGGCCGAGCGGGCCCAGCGCCTGGCCGACGAGGCGCGGATGCTCGAGCGCTGGTTCCGGGCGCTGCGCCCGTCCTGACGCGCCGTTGGGCGAGCTTGCGCGGGCGGCGCCTCGCGACTACGCCTTCGGCGACAGTTCCGTGAAGGGCCAAGCGTGAAAGAGATCCTCGAAGAGCTCGAGAAGCGGCGCGACAACGCCCGCCAGGGCGGCGGCGAGCGGCGCATCCAGACCCAGCACGCCAAGGGCAAGCTCACCGCCCGCGAGCGCATCGACCTCTTGCTCGACGAGGGCTCGTTCGAGGAGTTCGACATGTTCGTCGAGCACCGGGCGACCGACTTCGGCATGGCCGAGCAGAAGATCCCGGGCGACGGCGTGATCACCGGCTGGGGCCGCATCAACGGCCGGGTGGTGTTCGTCTTCTCCAAGGACTTCACGGTGTTCGGCGGCTCGCTCTCCGGCGCGCACGCCCAGAAGATCCTCAAGGTGCAGCGCCAGGCGATGAAGGTGGGCGCGCCGATCATCGGCCTGTTCGACGCCGGGGGCGCGCGCATCCAGGAAGGCGTCGAGAGCCTCGCGGGCTACGCCGACATCTTCCTCGAGAACACCCTGGCGTCTGGTGTCATCCCGCAGATCAGCGTGATCATGGGGCCGTGCGCCGGAGGTGACGTCTATTCGCCGGCCATCACCGACTTCATCTTCATGGTGAAGGACACCTCCTACATGTACGTGACCGGCCCCGACGTGGTGAAGACCGTCACCCACGAGGAGGTCAGCCACGAGGAGCTCGGCGGCTATCGCGTGCATGCCCTGAAATCCGGCGTCGCCGACGGCGCCTTCGAGAACGACCTTGAGGCGCTGACCCAGGTCCGCCGGCTGGTCGACTTCCTGCCCGGCTGCAACCGCGAGAAGCCGCCGGTCCGCGAAAGCTTCGACGAGCCCTATCGCGAGGAGCCCTCGCTCGACACCCTGGTGCCGGCCAATCCGAACAAGCCCTACGACATGAAGGAGCTCATCCTGAAGGTCGTCGACGAGGCGGATTTCCTAGAGATTTCGCCGGACTACGCCAAGAACATCATCGTCGGGTTCGCGCGGCTTGACGGCCAGCCGGTGGGCGTTGTGGCCAACCAGCCGCAGGTCCTGGCGGGCGTGCTCGACATCGACGCCAGCCGCAAGGCGGCGCGCTTCGTGCGCTTCTGCGATGCCTTCTCGATCCCGCTGATCACCTTCGTCGACGTGCCGGGCTTCATGCCGGGGACCAGGCAGGAGCAGGGCGGCCTGATCCGCCACGGCGCCAAGCTGCTGTTCGCCTTCGCCGAGGCGACGGTGCCGAAGATCACGGTCATCACCCGCAAGGCCTACGGCGGGGCCTACGACGTGATGAGCTCCAAGCACATCCGCGGCGACATCAACTACGCCTGGCCGACCGCGGAGATCGCGGTGATGGGGTCGAAGGGCGCGGTGGAGATCATCTTCCGCTCGCAGATCGGCGATCCCGAGGCGATCGCGGCGCGCGAGGCCGAGTACAAGGCCCGCTTCGCCAATCCGTTCGTCGCCGCCTCGCGCGGCTACGTCGACGACGTGATCATGCCGCACGGCACCCGCCGCCGCGTCGTCAAGGCCCTGAAGAACCTCGCCGGCAAAGAGCTCACCAATCCCTGGAAGAAGCACGACAACATTCCGCTTTAGCCGCCGCGAACGCCGGAACAACGCGCGCAAGGCCCCGGTTGTGCGAGCAGGGTCGCAGAGGCCCATGCCTTCACCTTTCCGGGAGATTCCCCAATGGCCGACAGATGGATGGACGAGCGTGACCGCCGGTGGCGGGAGCGCGACTGGCGGCGGTCCGAAGACTATGGCCGCGGCGAGGACGAACGCCGCTTCGAGGGCGGCGAGGATCGTAGCTGGAGCCACTCCGACGACGAAGACCGCAGGCGCTTCGAGGCCCGCCGCAGCGGCCCCGACCGCGACCGGGTGTTCGGCGAGCGCGAGACCGGCATGGGCTATGGCGGCGAGGACTGGTCGCAGGGCCGCGGCGCCTATGGCGGGACGCGCGCCAGCGGCGGCGCCTCCGGCGCGGGCGGCCGCTACGGCGCGGGCGAAGGCTACCGGCCTGGCCGCAGCGGCGCCTATCGCGGCGAGGGCGAGCGCTCAGCGGGTCGCGGCGGCGGCTCCGACTGGCGCTCCGGCGGCTGGCAGGACCGCGACTACGGCGGTGTGAGCCCGGCCATGGAGCATGACGAGTATGATCTCGAGCGCCGGGCCGAGCGCTACGAGCGCGACCACGGCTACGGCGAGGGCGGCGACCGCGAGCGCTCCGGCGGCGGCCGCTACTACGGCGACGCCGGCCGCGAGGCGATCTACCGCGAGGAATGGAGCCAGGGCCGGCGCGACTACGGCGAGGCGCCGCGTGGCTATGACGCCGACGAGGCCGAAAGCCGTCGCGGCCGCGGCTCGGAAAACTACTCGCGGCCGACCCCGATGGTGACCGGCGGCGCCGGCGGCTACGGCGACAGCGGGCGCCAGCGCTACCCGGAGGGCCGCTTCGGCCTGCCGCGGGACGAGGGCAGAGACCGGGACCGTTACCGCGGCGATAGCGACCGCACCGAGCGCTTCGAGCGCGGCGGCCGCGAGGCGGGCGACTTCTTCCGCCGCGCCGGCGAGCGGGTCGCCTCCTGGTTCGGCGGCGGCGACACCGGCCGGGAGGAAGAGCGGAGCGACCGCGGCCGCGGCTACCAGGGCATGGGGCCGAAGGGCTACCAGCGCCCGGATGAGCGGATCAACGAGGAGGCGCACGAGCGGCTGACCGACGATCCGTGGCTCGACGCCTCGAACATCTCGGTCTCCGTCTCCAGCGGCGAGGTGACGCTCTCCGGCACGGTGGAGAACCGCGAGGCCAAGCACCGCGCCGAGCGCATCGTCGAGGACGTTTCGGGCGTGCGCCACGTGCAGAACAACCTGCGCATCCAGGAAGGCAATCCGCTCACCACGCCCTCGCGCGGCTATGGCGACAGCGTGCTCGCGCAGCAGATGCGGGAGGCCGACATGGTGGGCAAGACCGGGCCCACTCCCGGCGAGGGCGAGCCACGCAACTCGACATCCAGCCGCACGGGGACTTCGGCGAGCACGGATACCGGCAAGTCGCGGTAGCTGGCTCCTCACCGTGAGGGAGAGGTGGTCCGAAGGACCGGAGGGGGTTTCCGTCGCAGACTCGCAGCTGCGCATTCTGAGCGGAACCCCCCTCGGTCGCTCCTGCGACAGCTCCCCCTGAGGGGGAGCATTGTTAGTACGCGAACGCCCGGTAGCTTTCCTCTTCGCGGGCCGCCTCGGCGCGGCTCTCGAACACCGGGTTGTGGCGCAGCCAGCGGCGGGCGCGCTCGGGCAGGCCGACCAGCACCTCGGCCGGGACACGGATGTTGACCTCCGGCCGGTGCAGCCAGCGGCGCGAGTAGCCCACCACCACCATCGGCCGGGGTGTCGTCGAGCGGTTCGGCGTGCCGCGGTGGATATGGCGCACGTCGCGGATCATCACGTCGCCGCGCCGCATGTAGGCCCTCACCAGCGGGATCTCGCCGCTCTCGATCCGCCGCATGCCGTCGGCTTTGGAGAGCATGTGGGTGCCCGGCGCATACTCCATCGGGCCGGTGTCGTCGGTGACGTCGATCAGCGGGAAGTTCACGGCGAGCTGGTAGGGCGGGGTCTCGACGCCGCTCTCCGGGAACAGCAGCTGGGTGTCGCGGTGCAGGTCCTGGTGCTCGGAGCCGAGCAGGGGGGTGTCGGTGGCGAGCTGGCACATGACGCCGTCGTCTCCCACCAGCGCCTCCACCACCGCCATGACGGCGTCGTTGTCGACGATGCCCGGGTCCGCCCAGACTCCGTGGAACGGCAGCGTGACGTAATAGCGGTGCGGTCCGCGGTTGGGGTTGTCGCCCTCGCGGCTGACGGCGGCGGCCAGCAGCGGCCCGAACGCCAGGTTCCAGGCGTCGATGGTCTCCGTCGGGATCAGGCCCTGCAGGACGGTGACGCTGGTCTCGCGCACCTCGTCGACATGCGCGCGGGCTTGGGCGGGCGATAGCTTCATGGGATTTGAGCTTGCTGGGAGGCGGCTGAACGTGGCCTGAAGGGCGTCTTCAGGACCCCGGGAGGCTAGCTCTGCGCCGGCGGCCAAGCTTCGGGGGCGGATCGTCGCATGGAGCTGTCATCCACAGATTTCGAGCCCTGGCTCAGCCGCTGGAATCTCAAGCCCGACGGCGCGCCGATGGTCACCGAGGTCAGCCGCAGCCGGCTCGCGCCGGTGCGCAAGGACGGCGCGCCGGCGATGCTGAAGATCGCCACCGAGCCGGAGGAGCGGCGCGGGGCGGACTTGATGACCTGGTGGGCCGGCGAGGGCGCGGCCCCGGTGCTCGCGCACGAGGGTCCGGCGATCCTGATGCTGCGGGCCGAGGGCGACGACTCGCTGGTGCGGATGGCGCAGGGCGGCGAGGACGATCGGGCGTGCGGGATCATCTGCGCCGCGGCGCTCGCCCTGCACCGCCCAAGATCCGCGCCGCCGCCGGCCTCGCTGCGTCCGCTTGCGCCCTGGTTCGCCGCCTTGGAAGCGGCCGCATCGCAGGGCGGTCGCCTGGAGACCGCCTGGCGCACCGCCGCCGGGCTGCTCGCCCAGCCGCAGGAGGTTGCGGTTCTGCACGGCGACATCCACCACGGCAACATCCTCGATTTCGGGCCGCTCGGTTATCTGGCGATCGATCCGAAGGGGCTGGTGGGCGAACGCGGCTACGACTACGCCAACCTGTTCCGCAATCCGGACGAAGCCGTCGCCCTCGGCCCCGGCCGCCTCGCACGCCGGCTGGAGATCGTCGCCGGCCTGGCGAGGCTCGACCGGCGGCGGCTGTTGCGGTGGATCATCGCCCATGCGGGCCTGTCGACCGCCTGGTTCGCCGAAGACGGAATCGCCTGTCCGATGAACCTTACGGTCATCGACATCGCGCTGGCGATGCTCGAGGGGTGATCGGGCGCGAGGGTCTACGCTGCGCCGGCCGAGGCCTTCAGCGCCGCGTTGTCGCCGCGGCCGAGGGGATCGCGCAGATCGGCGCCCCTGGGCGTGAACTCCAGCGAGACCGAGTTGATGCAGTAGCGCAGGCCGGTGGGCGGCGGCCCGTCGGGGAACACGTGGCCCTGGTGGCTGCCGCAGCGCGCGCAGCGGGTCTCGATGCGCACCATGCCGTAGCTCACGTCGCGCACGGCGGTCACGTGCGCCTCGTCGAACGGCGCCCAGAACGACGGCCAGCCGGTGCCGCTCTCGAACTTCTTGCTGTGCCGGAACAGCGGCAGCCCGCACAGCCGGCAGCCGTAGACCCCGTCCTCCTTCTGGGCCAGGAGGCCGCCGCAGAACGGCGCCTCGGTGCCGTGGTGCAGGAGGACGTCGGCTTCTTCCGGGCTGAGGTCCGCCTCCAGGCGCTTGCGTTCCGCCTCGCTGGGCGGGGTCAGGTCGAAGCCGGATGGGGAGGTCGTGCTCATGGGCGCAAATGTAGGAGCCCCGGGGCCCGCTGGAAACGCCTGGGCGCTGACCCCGCGTGAGAATTGCCAACCCTGCCGGCGGCGTCTAACGCGAAGGTCATGTTTTCCAAGATCCTGATCGCCAATCGCGGCGAGATCGCCGTGCGGATCATCAAGACCTGCCGCCGGATGGGCCTCGCCACCGTGGTGGTCTATTCCGAGGCCGACGCGGATTCCCTGGCCGTCGAGATGGCCGACGAGGCGGTGTTCATCGGCGCGGCGCCCGCCGCACAGTCCTACCTCGACGCCGGCAAGATCATCGACGCCTGCCAGCGGACCGGCGCGGACGCGGTGCACCCGGGCTTCGGCTTCCTCTCCGAGAACGCCACCTTCGCCCGGGCGCTCGAGAGCAACGGCATCGTCTTCATCGGCCCCAATCCGCACGCCATCGAGGCGATGGGCGACAAGATCCAATCGAA
>NZ_JAICYI010000026.1 GCF_025934275.1 Phenylobacterium sp.
CCGCGCTCGCCGACACCATCAACGGGATGATCGAGACCCTCGCCACCTTCGCCGACCAGGTGACCAATGTGGCCCGCGAGGTGGGCATCGAGGGCAAGCTCGGCGGCCAGGCGCGCGTGCCCGGCGCCGCCGGCCTGTGGCGGGACCTGACCGACAACGTCAACGAGCTGGCCGCCAACCTGACCACCCAGGTGCGCGCCATCGCAGAGGTCTCCACCGCGGTGACCAAGGGCGACCTGACGCGGTCGATCACCGTCGAAGCCTCCGGCGAGGTGGAGGAGCTGAAGAACAACATCAACGAGATGATCCGCAACCTGCGCGAGCAGACGCTCAAGAACACGGAGCAGGACTGGCTGAAGACCAACCTCGCCCGGTTCACGCGGATGCTGCAGGGCGAGCGGGACCTCTCGACGGTGTCGAACCTGGTGCTCTCCGAGCTCGCGCCGCTGATCAATGCGCAGCACGCGGTGTTCTACGTCACCGACCGCGACGAGGAGGGCGGCACGGTCCTGAACCTGGCTGCGTCCTACGCCTTCAACTCACGCAAGCACCTGGCGAATTCGTTCAAGCTGCGCGAAGGGCTGATCGGCCAGTGCGCCTACGAGAAGAGCCGCATCCTGCTGACCAACGTGCCGCAGGACTACGTGCAGGTCTCCTCGGGCCTGGGCGAGGCGCCGCCGAGCAACATCATCGTCCTCCCCGCCCTGTTCGAAGGCGAGGTGAAGGCGGTGATCGAGCTCGCCACCTTCGGCGAGTTCAACGAAACCCAGCAGCAGTTCCTGGACCAGCTGATGGAATCCATCGGCATCGTGCTCAACACGATCGCCGCCAACATGCGCACCGAGGGCCTGCTGAAGCAGTCGCAGCTGCTCACCTCCGAGCTGCAGGCGCAGCAGGAGGAGCTGAAGAAGACCAACGACCGGCTGGAGCAGCAGGCCGCGTCTCTGCGGCAGTCGGAGGAGCTGCTCCGCGCCAAGCAGGAGGAGCTGCAGCAAACCAACGCCGAGCTGCAGGAGAAGGCGCATCTGCTGTCCGTGCAGAACCAGCAAGTCGAGGCCAAGAACCGCGAGGTCGAACAGGCCAAGATCGCGCTGGAGGACAAGGCCGAGCAGCTGGCGCTGACCTCGAAGTACAAGTCCGAGTTCCTGGCGAACATGAGCCACGAGCTGCGGACGCCGCTCAACTCGCTGCTGATCCTCTCCAAGCTGCTGGCCGACAACGGCCAGGGCAACCTGTCCGACAAGCAGGTGGAGTTCGCCCGCAACATCCACGACGCGGGCACCGACCTCCTGGGCCTGATCAACGACATCCTCGACCTGTCGAAGATCGAGTCCGGCACGGTCACGCTGGACATCGGCGAGATGTCCTTCGCGAGCCTCAGCGACCATGTCGACCGCACCTTCGCGCAGGTCGCGGCCGACAAGAAGCTGGACTTCATCATCGACCTGGATCCGGCCCTGCCGCGGTCGATGTACACCGACGACAAGCGCCTGCAGCAGATCATCAAGAACCTGCTGTCCAACGCCTTCAAGTTCACCGAGAAGGGCTCGGTCAAGCTGAAGGTCTCCCGCGCGCACGGCGGCTGGAACACCACCAACGACCACCTCAACACCGCGGGGCAGGTGCTGGCCCTGTCGGTGGAGGATACCGGCATTGGCATCCCAGAGGACAAGCAGCGGATCATCTTCGAGGCCTTCCAGCAGGCCGACGGCACGACCAGCCGCAAGTACGGCGGCACGGGCCTCGGCCTTTCGATCAGTCGCGAGATCACCCGCCTGCTGGGCGGCGAGCTGAGGGTGACGAGCACGCCGGGCCGCGGCTCGACCTTCACCCTCTACCTGCCGCTGAACTTCAGCCCGGCCCAGGCGCCGAGCCCGGCCGCCCGCGCGGCCGCGGCGGCGGCGCTGCCGCGGCCGATACTGCTGCCCTCGGCCTTCTCCGAGGAGCCGGTGGAAGCGGTGGCCGACGACCGCGACTCGATCGCCTCGTCGGACTCGGTGGTGCTGGTCGTCGAGGACGATCCGCGCTTCGCCTCGATCCTGCTGTCGCTGGTCCGCGAAAGCGGCTTCAAGGGCGTGGTCACCGGGGAAGGCTCCGCCGCGCCGTCGCTGGCGCGCCGCTTCGGACCTGACGCGGTGATGCTGGACATCGGTCTGCCGGACATGGACGGCCTGGCGCTGCTGGATCTCCTGAAGCGGACGCCGGAGACGCGCCACATCCCGGTGCACGTGATCTCGGCGGACGATCAGAAGGGGCTCGGCCTGTCGATGGGCGCCTTCGGCTTCACCCACAAGCCGGTGGAGCGGGAGGTCGTGGTCTCGACCCTGCAGGGCGTCAAGAGCTTCGTCGACCGCGCGGACCGGCGCATCGTGCTGGTGGGCTCCGAGGGCGAGGCCGCCGAGACCCTGCGGCAGTGCTTCACGCAGGTGGAGCTGGTCGAGAGCCTGGCTCCGGTGCTCGCACGGCCCGCCGCAGAGCGACCGGATGGGTTGGTGATCGAAGCCTCGACGTTGCCCGCGACCCAACTGGTCGAGCTCATGAAACAGGCCGAGGGCCGCTGCGTCCCGGCGGTGGTGTTCGCGCCCGATGAGCTCGATCCAGACGACGATCGCCGGCTCAGATTGGCGGTGTTCGGCGGCCTGATCCGGCTGGCCCGCACGGCCGATCAGCTTGTCGACCAGGCGAGCCTGCTGCTGCACGAGCCGCTCGAGCGGCTGTCGCCGCCCGCCAAGGCGAAGCTCAACCAGAGCAAGCTGGACGATCCAGTGCTCGCTGGCCGCAAGATCGTGGTGATCGACGACGACATCCGGAATATCTTCTCGCTGGCTTCGGCCCTGGAGGAGTACGGGATCGAGCTGAGCTACGCCGAGAGCGGCCGGGCGGGACTTGAGGTGCTCGAGAGCCAGCCGGACGTGGATGTCGTGCTGGTGGACATCATGATGCCCGACATGGACGGCTATGAGACCATCCGCGAGATCCGTTCGCGGGCGGGCATGACCGACCTGCCGATCGTGGCGGTGACCGCCAAGGCCATGAAAGGGGACCGTCAGAAGTGCATCCAGGCGGGCGCCTCGGATTATGTCTCGAAGCCGGTGGACATCGACCATCTGGTCTCGGTGCTCAGGGTCTCGATCCAGCGCGCCGACGCGATGAAGCTGGCGAGCGACACCGTGGTCATGATGCCGCAAGCGAGTTGATGTGAGCCGAGCCGTACGGACCAGTACTGCGGCTTCCAGGTGGCGGCCCGAGCCGGTTGCTCCGCCTGACCTGGAGGGGCCGCTCGAGGCGCGAATCCTGGTCGTCGACGACGACGAGCGGAACGCCTTCGCCGCCGTGCAGGCCCTGGAGGAGCTGGGCCACGAACTGGTGGTCGCACGCTCCGGCGAGGAGGCGCTCAAGCGCCTGCTGACCGAAGAGTTCGCGGTCATCCTGCTCGACCTGCACATGCCGGGCATGGACGGCTACGAGACGGCGCAGTTCATCCGCTCGCGGCGGCGCACGGCACGAACGCCGATCGTCTTCCTGACCGCGATCTTCCGCGACGAGGCGCACGTGTTCCAGGCCTATTCGGCCGGCGCGGTGGATGTGGTCTTCAAGCCGGTGGACCCGTTCATCCTGAAGTCCAAGGTGCAGGTCCTGGTCGACCTCTACCTGAAGACAGAGGAGGTGAAGCGCCAAGCGGCCTACCAGCAGTGGCTGATCGACGAGCACGACCGGGTGAAGGCCGAGAAGGCGCTGGCCGAGCGGGCGCTGCGGGAGACCGAGGCGCGGCAGGAGGCGATCCTCAAGCATCTGCCGATCGTGATCCATTCGCGCAGCATCGAGCCGCCGTTCGCGCCGCTCTTCGTCTCCGAGGCAGTGAAGGACATCACCGGCTTTCCCGCCTCCCGTTTCGTGGAGCAGCCGAACTTCGGCTCCAGCCGCGTCCACCCGGACGACCTGGCGATGGTTGTCGAGCGCGTTTCGGAGGCGGCGAAGACCGGCTTCTACAGCGTGGAATTCCGCTGGCAGTGCGCCGACGGCCAGTACCGCATCCTGCAGGACACCGGCGTCGCCGCGCCGAGTCTCGACGGGGAGGCCCGCGAGATCTTCGGTGTCATTCTCGACGCCACCGACCGCAAGCATCTCGAGGAACAACTGACCCAGGCGCGCAAGATGGAGGCGGTGGGCCAGCTCACCGGCGGGGTCGCGCACGACTTCAACAACCTGCTCACCGTGGTGCTCGGCAATATCGACATGCTGGCGCGCAAGGCCGAGGACGAAGCCCGCCGCGCGCGCCGCATCGACGCCATCCGCCAGGCCACCGAGCGCGGCCGCGACCTCACGCGCCAGTTGCTCGCCTTCTCGCGCCGGCAGCACCTCTCGCCGGTCAGCCTGGATGTGAACACCTTGATCCGGGATTTCACCCCGCTCATCCACCAGGCGGTCGGCGAGGCGGTGACCCTGGAGGTGAAGCTTTCCGATCAACCGCTGTATGCACACATCGACCCGACGCAGCTCGAGACCGCGCTCCTCAACCTGGCGGTCAACGCCCGCGACGCCATGCCGAGCGGCGGTTTGCTGGCGATCGACAGCCGTCTGGAAGGCCCGGCCGGCGGCCCCGAGCAGGTGGTGATCGAGGTGCGCGACACCGGCGTCGGCATGAGCCCGGAGGTCCGCGAGCGGGTGTTCGAGCCGTTCTTCACCACCAAGGAGGTCGGCAAGGGCTCGGGGCTCGGCCTGTCGCAGGTCTACGGTTTCGTCCGCCAGTCGGACGGTGACGTGCGGGTCAAGAGCGCGCCCGGCGAGGGCACCACCTTCCAGCTCCGCCTGCCGGCCAGCGAGGCGCCCGCCGAAACGGCGCCGCCGGCGGAGCCGCCACCCGCAGCCGAAGGCGGCGATGAGCGCATCCTGCTGGTCGAGGACGATCCTACGGTCCTGGCCCTGACGCTCGATATGCTGTCCAGTCTCGGCTACCAGGTCACCACCGCCACCCACGGCGCCGAGGCGCTGGACATCGTCCGCTCCGACGCGCGCATCGACCTGCTGTTCACCGACGTGGTCATGCCGGGCGGCGTGAGCGGATTGGAGCTGGCGCGGGCCGCGCGCGAAACCCGGCCCGGACTTCCCGTGCTGCTGACCTCCGGGTTCATGGGCGAGGGCGCGGTGTTGGAGACCGCCGAGTTCCCGCTGCTCGACAAGCCCTATGAGACCTCGGCGCTCGCAACCAAGCTTCGCCGCATCCTGAACCCCACGAAGCGCAAGGCGGGGCGAGGCTCGGGCGGCCGGCGCCATTCGGTGGATGCGGATTCCTCGGTGGCGGCGGAGTAGCCCGGCCGGGCCGGATCGCCTCAAGCCATCGGGATGGCGAAGGGGATGATGCGCGCCTCGTAGATCGTGCGGCCGCCGGGTTCGAGATCGACCATTCCGGTCGCCACATCGCGCGGCCACTCGCGGCCGTAGGGATCGGCGAGGTTGAACTGCGGCTCGACCACGACGAAGGCCTGATCGGGCGGCGCATAGACCTGCACGGCCCTGACCGCCGACGACGGGGAGACAATCCGAAGTCCGACGCCGGCGGCGGGATCGAGGATCCGGGCTTCGAGCAGGCCGTCTCGCCTGGCGAGCTCGGTGAAGCAGTCGTCGAGATAGCGGTCGCCGAGCGCCGCGCCGTCCTTGGCCGAGAAGTCGTAGTCCGACCCGCCGGTCGGCAGCACGCGCCCGGTGGGCAGCACCTGCTGGTAATTGTCGACCTCCACGCGCGCGGCCGCCGCCAGATGCAATCGCGCCTGTTCGCGGCGGCCGCTCGGCAGGGCGAAGTAGGGGTGCCAGCCGACGCCGAGGGGCAGGTGTCCAGGGCCGCGGTTGGCGACCGAGACCTGGACCGAGAGGCCGCCGCCGGCGAGGCGCCAGACGACTTCGATCTCGGCCGACCCTGGCCAGCCGCAGCCGAAGTCGCCGGCGGACAGGCGGCCCGTGAGCCGATCGGGTGACGGCTGCTCGTGCTCGAACGCCTTGTCGAGAATCAGCCCGTGCATGGCGTACTCGTCGCGCGCGGGGCCGCCTCCCCAGTTCGCCGGCAGCCGGACCGGTTGGCCGGCGACGGTGGTGGCGATCTCCCGCGCGCCGGCGACGCGCGCGCCGGTGATGCGGTTGGCGTAGGGGACCAGGATGGCGCCGCCGAAGCTGAACGATTTGTCGCCGTTGAAGTCGTCCGGCCCGCCCGAGAGCGCCTGCGCGGCCACGGCTGGCGCGGGCGCGTGGATGGCGTCCACCACCTCGCCCGACGGCAGGCGCAGCCTCGCCTGCAACAGCATCATGCCGCGCCCGGGGAGCACCTCGGCCGCCAGCAACGCCGGCCCTTCGGCCGGCGCGTCCCGGGCCTCGAGCACCATCACCGGCGCGCCGCCGATCGTCAGCGGCGCGTTCATCGACTGGCGCTGGCTTCGCCTCGCTCGTTCGCGTCCAGCTCGACGGCGCGTAGGTGGCGGGCGTCGGCGCGCTGCCGCTGGGCCGAGCCCTGCTCGTGCTCGGACGGCGGCACCACGGGAACGGTGAGGCAGACGCTCTGGGTGGGGAGCACCTCGCCCCAGTCGGCGATCAGCTGCCTGTAGCTGATGCCCACCGGGCGGATATCGCGGTTGAGGTCGTAGAGTCCCACCGGGTGGACCCGGTCGCGTTTCTCGCGGAGGGCATTGTCCCAGTCGATCTGGTCGGTCAGCGAGTACCAGGTGAAGCCGACGGTCGGCACCCCGTCGTTGCGGACCCGCAGAACGTTGGCCCACTCCTTCCACAGCCAGTTGACCGCCTCGTCGCCGTTCGGGCCCTCGGCGATGTTGGTCTCGGTGTGCATCACGGGCAGTCGGTAGCGGCTGTAGTACTGCCGGGTGATCTCCGAATAGCCGAAGATCTCGCCGGAGGCCCGGGTCTCGCCGGTCTCGGAAATGCGGTGCTCGTTGGTCCAGTAGTAGTCGTTGCCGAGGATGCAGTGATGATGCAGGGAGTTGCCGAGGAAGAAGTGGTACTCGTCACGCGTCATGCCGTTGTCCACCAGGTACTCGTACATCTCCGAGTCGACGCGGTGGCCGTAGTTGAGGTCCAGCGACAGGAACCGGCGTGAGTTCTCGATCTCCGCCGGCTTGATCGCCGCGGGATTCTCCGCGTGGAAATACTCCGAGGATTCCGACTGGATGAAGATGGCGTCGGCGCGGACCTTCAGGATCTCCTGCATGGCGCGCACGTTCGCCTTCACGATGTGCTTCAGGGCGGTGACGAAGGTCTGATCGCTCGTGCCTTCCTCGTTCCACCAGCCGTACTTGGCCGAGAACAGGGCGCAGATGAACATCTCGTTGACCGGCGTGTAGAGCTGAACCCACGGAAACCGCCGCGCAAACGCCGCCGCGTAGCGGGCGAACAACTCTGGGAAATCCGGATTCTGGAAGTCGCCCAGCCAGTCGGGCACGCCGAAGTGGCAGAGGTCGACGATCGGGATGATGTCGCGCCGCTTCAGCTCGGCGAAGGTGATGTCGGCGAATTCCCAGTCGTAGCGGTCCGGCCCGGTCAGCGTCGTGTACAGGGGCGGGCCGTAGCGCAGGAAGCGCAGGCCCAGCTCCTCGACGAGCTCGAAGTCCTTGCGCCAGTAGCGGTAGTGGCCGCAGGACTCCATCTGGTCCACGCGGATCCGGCCGCCCTTGATCTTGGGGATGGAATTCTCGATCCCCGTGGCGAACATGAAAGCGGAGATGGCGCATCCTCCGGATTTGCGCGCTTTATGAGCCGCACCCCAAGCCTAGAACACCAAGTGCGGGCCGTGGGTTCAATGGTCTTGGCGGCGCCGCCCCTGGCCGGCCCTAGTCCTCCGCCGGCTGCCCGTTGATCTTACGACAGCGCGAGACCAGGGCCAGGTGATCCACGCCGCTCTGGACGTTGCGCACCCAGGCTTTGTCGCCGTGCACGGCGATGACCTCGAAATGCGGATAGAGGTTCGCGCCGGTGCGCACGAGATCGCCCACGCTGATGATCTCGTCGTACCCGCGTTCGTGGCTGATCGCGAACACGTCCGAATAGCTCGACAGAGTCATCTCCGGGGCACCCTTCCCGATTCGTCGAATTAGATAGTAGCCCGGTGACTCTGAACGGTATCCAAACACGCCTAGTCAGGTTGTCGCAGCATGGTGACGCTTCCTCGGCCCCGATCGTACCGGGCGGCTGTGGAGGCGTCGGGAGTGAGCTCATGGATGGCGTCCGTTGCGTCGTGGATTCGCAAGACAAATTGGGCGAGGGCCCCTGCTGGTCGCCGCGCGAAGGACGGCTCTACTGGTTCGACATCAAGGGCCGGAAGCTCAATTGGCACGAGCCGGAGAGCGGCCGCTTTGGGCGCTACGACCTGCCGATGCGCGCAAGCGCCGCAGCGCCCAGGACGGCCGGCGGGCTGTTGCTGGCCACCGAGCGCGGACTCGCGTTCTTCGACCCCGGTTCCGGGAAGACGGATCTGCGGCAGCCGATGGACCTCGGAGCGGGGTTCCGGTCGAACGACGCGGCGATGTGCGTCGACGGCTGCTTCTGGTGGTCGAGCATGGACGACGACGGCGGCAAGCGGCCCGGCGTCATCTTCCGCACCCGCCCCGGCGGCTTCACCGAGCCGGTGATCGAGGGGATCCACATCTCCAACAGCCTGGGCATGAGCCCAGACGGCGCACGGCTCTACCTGGCCGACACCAAGCTCTCGACGATCTGGGCCTATGATCCGCAGGACCTTTCGAAGCGGAGGGTGTTCGCCACGACCAAGGGGCAGAACGGCGGCCCGGACGGCTCGGCGGTCGACGTTGCCGGCTTCCTCTGGAACGCCCATTGGGGCGAGTGGAAGGTGGTCCGCTACGCGCCCGACGGCTCGGTCGACCGGGTGATCAAGATGCCCGTCGAGCAGCCTTCCTGCTGCTGTTTTGGCGGCCCGGACCGCAGCATCCTCTTCGTCACCAGCGCCTGGGAGGGACTCACGGACGCCGCCCGCGCCGGGCAGCCCCACTCCGGCAGCCTGTTCGCGCTCGATCCGGGCGTCAGAGGGCTCGAAACGCCGCTGTTCGCGGCGTAAGGCGCCAGGCGCCCACGATCGGAATCGTCAGGCATCGGGCGGGACGGCCGGCTCGGGAAGGATCGGCGACGTGGAATCCATGTAGGTCAGCCACTCCGCCCAGACGGTGTGGGTATGGCGTAGCGTGAGCCGGATGCGGCACGTCAGCTCCTGCGAGCCGCGGATGGTGCCGCCGGACCATCGCTCGAACACCGCCGCGCACTCCGCGTCGCGATAGGCCGCCCAGGCGCGCTCGGCGGCCGCAAAGCCGCGACGGGCCCGCTCGGCTGCCGGATCCTCGCCGGTCTCGTCGCGCAGCCGCCTTTCGGCCGCGGCCACATAGCGGGCGAGATCGGCCTCGGCGCGGGTGAGCCGTTCGGCCAGGCACTGCTCGACGGCGGGGGTCGTGGCCCCGGAGCATGGCGGCGGCTCTGCGGAGCGCCCACCGGCGACGCTGGCGGCCAACACGAGGGCGAGCATGGGCATTTCGGCGGTTCAGCCGTGGGCTTCGGCGGCGAGGCGGCTCGGAGCGGCGTCCGGGCGGCGGACCAGATCGACGATGTCGCGCACGAAGCTCTCGGTGTTGTGGCGCGCGGCCGGCACGCCCCAGACGCCGGCCGCCTCGAGCGCCTCGAAGCCGCCGCCGATCGCGAACAGGGCGCGGAACGCCTCCTTCTCGACGAGTCCTGTGGGCAGCATCTTGACCTCGGCCGCCCGCAGCCCCGCCACGACGGTGGCCAGCGTACGGGGCTTCAGCGCCGGCGGAACGCGGGTGAGGAAGGCGCGGTGCGCGAGGGCGGAGCCGGCCCGCTTGCCGAACGCCTCGGTCATGCGCGCCGCCTTGATGGCCTCGCGCAGGTCGAGCTGCGAGCCCGCCACGGGCGTTAGCGCCAGGTCGAACCGCAGCGCGGCGAACACCATGGCCCCGCGCTCTGAGCCCTCGGTGTCGACGATGAACCACTCCGGCTCGCGGCGGCTCGCCTCGCGCACGGCGTCGCGGATGTCCTGAACGGTGGGCGCTGGGTGGACGCTGATCGAGGCGGGCCGATCGGGCAGGGAGGCCCAATGCACCAGCGGCTTGTTGGGATCGGAATCGATCAGCGCGACGCGCGCGCCGCTTTCCGCAAGGCCCAGCGCCAGCAGCAGGGCCGCTGTCGTCTTGCCGGCTCCGCCCTTCGGACTGATGAACGCGATATTCGGCACCTGGCCCGTCCTCATCCAGGAATGATCGAATCTTTAGGATGCGTTGGCGCCGCGGTCACCTGGCGCAGGCCGCGCGCCTGCGCGACATGACGTCCTCTTCGGCCCGCCGTTCAGTGTCCTGCAGACGGCTAGGAGGTCGCCTGAACCGAGCCGCGGGCTTATGGGTTCTCGCTCTAGGCGTCGAGAGGGACCTGCCGGATGGCCGACAAATCGCTGCGCAGCCAGAGAAGCTACGGCAAGATCGACCGTGACGGCTTCATCCACCGCAGCTGGATCAAGGCCACGGGCCTTCCTGACCACGTCTTCGACGGCCGCCCGATCATCGGCATCGCCAACACCTGGAGCGAGCTGGTCACCTGCCAGGTGCACCTGCGGGAGCTCGCCGGCTTCGTGAAGCGCGGGATCTGGGAGGCGGGCGGGGTGCCGATCGAGTTCCCGGCCATGAGCCTGCCGGAGACGCAGATGCGGCCCACGGCGATGTTGTTCCGCAATCTCCTGGCGATGGAGGTGGAGGAATCGATCCGCGCCAATCCGATCGACGGGGTGGTGCTGATGGGCGGCTGCGACAAGACCACGCCAGGCCTCCTGATGGGGGCGGCGAGCGTCGACCTGCCGTGCATCTTCGTCTCCTCCGGGGCGATGCTGAACGGCAAGTTCCGCGGCCAGGACCTCGGTTCGGGCACCGACGTCTGGCGGTTCTCCGAGGCGGTGCGAGCGGGCGAGATGAGCCTGGCCGATTTCATGGCCGCCGAGAGCGGCATGAGCCGCTCGGCCGGGGTCTGCAACACCATGGGCACCGCCTCCTCGATGGCGAGCGTCGTGGAGGCGCTGGGCATCTCGTTGCCCAACAACGCCGCCCTGCCGGCGGTTGACGCGCGACGGCGCGTGCTGGCGCACCTCTCCGGCAACCGCATCGTCCAGCTGGTGAAACACGACGTGAAGCCGTCGGACATCCTGACCCGCAAGGCGTTCGAGAACGCCATCCTGATGCACGCAGCCTGCGGCGGATCGACGAATGTGGTCGTCCACCTGCTGGCGCTGGCCGGCCGGCTGGGCGTCGCTCTGAGCCTGGAGGACTTCGACCATCTGGCCCGCGAGGTCCCGCTGCTGGTGAACCTGATGCCCTCGGGCAAGTACCTGATGGAGGACTTCTGCTACGCCGGCGGGGTGCCGGCGGTGATGAAGGAGTTGGGCGATCTCCTGAATCGAGAGGTCATGACCGTCGCCGGTCGGACGGTGGGCGAGATCGCCGAAACGGGCGAGGTCTGGAACCGCGAGGTCATCGCCACGCGCGAGGCGCCGTTTGGGCCGTCATCGGGCGTCTGGGTGCTGCAGGGCAACCTCTGCCCGCAGGGCGCGATCCTGAAGCCCAGCGCGGCCACGCCCGAGCTGCTCACCCACCGCGGCCGAGCCGTCGTGTTCGAGGACATCGAGGACTACCACGCGCGCATCGACGATCCGGCGCTCGAGGTGGACGCGACCTCGATCCTGGTGCTGAAGGGCTGCGGGCCGAAGGGTTACCCTGGCATGCCCGAGGTGGGCAACATGGCCCTGCCGCAGAAGCTCCTGGGCCGTGGCGTGCGCGACATGGTGCGGATCTCCGACGCGCGGATGAGCGGCACGGCCTATGGCACGGTGATCCTGCACGTCGCGCCGGAAGCCGCCGCAGGCGGCCCGCTGGCCCTGGTCCGGAACGGCGACGAGATCGAGTTCGACGGGCCGAACCGCCGGCTCGAGCTCAGAGTGGACGCGGCCGAGCTCGCCCGCCGCCGCACCGCCTGGGAGGCGGTCCGCGCCGCGCCCGCCTACGAACGCGGCTGGTACCGGCTCTACATCGACACCGTGCTGCAGGCCGATCGCGGGGTGGACCTCGATTTCCTGGTCGGCAAGTCCTCCAGCGTGGTGACCCGGGAGTCGCATTGATGAGCCGGTACGCGAGCTATCCCAGCCTGAAGGACAAGGTGGTGTTCATCACCGGCGGCGCCTCGGGCATCGGGGCGACCTTCGTCACCAGCTTCCACGACCAGGGCTCGAAGGTGGCCTTCGTCGACCTCAAGCAGTCCGACGGCGATGCGCTGATGCGGAAGCTGGGCGGCAACGCCTGGTTCAAACAGTGCGACGTCACCGACGCCAAAGCGCTGCAGGGCGCGATCGGCGCGGCGGCGCAGGCGCTCGGGCCAATCACCGTGCTGATCAACAACGTCGCCAACGACACCCGCCAGACGACTGCCGAGATGACGCCGGAGGCCTGGCGCAAGGACCTGGCCGTCAACCTCGACCCGGTGTTCATCGGCTCCGACGCCGTCTATCCGATGATGAAGCAGGCCGGCGGCGGGGTGATCATCAACCTCTCGTCGATCAACGCCATCCTCGGGCCCGAGCGGCTGGCGGGCTACGTGGCGGCCAAGGGCGCCATCAACTCGCTCTCCAAGACGCTGGCCCGCGAGTGGGGGGTCGACAAGATCCGGGTCAATGCGCTGTCGCCCGGCTGGGTGGTCACGCCTCGGCAGCTCGAGCTGTGGCTCACGCCGGAGGCCGAGGCCGAGTGGATGAAGCTGGTGGCGCTGAAGGAGCGGATCATGCCGGAAGACATCGCCAGGCTGGCGCTGTTCCTGGCCTCGGACGACAGCCGGATGATCACCGGCCAGAACCTGATCATCGACGGCGGACGCACCTGAATGGGCGAGGCCGCCCTGCTCGCGTGCGACTGGGGCACCACGAACCTGCGCGCCTGGACGCTGGATAAGCGCGGCGAGGTCGTGGCCCACAAAGCATTCGACCTGGGCGTCTCCAGGCTCGAGCCGGGCGAGGCGGGCGAGCGGTTCCAGGCCGAGGTGCAGCCGGCCCTGCAGGCTGTCGGCCTGCCGGCTATCCTCTGCGGCATGGTGGGCTCCAACCTGGGCTGGACGGTCGCGCCCTACGCCGACTGCCCCGCCGGCCTGCCGGAGCTCGCGGCCTGCCTGGCGGCGGTGGAGGCGCACGCCGCCTGGGTGCGGATCGTGCCCGGCGTGAGGTGCGAGGGCCTCGCCGGCGCGCCCGACGTGATGCGCGGGGAGGAGACGCAGATTCTCGGGTGGATCAGCCAGCATCCGGACCGCGCGCGGGGCCGCCACGTCGTCTGCCATCCGGGGACGCATGCGAAATGGGTGCTTGTCGAGGACGGCCGCATCGTCCGCTTCGTCACCGCCATGACCGGCGAGCTGTTCGCCGTGCTGACGCACCACAGCGTGTTGAAGAGCGAGGCGCCGGCCGACGATGTGGCCGCCTTCGACGAGGGCCTCGCCGCCGCGGGGGAGGGCGAGGCGCTGGCGGCGCGTCTGTTCACCGCGCGGGCTAGGGTCGTGGGCGCGGGGAAGGCGGCCGAGACCACGCCCAGCTACCTCTCGGGCCTGCTGATTGGGGCGGAGGTGGCGGCGGTCCCGAAGCTGATCGGCCTTTCCGGCCGCGAGTCCGTCACGCTGCTGGGCGAGCCTGGCCTTTGCGCGCGCTATCGCCGGGCGCTGGACGCCCGCGGCGTGGCGAGCGAGACCTTCGACGGCGAAGTCGCGGCGCTCGCTGGCCTGTATTCGCTCTATCGATCGGGAGCGCGGCGATGACGCTCGACGAGGCTCTGCAGGAAGCTCCGGTGGTGGCGATCGTGCGTGGAATCCGCCCCCGCGAGATCCTCGACCACGCCCAGGCGCTCTACGACGCCGGCCTGCGCGGCGTGGAGGTTCCGCTGAACTCGCCGGAGCCGATCGAGAGCATTCGACGGCTCGCCGAAGCGTTCGGCGATCGGATGGCGACCGGCGGGGGCACGGTGCTGCGGGCGTCCGACGTCGAGCGGGTCGCCGCGGCCGGCGGGCGGATCATCGTCGCGCCGAACACGGCGGCAGAGGTGATCCGGCGGGCGCTGGCGCTGGGGCTCGATCCCACCCCTGGCTTCGCCACCGCCAGCGAGGCCTTCGCCGCGATGGAGGCCGGCGCGAAGCACTTGAAGCTGTTTCCGGCCGCGACCTACGGCCCGGGACACGTCAAGCAGTTGAAGGCGGTGCTGCCCGCGCAGGTCACCCTCTGGGCGGTGGGCGGCGTCGGGGCCGAGGACCTCGCGGCGTGGTGGGCGGCCGGTGCGCGCGCCTTCGGCCTGGGCGGCGAGCTCTACCGCGCCGGCCAGTCGGTCGCCGAGACCGCGGAGAAGGCCCGCCGCGTGATGGCCGCGGTGCGGGACTTGCGCTGAACCGATCCCGGGCTCAGCTGACCTGGGCGCTCGGCCGGACCGGCTGATTGGCGAGCGCGCCTTGGACGACCGCCTCGGCCTCTCCGGTGAACTCCACCTCCGCCACCATGGCCGCATAGCGGGCGATCGCGTTGTCCAGGGCGGGCATGATCTCGCCGCGCTCGGTGCCTAGCGCCGCGAACGCCGGCCGCGCGGCGGGCCAGCCGAAGCTCGCGGCGGGCATGGGGCGGATGAGACCGTCGTTCAGTCCGAGCGCGCCGGCGATCAGCCGGGCGAACTCGGCCCAGGAGACCGCGCCCTGGTTGGCCAGGTGGCGCAGGCCGGTCTCGCCGTCGATCATCAGATCGAGCGTCGTGTCCACGAGGTCCGGGACGTAGGTCGGCGAGACCACCAGGTCGGAGGCGGCCTCGAGCGTCTGCTCCTGCCCCAGCGTGCGCACGACGTGGGCTGCGAAATTGTGGGGATCGAACGGGGAGAAGAACGCCGCCGTGCGGATCATCAGGGTCCGGCCGCCGAGCGCCAGGACCTGCGCCTCGGCGCGCGCCTTGCTGAGGCCGTAGACGTTGAGCGGGGCGAGCGCATCGCTCTCGAGGTAAGGCCGGGGGCTCCTGCCGTCGAACACCAGGTCCGAGGAGAAGCCCGCGAAGGCCAGGGCGCGCTCGGCGCAGGCCTCAGCGAGGCGCACCGCCCCGGCGGTGTTGGCCGCGAGGCAGCCGTCCGGCTCGGCCTCGGCGTCGTCGACGCGCACCCACCCGGCGGCGTTGATCACGCCCCAAGGCTGCGTCTCGTCCAGCACGCGGGCGATCGAGGCCGCATCGTCGAGCGCGAGCTCGGCGCGGCTCGTCAGGCGGTAGGCGATGCCGCGCCATTCGCAGGCCCGCGCCAGGGCCTTGCCGAGCGTGCCGGTGGCGCCGGTGATCAGCAGCGGACGGGCGGCCGGAGCCGGCAGGCTCCAGGCGCGTCTCGGTTCGGGAGTCTCCACGGTGCGGAACACCGGACGGAATTGCAGGCGCAGGTCGCGCCGCCACCAGCCCGGCCCCTGCGAGGCGGGATGCGGCTCCCCGCCGCTCGCCAGTCGCGCGATCTCGGCGGCGAGCGCGGTCGGCCGGGGGGGCTCGCTGCGCACGTCGAAGGCGCCCACCTCGTAGTGGCCGGAATGGCGGGTGAGCAGGCTGTTCCAGTCGAACGTCCCCAGGAGCGCCCAGGCGGTGACCGCCTGCACCTCGACGCCGCGGCCGCGCAGCGCGAGCGCGGTCTCCCAGGCCTCGCGCAGCCAGCGCACCTGCTCCTCGCGGGTGCAGCCGTTATGAGACTCGGTGACCGCCAGCGGAGTCCGGTAGCGAGCCCAGGCCTCCTCCAGCGCGCCTTCGACGCCGCCGGGGCCGGGCAGGGCGACCCGCACGGCCTCCACGTCGGCGAAGGCCATGGCGCCGTTGCCGCCGATCCGCTCGGGCGGGTAGGCGTCGCAGCGATCGTCGAGGAAGCGATCGCTGGTCAGGTAGTGGTTCACGCCGATTACGTCCGGCGGGCAGGGGTCGTCGGCGATGGCCCGCAGCCGATCGCCGAGGCCGAAGCCCTCCAGCCTCGCCCAGAACGGATGCTCCGGCGTGACGAGCCCCGCCAGCAGGTCCCAGGTCATCCAGCGCCGGGTGTTGTCGAAGTTCGCTTGGTCGGCGACCGGCCGTGTCGCGTAGGTGCGGCCGAGATCCTCGGTCTGGATCAGCCGCGCGTCGGGGCGCACCTCGCGGATCTCGCGCATCGCGAAGCGGGTGGCGTCGATCTGGTTGAGCAGCGCCGCCCAGAACATCGGCTCGTCCGTCAGATGCGGATACCAGTGGCCGTAGAGCGCGGAGAACCGGGCGGTGGTGAGCGGCTCGTTGATCGGTGTCCATTCGGAGATCCAGGGGTAGCGTTCCGCGGCCGCGCGAGCGAACCGGCCGAGGCCTTCGGCGAAGCCTTCGTCCAGCAGGTTGGTGTGCTTGGGCCCGCTGCCGTGATGCAGGAGGCCCGCGATCGGCCGCAGGCCGAGCTCGCGGATGCGGCCGAGCCGGCGGTCGGTCCAGGCCCAGTCCTGCTTGTCCGGACGCTGCGGCGCGACACGTTCCCAGAGCAGCGGATAACGCAGCGCCTGGATGCCGAGCGCGGCGAAGCGCTCCAGATCCTCGATCCTGTGCTGGTGGCCCGAGCGGATGGTCTGGTCGTGGAAGACGCCGCCCACGCGGTTCACGCTGCACTCGTGACCGCCCCACAGCTCAAGCGGTTGCATCTGACCCTGCCTCTCCCGTCGCATCCCGAATGTTAAGCCCTTACAACTGAAGATTGTTCCAGAAATCCGGGCCTTTGAGCTGGAACTTCAATCCGTGCGAGGGAATTATGGGCGACATGGATCGGGGATCGAAGCCCGCCGTGCTGGTCACGGGCGGAGCCGGCTACATCGGCGCACACACGGCCAAGGCCCTGCACGAGCAGGGCTTTTTTCCGGTCGTCTATGACGATCTCTCGTCGGGCTTTCGCGAGGCGGTGCGCTGGGGCGAATTCGTCCACGGCGACATCCGTGACGCGCGCGCGCTCGGCGAAACGATCGAGGCGCACGCGATCAAGGCGGTCATCCACTTCGCCGGCCTGATCGAGGTGGGCCGCTCGGTGGTGCGGCCGGACCTTTTCTGGGACATCAACGTCGGCGGGACGATGTCGCTGCTCTCGGCGATACGCGAGCGGGGCGTCGATCGGCTGGTCTTCTCCTCCAGCGCGGCGGTCTACGGCCAGGGCGGGCGAGGGCCGCTGGAGACCATTCCCGAAGCCGCCCCCAAGGCTCCGGCCAGCCCTTACGGCGACACCAAGCTCGCCTGCGAATGGATGATCGCCGCGGAGTGCCGGGCTTACGGCCTCTCGGCGGTGGCGCTGCGCTATTTCAACGCCGCGGGCGCTGATCCGTCGGGCCAGATCGGCGAGGCCCACGAGCCGGAGACGCACCTGATCCCGCTGGCCATCGCGGCCGCCATCGGGCGCGGCCCGGCGCTCACGGTGTTCGGCACGGACTACGATACGCCCGACGGGACCTGCCTGCGCGACTATATCCACGTGAACGATCTGGCTGCCGCCCATGTGGCGGCGCTGAATGTCGAGCTTCCGGCCGGCCGCTTCGAAGCGGCCAACGTGGGCGTCGGCCAGGGCCGCTCGGTGCTCCAGGTGGTGGAGGCTGTGGCCCGCGCCGTGGGGCGACCCGTACCGCACGCCATCGGCGCCCGCCGTGCCGGCGATCCGGCGAGCCTGGTGGCCGATCCCGGCTACGTCCGCGAGCTGCTGGGCTGGAGCGCCCAGTGCTCGGACCTTGACCGGATCGTCGCAGACGCGCTCAGGTGGGAGGCGCAGCCGGCCTATTCGACCGGGGGGCGGGCGGCGGGCCCGACCGCCCGCACCCAGCCCCAATAGTCGGCTGCCCGACAAAACTTGGCCGCTGCGGCTGGTTTCCCAACCCTCGTCTGCCGATTACTTGACTATTTCAGCAACCGCGGCGACGGCCCCAGGAACCATCGTGGGTCCCGGGTATTATTCCGATGGGCTTCGTGTGTCACATTTCAAAAGGAATGCGCCCTTGAACTCGCAGCAGTTCCCGAGCGCCGATGGCGCTTATTCAATTCCGATCGGGCCGCGTTCGCGAGGGCGTCAGACAGTCATTTGCTTTTCCCACCTCCGCTGGAATTTCGTCGTCCAGCGTCCGCAACACCTGATGACCCGGTTCGCCAGGACCCGCAGGGTGATCTTCTGGGAGGAGCCGCTCGAGGACGCGGCGGCGTCGACCCCTACGCTCAAGAGCGAGGTCTGCCCGGAAAGCGGGGTCATCGTGCTGACGCCGATCCTGCCGCCGGGCCTGGATGCGGGCGGCCGCGACCAGGTGCTGAAGGGGCTGCTCGACGGGGCCCTGGCCGCGATCGAAGGCGACCTCATCCGCTGGTACTACACGCCGATGATGCTGCCGTTCTCCCGGCATCTGGAGGCGGTGTGCACCGCCTATGACTGCATGGACGAGTTGGCCAACTTCAAGTTCGCCCCGCCCGAACTCACCCTGCTCGAACGCGAGTTGATGGCCACGGCCGACGTCGTCTTCACCGGCGGCTACTCGCTGTGGGAGGCCAAGCGGGACCGGCATCGCAACATCCACCCGTTCCCCTCCAGCGTGGATCGGGCGCACTTCGCCAAGGCCCGGAGCCTTCGCGCGGAGCCGGCCGACCAGGCCAAGCTCCCCTGGCCGCGGCTCGGCTTCTACGGCGTCGTGGACGAGCGCATGGATCTCGGCCTGCTCGCCGCCCTGGCCGACGCGCGGCCCGAGTGGAGCCTGGTGATCGTGGGCCCGGTGGTGAAGATCAGCCCGGACGACCTGCCGCGGCGGCCGAACCTGCACTACCTCGGCGGCAAGGCCTACGACGACTTGCCGAAGTACCTGGCTGGCTGGGACGTCGCGCTGATGCCGTTCGCCATCAATGAGTCCACCCGCTTCATCTCGCCCACCAAGACGCCGGAATATCTGGCCGGCGGCCGCCCGGTGGTCTCGACGCCGATTGTCGACGTCGCGCGGCACTATGGCGAGCTGGAGGCCGTGAAGATCGCCGGCGACGCCGCGGCGTTCATCGCCGCCTGCGACCAGGCGCTCGCGCTCTCGCGGATCAAGGGGCCGTGGCTGAAGGCCGTGGACGCGGCGCTTGCGGCCAACTCCTGGGACGAGACGTTCACGCGGATGAACCTGGAGATCACCCGGGCGGCGGCGCTGCGCAGCCCGGCGATGCTGGTCGAAGAACCCGCCTCGCCGGCGATCCGGCCAGCCTCGCGCAAGAAGCCCTTCGACTATCTGATCGTGGGCGCGGGCTACGCTGGCTCGGTGCTCGCGGAGCGGCTGACCAGCCAGCTCGGCAAGCGCGTGCTGCTGATCGACCGGCGGCCGCACATCGGCGGCAACGCCTACGACGAGAAGAACGCAGCCGGCGTCCTGATGCACAGATATGGCCCGCACCTCTTCCATACGAATTCAGAAGAGGTGGCCAATTACCTGTCGCAGTTCACGAAATGGCGGCCTTACGAGCACCGGGTGCTGGCCTGCGTGAAGGGCGGGCTGCACGTCCCGATCCCGATCAATCGCACGACGCTCAACCTCCTCTACGGCCTAGACCTGCAGACGGATCAGGAGGCCGAAGCCTATCTGGAGAGCCGCGCCGAGCCGGTCGAGCGGATCCGCACCTCGGAGGACGTCGTGATCTCCAAGGTCGGCCGCGAGCTCTACGAGACCTTCTTCCGCGGCTATACGCGCAAGCAATGGGGCATGGATCCGTCCGAGCTCGACAAGAGCGTCACCGCTCGGGTGCCGACCCGGACCAACACCGACGACCGCTACTTCACCGACAAGTTCCAGAACATGCCCGCCGAGGGCTACACCCGAATGTTCGAGAACATGCTGGACCAGGCCGGCGTCACGCTCGAGCTCGGCGCCGAGTTCGAGGATGTCCGCGAGGAGGCCGACTACGACCGGCTGATCTTCACCGGCCCGATCGACGAGTACTTCGACTATCGCTACGGCGCCCTGCCGTACCGGAGCCTCGAGTTCCGCCACGAGATCCTGGATCAGGAGTGGTTCCAGCCGGTCGGCACGGTGAACTATCCGGCTGAATCGGTGCCCTTCACTCGGATCAGCGAATACAAGCATATGACCGGCCAGACCTGCCGGAAGACCACGATCACCTACGAGTTCCCGCGGGCCGAGGGCGAGCCCTACTATCCGGTGCCGCGGCCGGAGAACCAGGCGCTCTACAAGCGCTACGAAGCGCTGGCGCTCGATACGCCGAATGTGCAGTTCGTCGGGCGGTTGGCCACCTACCGCTACTACAACATGGACCAGGTCGTGGGGCAGGCGTTGGCGACCTTCCGGCGGATCGCCGAGCGCGAGGGCCGGGCGGTGATCGCCGCCCAGGCGGCGGCGCGCGCGGTGGCCGCGAACTGAACGGGCGGGATTTGGCCGCCGGTCTTGCAATCCGGGGCGCAATGCTGAAGGTTGCGCGCGGTGAGGGAAGATGAGCCGGATTGATCGTGAGACGAGCCGCCCCGCGGGGCGAGAGCCGGAGAGCTTCGCCGATCCCGTGGACGTGGCGGTGGGCGCCCGCATCCGGCTGCTGCGCAAGCTGCGCGGACTCTCGCAGCAGGCGCTGGCCGACGCGGCCGGCGTCACCTTCCAGCAGATCCAGAAATACGAGCGCGGCGCGAACCGCGTGTCGGCGTCCATGCTGGCGCGCATCGCGGCGACCTTGAACACGCCGGTCTCGGAGCTGTTCGGAGAAGTCTCGCCGGCCAGCGGCGCGATCGACCAGGTGGCCGTGCTGCTCGCGCAACCCGGCGCGCTCGAGTTGCTGCACGCCTTCGCCGAGCTGCCGCGCGGTCAGTCGCGGGCGGCGCTGGTGGACTTTATCCGCAGCCTCGCCGCGGAGCGCCGCGACTGGGCCGCGGCGACGAGCGGCGATCCGGAGCTCACGCGGGCTCGTTCAACGCCTTGAGTGCGCGCTCCTTGACGGCCTTGTAGTCGACCTTGCCGTTCGGCGCCCGGCCGATCGTCTCCACCACCACCAGCTCGCGCGGCGCCTTGTAGCCGGCGAGATGGTTGCGCACGTGGTCCGACAGCTCGGCGAGCGTCGGCTCGGCGCCGCCCTCCGGCTCGACGACGGCGCAGATCCGCTCGCCGAAGCGGGCGTCGGGGACGCCCACGACGACCGCGTCGCGCACCGCGTGATGGGTCTTCAGCGCCTCCTCCACCTCTTCCGGGAAGACCTTCTCACCGCCGGTGTTGATGCACACCGAGCCGCGGCCGAGCAGCTTCAGGGTGCCGTCGGCGTTCACCTCGGCCCAGTCGCCGGGCACGCTCCAGCGCTTGCCCTCCAGGGTCTTGAACGTCTTATCGGTCTTTTCGGCATCCTTGTAGTAGCCGAGCGGCAGGAAGCCGGACACCGCCACCATGCCGCGCTCGCCGGAGCCCGGCTCGATGCGCCGCCCGTCCTCGGCGAACACCCCGCAGTTGGGCCCCAGCGCGAAGGCCGCGGTCTGGACTTCCTGGCCGGGCGCCGAGGCCGAGATCCCCATGCCGACGGCTTCGGAGGATCCAAACGAATCCATGATGATGGCGTTCTTGCAGTGGCTGAGCAGGCCGCGCTTGTTCTCCTGGCTCCACATCGAGCCGGAAGAGCTCATCACCCGAACGTTGGAGAGGTCCCAGCGGCCGGGATTGGCCTCCAGCGCCTCGAGCATCGGCGTGGAGAAGGCGAGGCCGACGATGACGATGTTGGTGGCCTTCAGCCGCTCGGCCTCGTTCCACAGCTCGATGGGATTGAACTTGCGCGAGGGGAGGGTGGCGACGGTTCCGCCGACATTGAGCGAGATGAACGAGGAGAACTGGCCGGTGCCGTGCATCAGGGGACAGGCGACCAGGCTGGTGGGCTGCGGCAGCAGCTCGGTGCCGATGCGGCCGAGGAGCTCCGGGATATCGGTCGCCGGCGGGATCCCGGCGACGACGTTGCCGCCCGCGCCGATCACGTTGAACAGGTCATCCTGCCGCCACATGACGCCCTTCGGCATGCCGGTGGTGCCGCCCGTGTAAAGCAGCAGGAGATCGTCCGGCGAGCGGCCCCAGGGCGCCTTCACCGGCCGTCTGGCGTTGGTGTCGGCGACGATGGTCTCATAGTCGCCAGCCCAGGTCGGCGCGTCATGGCCCGGCTCGGCGACGGCGATCCAGGCCTTCACCTTCGGCAACCGCGCGCGGATGATCTCGATGGTCTCCTCGAAGCCGGCGTGGAAGACGATCGCCTCGGCATCGGCGTTGTCGAACAGGTAGATCAGCTCCTCGGGACCGTAGCGGTAGTTGGTGTTGACCGGCGCGAATCCGCCCTTGAAGGCGGCGTAATAGGTCTCGAGGTACTCGGGTCCGTTGTAGAGGTAGGCGGCGACCTTCGCCTGATGGCCAAGACCGGCGGCGACGAGGTGGGCGGCGAGCGCGTCGGCGCGCGCGTCGAACTGCCGCCAGGTGACCACCCGCTCGCCTTGGATATGGGCGGGGCGGTCCGGCTGCGCCGCGGCGATGGCTTCCCAAACGTCGGCGAAGGTCCAAGACGTCATCGCCATCCTCCCGAACTGTTGTGGTTTTCAGCTCCGATTGGCGGGCCGGACGGAGGGGAAGTCAACGCCCCTGCGGAGGGAACGGCCGAGCCGCGCTTGGGGTTTGGACCCTGAGGCCGGCGCGGCCGGCGAACCCGAGCACCGAAGAGTCCGACAATGCCGATCGACACCTATTCCGATGCAAGCACCCCCAGCGCGTACGGCGGGACGTATCGTGACGAGACCTATTCGGAGGGCCGCAGCAGCTACCGCGACGTCGGCGCGCAGATCTTCCTCTGGCTCGCCTGGGCGGTCGCCTTCGCCTTCTGGGTGTTCTCGATGACGATCGACGCAGGGATCGTGCGGGCGCTGGCGCAGGGCGGTCACAACACCCTGGCGGGCGGGCTGGATTCCAGCGGCTCCCTGTACTTCCTGATCGGCGTCTTCGGCTTCTTCGTGCTGGGCGTCGCCATCGCCTATGGCGCAGCCCGCTGGGCGACCCGCGACAAGCGGCTGGATCCGACGACCGAGGCCGCGACGGCGCAGATTTACGACGAGCTCGAGCGCGGCATCCCGCCCCATGGCGCGCCGGGCGGCCGCAGGCGCGACGAGGGCGACGCCCACCGCCCGGCCTGACCGCCGCCGAGCTATATCGGCGCCCGGCAGCCCAAGCGTTGCATTCGAGTGGCGCTCAGGGCGCGCGCCACGTAGCATACCGCGAAGCGACTCAGTCACGCGCTTCGCGTGCGGGGCGCCTGACTCTTAGCTGGGGGAGCCCAATGGCCGACACCAAGAAGAACAACGCGCTGCAGAAGCCCATGACCCCGTCGCCGCAGCTCGCGGCCGTGGTGGGCTCTGGCCAACTGTCCCGTGGCGAGTGCGTCTCGAAGATCTGGGACTACATCAAGCGCAACAACCTGCAGAATCCGCAGAACAAGCGCGAGATCGTGGCGGACGCCAAGCTGAAGCCGGTGTTCGGCGGCAAGGACCGGGTGAGCATGTTCGAGATGAACAAGCACCTGGCGCAGCACCTGAAGTAGCGTCCGGCCGCCGCGGCGTGGGGACGCCGCGGACGCGCCCATGGAGAGCGAAGGACCTCGCCGGCCGCTTGCCGAGCGAGGTTTCTTCGTGCCTTTAGCCGCAGGATCCGGGAGGCGATCCATGCGGCTGGCGACATTCCGATCCGGCGAGGCCGCGCACGTCGGCGTGCGTATCGGCGATACGCTGGTCGACTTGGCTGTCGCCGCGCCCGAGCTTCCGACGAGCCTGGCCGGTCTCCTCGTCCTGGCCGACGGCTTGGCGCGCGCGGAGGCCGCGGCCGCCCGCGCTGGACCCGAGGCTCGGCTGCGGCTGGCGGATGTGACCCTGCAGCCGCCGATCCCAAATCCCGGCAAGATCATCTGCCTGGGGCTGAACTACCCGGACCACGCCGCCGAAAGCGCCATGGAGAAGCCCTCGGCCCCCAATGTCTTCCTGCGCACCGCCCAGTCGCTTACCGCGCACGGCGCGCCGATCATCAAGCCTAGGGCCTCGAGCGCGCTCGACTTTGAGGGCGAGCTCGCCGCGGTGATCGGCCGCACCTGCCGGGCCGCGACCCAGGACGAGGCGCTGGAGGCCGTAGCCGGTTACTCGGTGTTCAACGACGGCTCGCTGCGCGACTTCCAGATGCGCGCCTCCCAATGGACGCTGGGCAAGAACTTCGACGCCACCGGCGGCTTCGGGCCGGAGCTGGTCACGGCCGACGAGCTGCCGGCGGGCGCGGCGGGGCTGCGGCTCGAGACGCGGCTGAACGGCCAGGTAATGCAGTCGGCGGACACCGCCGAGATGATCTTCGGCGTGGCCGAGACCATCGCCTATGTCAGCCAGGTGACGACGCTGGTTCCCGGCGACGTGCTGGTGATGGGCACTCCGGCCGGCGTGGGATTCGTCCGCCGCCCGCCGGTCTGGATGAAGCCCGGCGACGTCTGCGAGGTGGAGATCGAGCGCATCGGCATCCTGCGCAACCCGATCGCCGCCGCGTGACCGGCGGTCCGCGCCGATCGGCGTGAATGGAGCGTTAAAACTTATCCGCGACCATCCAGAGATCCGCCACCATGACGTCAGTGAAGGCCATCGCATGCCGTCCGCCCAGCAGGTCCAAAGCGCACCATCCGCCGAGGCCGGACGCGCGGACTCGCCCGCGGGGCCGGCGACGGGGCGCGAGGCGATCCCGCGCGTCGTTTCGGCCGGACTCGAGGCCTCTCTGGAGCGCTTCAGCGACCGCACGCTGCTGGCCGCCGGCAAGGTCAACCTCATCTCGCTCGAGGCCGTGCAGACTCGGCTCGGGCCGCGATGGTCGCTTCGCCAGGATCAGGTCTACGACTTCGCCTCGCGGGTCATCGAGCGCGGCCTGGGCGCACGCGGCCTGAGCGTCCGCGTCTCGGGGAGCGACTTCCTGGTGGTGCAGCCCGAGCTCAGCCGCCTGGCCGCCCAGGCGGCGTGCCTGCGCTATCTGCGCGAGATCCTGCACCACTTCCTGGGCGATGCGCACCTGGCGGGAGACGGCGTGCTGCAGGTGACCCGCATCGCCGGCGCCAACCTCGAAGCGCGGCCGATGGACGTTCGGGCCAGCGAGATGGCCGACCGCGAGGAGGGGGTCCTGAACGGCGCGACGCCCGAGCCCGGCCCGTCCGGCGCCGCGACGCCCCCGGCCGCTGCGGCCGCCTGGCCGGGGCCCGCCTCGGCGCGCGGAGCGGGCGGACCCGCGCCAAGGAGCGAGGGCCAGGTCGTGGACCGCTGGTCGCCGTTCATCGCCAATGACGGCCGTCAGCTGCGCGTCTCGGCCAGCCTGGAGCCGGTGTTCGAGCTGAAGGGCTTCACCCGCATCGGTTTCCGCATGAACCGCCGCGTGGTGGTCACGCGCAGCCAGGAGGAGCTGAGCCGGGTCGCGGTCTCCAACCTCTCGGCTGCAGACCTGCTGCGGGTGGACCTCGCGACCATCGCCCGCGGCATCGACCGCCTGCAGCACGACGGCGCCGGCGAGGCCCAGCTCAGCCTCATCATTCCACTGTCCTATGCGAGCCTCGCCAGCCAGCGCGGCCGCGCCGAACTCGTCCAGCCCCTGCGCGAGGCGGGCCGCCTGGTGAGCTGCGGGGTGATCTGCGAGATCTGCGACATCGAAGGCGTGCCCTCGAGCGCGCTGCTGTCGGCGGTTTCACTGATCCAGCCATTCACGCTGCTCGTGGTGGGGCGCTTGCTGGCGCCGACCCCGGCGGTGCTGGCGCCCCTGAAGGGCACCGGGCTGCGCGGGCTCTCGTTCGACTGTCCGCCGGACCTGAGCGAGGCGGAGTTCGCACCCTGGGCCGGTCCGGCCATCCATGCGGCCAAGCGCGTCGCCCGCTCGGTGATGGTCTACCAGGCGCCCTCCGAGCGGCGGGCCGGCGAGCTCGCGCTCCTGGGCGCCACCCACGTGAGCATCGCGCGGCAGGAGGCGGGCTAAAGGCGCGGGATCACTTCGTGCTAGGTTCGCCGGGCCTGGCCAGAGGAGGTTCCGCCATGTCGCGCCAGCTCAGCTACGCCAAGGGCGCGGATCAGCCCCCGATCCTGGAGCACACCATCGGCGAGGCGCTCGCCATGGCTGCGGCGCGCTGGCCGCAGGCCGAGGCGCTGGTTTCGCGGCATCAGGACGTGCGCTGGACCTGGGCGGAGCTGCTGCAGAAGGCCGATGACCTCGCCGCGGGACTGCTCGCCCTCGGCCTGGAGCCCGGCGACCGTGTCGGGGTCTGGGCGCCCAACTGCGCCGAGTGGACGCTCACCCAGTTCGCCACCGCCCGGGTCGGCCTGATCCAGGTCAACATCAATCCCGCCTACCGAGCCTCCGAGCTCGAATACACGCTGAACAAGGTGGGCGTGAAGGCGCTGGTCTGCGCCGAACGGTTCAAGACCAGCGACTACGTGGCCATGGTCGAGGCGCTGGCGCCGGAGATCGCCCGCGCCGCCCCCGGCTCGCTCGAGGCCGCGCGCGCGCCGCAGTTGCGCAGCGCCATCGTGATCGGCGAGGCGCCTCGCCCCGGCTGGTTCGGCTTCGAGGAAGTTGCGCAGCGGGGCGGCGCGGCGGAACGGGTCCGGGCGGCGGAGATCGCACGCGGCCTCGACCGCAATCAGCCGATCAACATCCAGTTCACGAGCGGCACCACGGGCCTGCCGAAGGGCGCGACGCTGTCCCACCGGAACATCCTGAACAACGGCTATTTCACCGGATTGGCGATGGGTCTGCATGAGGGCGACCGGCTGTGCATCCCGGTGCCGCTCTACCACTGCTTCGGCATGGTGATGGGCAACCTGGCGTGCTGTGTCCATGGCGCGACCATGGTCTATCCGGAAGCCGGCTTCGATCCGCTGGCGACGCTGGCGACGGTCGAGGCCGAGCGCTGCACCGCCCTCTACGGCGTGCCCACGATGTTCATCGCCGAACTGGAGCATCCGGAGTTCGAGCACTTCGACCTGAGGTCGCTGCGCACCGGCACCATGGCCGGCTCGCCCTGTCCCATCGAGGTGATGAAGAAGGTCATCGAGCGCATGCACATGAAGGACGTGGGCATCGCCTACGGCATGACCGAGACGTCTCCGGTGAGCATGCAGACGTCGATCGACGATCGCATCGAGCGGCGCGTCTCCACGATCGGACGGGTGCAGCCGCACCTGGAGGTGAAGGTCGTCGACGCCGACGGCGAGATCGCGCCGGCGGGGACGCCGGGCGAGTTCTGCACGCGTGGCTACTCGGTGATGCTGGGCTACTGGGACGATCCGGAGAAGACCGCCGAGGCGGTCGACGCGGAGGGCTGGATGCACACCGGCGACCTCGCCACGCTCGACGCCCAGGGCTACGGCAACATCGTCGGGCGCATCAAGGACATGATCATCCGCGGCGGCGAGAACGTCTATCCGCGCGAGATCGAGGAGTTCCTGTTCCGCCATCCGAAGGTTGAGGACGTGCAGGTCGTGGGGGTGCCGGACGAGAAGTACGGGGAAGAGATCTGCGCCTGGGTGAAGCTGCGCGCCGGCGAGGCTTGCGAGGCGGAGGAGATCGTCGGCTTCTGCAAGCGCCAGATCGCCCATTACAAGGTCCCGCGCTACGTCCGCTTCGTCGAGGCGTTCCCGATGACGGTCACCGGGAAGATTCAGAAGTTCGAGATCCGCCAGGCGATGATTGCGGAGCTCGGGCTCAAGGAGATGGCGACGGCCTGAAAGCCTTGACCTCGCTCAAGGCGCTCGCGCTCGAGCAGGCCCGCGCGCTCGCCAGGGCGCGGCGCAGGGCGGGCGGGCTCGCCGCGGTCGTCCTCGACGCGGCCCGGTCAACGAATTCGCCTTCGTGGCGGAAGGCCCCCCAGCGGCCGCTGCGCGCCTGGATCATTCCGCGACCCCTCTCCGTCGTCTGTCAGGCCTGACGGAATCGCTCGACTGACGCGGCGGTGAGGCGCCACCACTGGGCCGCACGAGACGCGGAGGCGGGCGATGAGCGATCCCCTGTTCGACCTTTCCGGCAAGATCGCCCTGGTCACGGGCGGCAGCCGCGGCCTGGGGCTGCAGATGGTCCGCGCCTTTGCGCAGCGGGGCGCCGACGTCGTCGTCACCAGCCGCAAGATCGAGGCCTGCGAGGCGGCGGCCGAAGAGGTGCGGGCGATGGGGCGGCGCGCGCTGGCGCATGCCGCGCATGCCGCCAAGTGGGGCGAGATCGACCTCCTGATGGCGGCCGCCTACGCGGAGTTCGGGCGCATTGACATCCTGGTCAACAACGCCGGCATGTCGCCGGCCATGGCCTCGCACGAGGTGACCGAGCAGCTGTTCGACAGTGTCGTCGGCCTGAACTTCAAGGGCCCGTTCCGGCTCGCCGCCCAGGTCGGCCGGCGGATGGCGCAAGGCGACGGCGGCGTGATCATCAACGTCTCCTCGATCGCGGCGCTGACGCCGAGCCCGGGCGTCGTGCCCTATTCGGGGGCGAAGGCGGCGCTGAACGCCATGACCGTTTCGCTGGCCCGCGAGTACGCGCCCAAGGTGCGGGTGAACGCGATCTGCGCCGGACCCTTCCTCACCGACATCGCCAAGGCCTGGCCGCCCGAGGCGCGCGAGCGGTCGAGCAACGCCCTGGGGCGGCCCGGGAAGCCCGAGGAGGTGGTGACGACCGCGCTCTATCTGGCGAGCCCGGCGTCGTCCTTCACCACCGGAGCGGTGATCCGCGTCGACGGCGGAGCCTAAGCCGGCCAGACGCGACGGCCGTCCACGATCGTGGCCGCGACCAGCTCGGCCGAGGGGCTGGCGAGCGCCTGGGCGAGCGGAACCTTCAGCAGGCAGAGGTCGGCGGCGGCGCCCACCGCGATGCGGCGGGCCGGGCCGCCGGGATCGGCGGGCTCGCCGAGATAGAGGCCGAGCGCCGACACCGGTCCGACCTGCTCGGCGGGGCCGATCACGCGCCCGCCTCTCGTGCGGCGCGAGACAGCGGTCGCCATGGCGGCCCAGGGATCGGACGCGCCATAGGGGGCGTCGGAGCTGCCGGCCACCGGCACGCCGGCGGCCAGCAGCGTGGCGCAGCGGTAGAGGTCCGGCTGCTCGTCCGACGAGACCTCGGCGGCGTAGCGATCGCCGCGGTCGCGGATGAAGATCGACTGGGTGACGACGGCCAGGCGGAGCCTTTGGATCTCGCCGATGGCGGCGGCCGGGATCATCCCGCCGTGCTCGATGCGGTCGCCGTGGCGGGCGCCTGCCGCCTCGAAGGCCGCCAGCGTCAGGGCGAGCTCCGCGGCGGTGACGCAATGGACGGCGGTGGCGCGGCCAATCTGGCGAGCCTCGGCGATCCAGCCGGCGAACGCTTCGACCGGCGGCAGGTCATGCTCGTCCAGCAGCACCTTCTTCGGTCCGACGGCGAAGGCGCGGTCCTCCGGCGCCGTCAGGGGACCGGCGCTCATCAGGGTCAGGTGCTGGGGCAGTTCGGCCGCGCGATGGGCGTCAGCCAGGCGCGCAGCGGCGGCAGCGTCGGTGCTGACGGTCGCGTCGGTCAGGTGGGTGATCCCGTAGCCGGCGAGGCGGCGCCCCACAGCCCCGAGCGGCGGCGGCTCGGCCCCGATCCGTTCGCGCAGCCAGGCGTCGCCGCGCCAGACGCGGCCGCTCGGTTCGACGAACGCGGGGAGGGGGGCGCCCTCCCGCACAGCGGCGAGCGCAGCGCTGTTCAGCACCCACAGCGCGCCGGTCTGGTGCTGCACGCGCAGCCGGTGATCCGGCGCGAGCGCATCGAGCTGCTCGCGGGTCAGATCGCCCGCCATCCGCTCGTGGTAGCCGACGGCGCGGATCCAGGCGCCGGGCGGCCGCTGCGCGGCCGCGGCCGCAATTCGGGCGGCCACGTCGCTGGCCTTGCGGGCGTCGTTCAGGTCGACGGAGCCCGCCTGGGCGGCGAGGCCGTACAGGTGGATGTGGTGGTCGGCAAGGCCAGGAATCAGCGCCCCGCCGCCCCCGTCGATCTCCTCGCTGTCGCGCGGGAACCCTGGCCCGATCGCGGCGATCCGGCCTCCTTCCAGACGCACGTCGAGGCCGGTCTGGGCGTCCACCTCCACGTTGCGCAGGATCATGCGCTCGCCCTGAGCCCGCAGAGCGCGCCCGCCGCGGCGGCCGAGCGGGCGAGGGCTGCGTCGACCAGGAGGCCGCCGCCGGCTTCGAGCGCCTGCAAGGCGCCCGCGGCCGCGGCGAGGCCGGTGACCGGATCGGCCAGGGCGTCGCCCAGGAACCGAGGCGCGCCGCCCTCCCAGCCGACCAGGCCGCCGGCCGCCGCGGCGTCGTCGCCGAAGGCCACGCGATTGGCGCCCGGCCCCGTCCAGCCGTAGCCGGTGATGGCGACCCAGACGAGGCCCGGCTTCTCCGCCATCAGCGTTTCGACGGCGAGGCCGAGCGAGGCGAGGCCGCGCGGACGGGCGCCCGTGATCACCACGTCGGCGGCGAGGATCGTCTCGCGCAACCGCCCCCGGCCTTCCCGCGTCGTGAAGTCGAAGGCGAGCTCGGCCTTGCGTCCGTTCAGCCGCTGGAAGAACTCCGGCGTCGACTGGCGGGTCGGGTCGGGACGTCGCGGACTCTCGATCTTGGTCACCGCGCAGCCGGCCGCCGCCAGGATCGCGCCGCACATCGGCCCGGCCCACAGGGCGGAGAGATCGACCACCCTCGGCGTTGCGGGTCGGGCGGCGGCGGGCCCGAGGCGGATCAGCGGCGCGTGAAGCCTCTCACAGACCACCTCGCCCACGCCAGCCGCGGGAATGCCGAGAAGCGCCGCATCGGCGATCATCCCGCGCCAGGGGCGGGTGCGGGCGGCCTCGGCGATCGCCGGCCAGGGCTCCGCGCCCACGTCGCCCCCGAGCCAGGCGGGAACCAGCTCCTGGTCCTCCTCGCGCGCCAGGTTCGCCGCGATCCAGCCGTCGGCGGCCTCGATCAGCCGGGCCGCCCCGTTCGGCGAGACGCGTCCGGGCTCAGCGAGCGGCAACACGCCGGCCCGATCGCTGATCCGCATCGCGCCGACATCGACCCTTCGGCCGAAGGCGGCCGTCAGGCGGCCGATCTCGGCGCCCAGCTGCGCCAGCGCCGGGCCGATCGGGTTCACGGCGCGATCCGATCGTCGACCAGCTTCCAGGCCAACGCTGTTTCGAGGCGCAACTCCGCGCCGGAGATCGCCAGGTAGCAGGCGCGGTGACGGCCGATGCGACGCGGGATGGTCGCCGTGCCGCCGGCGCCGGGAATCAAGCCCATCGAGACCTCGGGCAGCCGGAAGACGGCGTCCTCGGCCGCGATGACGCGCGCCGCGGCCGCCGGCACCTCGATGCCGGCGCCGATGCAGGCGCCGTGCAGGCGCGAGGTCATTCGGCTTCCGAGATCATGGACCAGACGGGCGGGCGAGCGCAGGGAGCGGATCAGGTGGGCTTGGCCGGGGTCCTCGGCCGAGCCGAACTCAGCGAGATCACCCCCCGCGCTGAACGCTGGCCCGTCGCCGCGCAGGATGACCGGCGGCGCGTCGGGATGGTCGCGGGCGAAGGTCAGCGCCTCACAGAGCTCGTCGCGCATGGCCGCGTCGAAGGCGTTGCGCGCCGCCGGGCGGGCGAGCCGGATCAGGATCGCCTGGCCGTCCGGTTCGATGCGGACGCGAGGGGCGGCCGGTTCGTCGCGCCGCCGCGGCGGGTTGGCGGCCCGCCAGGCGCGGAACTCGCGCGAGGCCAGCAGCATGGAGTAGGCGAAGGATTCCAGGGCGAGCGCGTGGTCGAACGCGAGCGCCAGGGTGGCGCGGAACACCTGCGCGGCCACGGCTGTGGCGAGCGGCTGCCGCTCGACGACCGCGGATAGGCTCTCGAGCGCCGTCTCGAGCGCCTCCGGCCCGCAACCCACCCACGGCATCGGGGCCGACGCTTCCGCTGAGAGCAGGATATCGAACGGCTCGAGCCCGCCGGTCGGGCGCACGCCGTGGCGATGCACGCCGATCCGCACGACGCCAGGTCCTGGCGGGTGCGGCGCGACCGGGCCGTCGGAGAGATCGCTGACGCTCATTCCGGCGCCGCCCAGCGCGATGAGA
The DNA here is from genome assembly GCF_025934275.1 of Phenylobacterium sp. Taxonomy (GTDB): domain Bacteria; phylum Pseudomonadota; class Alphaproteobacteria; order Caulobacterales; family Caulobacteraceae; genus Phenylobacterium. Next base: position 32,167 of record NZ_JAICYI010000026.1, read on the forward strand.
TCGGAGAGCGCGCCGGCGGCGGCCACGGGCGGTCAGGCCGACGCGGGCTGCTTGGCCGGCCCGGAGAACTCCGCCTTCAGCTGCCGGCGGAGCAGCTTGCCCGTGTCGTTGTAGGGAAGGGCGTCGCGGAAGGCCCAGACCTCCGGTGTCTTGGTGGAACGCAGGCGGGCCCGGACCCACCCGGCGAGATCGTCCGTGGACGGCCTGGCGTCCTTCGGCACGACCACCGCGGCGACCGTCTCGCCCCACTCCTTGTCCGGCGTCCCGAACACCGCGACGTCGGCGACCGCCGGGTGGGCGCGCAGAACGTCCTCGATCTCGCCCGGGGAGATGTTCTCCCCGCCGCGCACGATCACGTCGTCCAGCCGGCCTTCCAGGAAGAGATAGCCGTCGGCGTCCATCCAGCCGCCATCGTTGGTGGCGAACCAGCCTTCGCCGTCGACGAGGGTCTTGCCGGCGTATTCGCCGGAGACCTGGTCGCCTCGCACATACACCTCGCCGGACTGGCCGGGCGGCAGCACCTCGCCGTGAGGCCCCCGGATCTCGACGTCCAGGAAGGGCAGGGGCTTGCCGACCGAGCCCAGCCGGCGGCGGACCTCCGGATCGGAGGAGCGGACCGCTTCCCAATGATCTTCGGGGCCCAGGATCGAAATCGTCGAGGAGGTCTCGGTCAGCCCGTAGGCGTTGGCGAAGCCAACGTGCGGCAGCAGCCTCATGGCGCGCTCGATGACCGGCAGCGGCATGCGCCCGCCGCCGTAGGAGATCGCTTTCAGCTTGGGCAGGCTTTCGCCCGTCTTCTCGAGCACGTCGAGGATCCGGCCCAGCATGGTGGGAACCACCATTGCATGGGTGATCGCCTCCTCGGCCGCGGTGGCGACCCAGGTCTCGGGGGTGAAGGTGTCGAGGTGGACGATGCGGCGACCCGAGTAGACCCCGGTCAGGATCGCGGACACTCCGGCGATGTGATAGGGCGGCACGCTGACCAGCGCGGCCTCATCCTCTTCCGACGCCAGGAACTCCACCGTCGAGATGACATAGGAGGTGAGATTGCGGTGCCTGAGGATGGCGGCCTTCGGCTCGCCGGTGGTGCCGCTGGTGAACAGCAGCACGCCGATGTCGTGGTCCTCGTCGAACTGGGCGTCCGAGTGGCCCGACGCGTTGCAGGCGATCTCGAATTCGGAGCGGGTCACGACGGCGACGCCCGCGGGCTTGCCGATCCGGCCGGCCATGTCGTCGTCGACGATGGCGACCGAAGGTGCGGTGCGGGCGAGCAGCTTCTGCAGGTCGGCGTCCGGCAGCCGGTAGTTCAGCGGCGCGAACGGCTTGGCCAGCATGCCGGCGGCGAACAGCGCGATCGGCAGCGCCGTCCCGTTGAGGCCCAGGAACACCACTGTGCCCGCGCCCTTGCCCTGCAGCCATTCGGCCGCGTGGTGCGCGCGGCGGCGGACCTCGTGGAAGGTCAGGCCGTCACGTCGGCGGCCGAGCGCCAGGCGATCCGGCGCCGCGTCGGCCATCATGTCGAGGAGGAGGGCCGTGTGCATCGGCGGTCAGTCCGACGCGGGCAGCTTCTTGGCTTCCTTCGCGCCGATCGGGCGGCCGCCCACGGAGAGCGTCCCGGCCCCGGCTTTGACACAGAGCACCTCGAGGCCGGTCTCGTCGTCGGCGTAGCGCTTGCCCATCTGGCTGCCCTCGGCGAAGTCGGGCGAGAGGGTCTTGCCCTCCGGCTTGGATTCGGCGTTGGGGACCATGGGGTAGCCGCCGCAGCGCAGGTCGGCCTCGGTCTTGGGCGGCCGCACGACCACGACCTCGGTGTCGCAGACAGCACTCTTCCAGCGGGATCCGGGCTTCAACTCCATGGGCTCACTCCTTCCCCTCCGGCCGCGCCGGCTTCCCTGCGTGCGAACGCGATCGGCGCGCGCAGGCTCCCGGCGTCTCCGGCTGCAATTCGCCGCTCCTTATACATAGCGGCCTGCGCGCCGCCAGACCAATGCCGCCGGCCGGTGGCCTCGGCGCTGGCCGGGCCCTCACGCGCTTAAGGTTTATTAGCCCCCCGTCACTAAGACTGCTGGTCCAACGGCGGCAAGCGGCGGACCAGTCGGGGATAGTATGGCCACCCTCACGTTCAGTGACGATTTCAATTCGCTAAGCGTTTGGAATGCGCAGTATAACCCCAACGGCGTTTGGCGCGACAACTATGGTTACGGCGGGATAAACGACTACACTTTGCCGGGGGAGCAGGAACTCTACACCGGCCCCTACTTCAACGGCCACCCTGGCGACTTCAACGACGGCAACTACCAGGTCAGCAACGGCGTGCTCTCTCTGGTCGCCCACCAGACGACCAACCCGGAAGTGCTGGCGATGGGGTACGACTTCACTTCGGGCATGATCACCACGCGGGGCTTGGCGCCCTGGCTCACCGGCGGCCCGACGGCCCAGTTCTCGCAGGAGTACGGCTTCTTCGAGATGCGGGCCAAGATCGCCACCGATCCTGGCGCCTGGAACGCGTTCTGGATGCTGCCGGCCGGCGGGACGAGCTCGGGCTGGAACCCCGGCGAAGTCGACATCATGGAGAGCGTCGGCAAGGAACACGGCGCGGTGTGGCAGGCCACCCACGGCGCGACGGAGAGCGGGTCCTACGCATCCGGCGTGAACGTGGACGACGGCCAGTTCCACACCTTCGCGCTCGATTGGACCGCCACGACGCTGACCTGGTACGTGGACGGCGTGGCGACCCGCACCGAAGCGACGCCCGCGGACATGCACCAGGCCTATGTGATCTTCGCCGACCTGGCGCTGGGCGGCTCGTGGGCCGGCCCCATCGACCTGTCCCCCACGGGGGGGTCCGATGCGCTGCAGATCGACTACATCAAGGCGTGGGATTCCAACCCCTACGTCTCCGGCTCGGACGCCAGCGTGGCGGCGCCGGCGGCGGCGGAAACCCTGAGTGCGCCCGATGCCGGCGCGAGCCTGACCGGCGGCGGCGGCGACGACCTCGTCCAGGGCGGCGCGGGGGCGGATGTGCTCAGCGGCGGCGATGGCCAGGACACCATGCATGGCGGCGACGGGCCCGATAGCCTGAACGGCAACGTCGGCAACGACATGGTGCATGGCGACGCGGGCTCGGACGTCGTGCTCGGCGGCAAGAACGACGACACGCTCTTCGGCGATCTCGGCGACGACACGATGAACGGCAACCTCGGCGCCGACACCGTCGATGGCGGCGACGGCAACGACGTGGTTCGCGGCGGCCAGGGCGATGACGTGCTGACCGGGGGAACCGGCGACGACTGGCTGTCCGGCGACCGAGGCGACGACACGATCACCGGCGGTACGGGGGCCGACACCTTCTTCAGCTTCGGCGACGCCGGGATCGACCTGGTCACGGACTTCCACGCCGCCGAAGGCGACCATGTGCTGATCGCCGCGGGCGCGACTTACTCCGTCGCCCAGTCCGGGGCTGATGTGGTGATTGACATCACCGGCGGCGCGCAGCTGATCCTGCAGGGTGTCGACCTGGCGAGCCTGCCGCCGGGCTGGATCCTCTCCGCTTAGGCCCCGCGGCGCTAGGCGTCAGGTAAGTCTTTGAAAGAATGGTGGGTGTAGTAGGATTCGAACCTACGACCCGCTGATTAAGAGTCAGCTGCTCTACCAACTGAGCTATACACCCGTCCCGCTCCGGCCCGGTGCGAGAGGGGGGCCGGCGGCGAGGGCGCGGAAAATACGCGAAAACACGACGTTGGCAAGGCGCGCGCGGGGAGGTTCGAGGCATGCCGAAGGCGGCGCAGCAGGCGGTGGACTTCGCCTATCTGGAGCGCTTCGCGGCCGGCGACTTGGGGCTCGTCGGCGAGGTCCTGGACATCTTCGCCGAGCAGGCCGCCATCTGGCGGCCGCATCTGGATCCGCAGGACCCGGGCTGGCGCGACGTGACCCACACGGTGAAAGGCTCGGCGCGCGGGATCGGCGCCCATGCGCTGGGCGAGGCCTGCGCCCAGGCCGAAGCGGAGGGCCCCGGCGGCCTGGCCGAGGTGGTGCGGGCGCTGGATGCGGCCCTCGCCGAGATCGCCGCCTATCCCCGCGCCTGAGGGCAGCTCGCTAGATGCCCGCGCCGTTGTCGATCGTGCGCAGCGCCTCCTCGTGCGCCCGCGCCTCGGCCTCGATCCAGCTGGCGAAGGCGCGGACCTGCGGCAGCCGGCCTTTGGCCTTGGGGTGCACCAGGTAGTAGGCGAAGTCGACCTGGGTCGCGATCTGCAGCGGAGCGATCAGCCGACCGGCCTCCAGGTCGGCCTGGGCGAGCGTGCGCTTGGCGAGCGCCACGCCGCGCCCGTTGACCGCCGCCTCGATCACCAGGCTCGACTGGTTGAAGCGCGGGCCGCGGGCGCCGTCGATCCCCTTCACGCCGCGCGCCGCCAGCCACATCGGCCAGTCGGGGCAGGAGTCGTCGAGATCCGGCGAGCCGTCGTGCAGCAGCACGTGGCGGGCCAGGTCGCTCGGCGAGGCGAGCGGGCTCTGGTCGTGCAGTTCGGGGCTGATCACCGGCACGACGCTCTCGCCCATCAGTCGCTTGATCTCCAGGCCCGGATAGCGGCCCGAGCCGTAGCGGATGGCCAGATCGACCTCGCCCGCGGTGAGGTCGACGATCTCCATGCCGGCCTGCAGCCAGACATCGACCTGGGGGTGCGCCTGCTCGAAGGCGCCCAGCCTGGGCACCAGCCACTTGGCGGCGAGCGAGGGCGGGGCGGTCAGCGTCAGGCGCCGGCCATCGACTGCGGCGGTGAGCAGGGAGGCGGCCTCGGCCAGCCGGTCGAAGGCTTCGCGCAGCGCCGGCAGCGCGGTCTGCGCCGCGTCGGTGAGCAAGAGGCCCTTGGGCGTACGCTTGAACAGCGCCGCGCCGACATAGTCCTCGAGGTTCTGGATCTGCTGGCTGACCGCGCCAGGGGTGACCGAGAGCTCGTCGGCGGCCCGGCTGAAGTTCAGGTGGCGGGCGGCCGCCTCGAAGGCGCGGAGCGCGTTGAGCGGCGGCAAACGGCGGCGCTCCTGCGTACGTTCCATGAGAATTCCTGACAGCCCGGGCAGAAGTCCTTGGCTTGCGAAGTGGGGCCGGACCGCCCTAATTGCAAGCGTCCACCGGTGTATCGGCCCTTTTCACCGGCGGGTGCGAGCGGGGCGGGGGAAACTCCGTCCCGTCTCGATTTGGAGCTTGGAGCTTATAGAGAAGCTAATGCCGCAGCGACGCGACAGCGCAATGCGACCCAAGCGCCTGGTGGTGCTGGGCGGACGTCCGCCCGCGCGCGCGGGCGTGGTGTGGCTGGTCGGCGCAGGTCCCGGAGATCCCGAGCTCTTGACCCTCAAGGCGCTGAAGGCGCTGCAGAGCGCCGACGTCGTGGTGCATGACGGGCTGGTCACGGCCGCGATCCTCGACCTCGCGCCGCCGGCCGCGCGCCGCATCTCGGTCGCCAAGCGCAAGTCGCGCCACTCCTACAGCCAGGACGAGATCAACCGCATGCTGACAGCCTTCGCCCGCGAGGGGCTGACGGTGGTGCGGCTGAAGGGCGGCGACCCGTTCATCTTCGGCCGCGGCGGCGAGGAGCTGGAAGCCTGCCGCGCGGCCGGCGTTGAATGCCGTGTGATCCCCGGCGTGACCGCGGCCTTGGCGGCGGGCGCCAGCGCCGGCGCGCCGCTCACCCACCGCGGATCGGCGCAGGCGGTGACCTTCGTGACTGGCCATGCCGCGAAAGGCGGCGAGCCGGATCTCGACTGGGCGGCGCTCGCCAGGCCGAACCAGACGGTGGTGATCTACATGGGCCTCTCGATGGCGGCGCCGATCGCCGCGCGGCTGATGGCGGCCGGCGGGGCGAGTTCGACGCCGGCGCTGATCGTCGAGAACGCCTCGCGCGCCGACGAGCGGCGCGTGGTCACCACGCTGGCCGGGCTCGCCGAAGCGGCCGCCGCGCTGAGCGGCCCAGCGCTGCTGATCGTCGGCGAGGCCATGGCGATGGCGCAGGACCTGATGCCCGCTGGCGTTTGGCCCGATCTCAGCATGGATTCGCGCCTGCGCGGGAATGAGCGGTCATGAAGGCGCTCACCGGCAATCGGCTGGCTGACGGCGAGGCGGTGTTCTGGAAGGACGGCCGCTGGGTCGAGCGGTTCGCCGAGGCGCAGATCTTCGGCGACGAGGCCGCGGCGCTGGACGCCGAAGGCAAGGCCAAGGCGCAGGGCACGGTCGTGGTGGATCCCTACCTGATCGACCTGATCGACTCCGAGGGCCTGTGGGCGCCGCTGAGCTTCCGGGAACGGGTGCGGTGCCTGGGCCCCACCAATCATCCCCAGCACGGCAAGCAGGCCGTCGGCGGCGAGGACGTGGAGGCGCTCCGCCACGCCCACGGCGCGGCCCGCTCCACCGGCCGGGTCAACCTGATCAAGCGGAAGTGAGCCGGCATGTACCGCTATGACGGCATCGACAAGGAGTTCGTGGCCGATCGGGCCGCGGAGTTCCGCGAACAGGTGAACCGCCGGCTGGCCGGCGAGCTCACCGAGGACCAGTTCAAGCGCATCCGCCTGATGAACGGGCTCTATCTGCAGCTGCACGCCTACATGCTGCGGATCGCGATCCCCTATGGGACGCTCAGCGCCAGGAAGCTGCGCAAGCTCGCCTACATCGCCAAGACGTACGACAAGGGCTACGGCCACTTCACGACGCGGACCAACCTGCAGCTCCACTGGATCAAGCTGAAGGACGCGCCGGAGATCCTGGAGCATCTCGCCGAGGTCGAGATGCACGCCATGCAGACCTCCGGCAACGTGATCCGCAACATCACCGCGGACCCCTACGCCGGCGCGACCGCCGACGAGCTGGACGACCCGAGGGTCTGGGCCGAGGCGATCCGCCAGTGGTCGACGCTGCACCCCGAGTTCACGTTCCTGCCGCGGAAGTTCAAGATCGCGGTCACGGCGGCCGCCAAGGACCGGGCGGCGCTCCGGGTCTACGACATCGGCCTGGCGCTGCGGCGCGGGCGGAGCGGCGAGCTGGGGTTCGAGGTGATGGTGGGCGGCGGCCTCGGCCGGACGCCCTATCTGGGCCCGACGATCCGCGAGTTCCTGCCGACCCGTCACCTGCTGTCGTATCTGCAGGCGATCCTGCGCGTCTACAACCGCTACGGCCGGCGCGACAACATCTGGAAGGCGCGCATCAAGGTGCTGGTCGCCTCGCTCGGCGCCGAGGAGTTCGCCAAGCAAGTCGAGGCCGAGTGGGAGAAGTCCGAGCAAGAGCCGGTCGACCTGCCCGACACCGAGCTTGCCCGCATCCGCGGCTGGTTCACGCCGAAATTCGCAACGCTGGCGCCCGCCTCCGAGGCCTTCGAACAGGCCAAGGCGGCCGATCCCGAGTTCGCCCGCTGGACGCGCCACAACGTCCATCCGCACAAGCAGCCGGGCTACGCGATCGCCGACGTCTCGCTGAAGACGCCGGGCCAGACGCCCGGCGATATCACGTCCGAGCAGATGGAGGTCGTGGCCGAGCTCGGCGAGCGCTACTCGCTCGACGACATCCGCGTGAACTATCAGCAGAACCTGCTGCTGCCCCACGTGAGGCTGGACGATCTGCCGGCGGTGCACGCGGCGCTCAAGGCGGCGGGGCTGGCGACGCCCAACATGGACCTGGTCACGGACATCGTGGCCTGCCCGGGCCTGGACTACTGCTCGCTCGCCAACGCCCGAGCGATCCCGATCGCCCAGGACATCGCCCGCCGCTTCGACGACGCTGAGCGCGCCGAACTGATCGGCGAGCTGAAGATCCGCATCTCCGGCTGTATCAACGCCTGCGGCCACCACCACGTGGGCCACATCGGCATCCTGGGCGTCGATAAGAAGGGCGAGGAGTTCTACCAGGTCACCCTTGGCGGGTCCGGCGCCGAAGATGCGGCGCTGGGCTCGATCCTGGGGCCCGCGCTGCCGGCCAACAAGGTCGCCGAGGCCGTCGAGCAGATGGTCGAGGTCTATTTGCGCGAGCGGACGGCGGGCGAGCGCTTCCTGGACACCTTCCGGCGCACCGGCGTCGCCCCCTTCAAGGAGGCCGTCTATGCCGACGCTCATTAAGTCGCAGGGCGGCTGCATGGTGCTGGCCAACGACCCGTTCACCCATGTGGATGACGAGGAGGCGCTGCCGCCGGGCGATGTGATCCTGTCGCTCGCCCGCTTCCAGACCGAAGGCGAGGGGCTGCTCTCCGACGGCCGCTCGGTTGGCGTGCGCCTGACCACCGACGAGGAAGTGGAGGCGCTGGCCTACGACCTGCCGAGGATCGCGGTCGTCGCGCTCAAGTTCCCGAAGTTCCTCGACGGGCGGCACTACTCCAACGCCCGCATCCTCAGGGACCGGTTCAAGTTCCCTCGCGAGCTGCGCGCCTGCGGCGACGTGCTGCGCGAGCAGGCGGGCTTCATGCTCCGTTGCGGCTTCGACGCCTTCGAGCCCGCCGACGGATCCACCCCGGAGCAGTGGGAAAGGGCCACCCGCCGCTACCGCCATGTGTACCAACGCGGGGTCGACGCGCGCGTCCCCGCTTTCGTGGAGCGCAGTTCGTGAGTTTGGCCCTCGACGACATCCGCCGCCCGCAGCCGCCGCGCGTCCAACGCCTGGATGCGGAGCTGCGCCATGCCCATCCGCTGACGGTGCTGGAGGCGGCCCACGAGACCTTCGGCGAGAAGCTGGCTCTGGTCTCGTCGTTCGGCGCGGAATCGGCGGTGCTGCTGCATCTGGCGGCCCAGGTGAGCCGCGACATTCCGGTGCTGTTCCTCGACACCGGCATGCTGTTCGGCCAGACGCTGGACTACCGCCGGATGCTGGCGGCGCGCCTCGGCCTGAAGGACGTCCGCGACCTGCGCCCGCATTACCACGACCTGGCGACCACGGATCCGCAGGCGAAGCTGTGGGAGACCGACACCGACACCTGCTGCCACATCCGCAAGGTGCTGCCGCTGGATCGCGGACTGGCTGAGTTCGACGCCTGGATCACCGGGCGCAAGCGCTTCCACGGCGGCGCGCGGCTGTCTCTGCCGGTGGTCGAGCAGACGGACGGCAAGGTGAAGTTCAATCCGCTGGCCAACTGGGCGAAGGCCGAGCTCGACGCCTACATGGCCGAGCACGACCTGCCCGCCCACCCGCTGGTCGAGCAGGGTTTCCCGTCGATCGGCTGCTGGCCCTGCACCGCACCCGTCGAGGACGGCGAGAGTCTCCGCGCCGGACGCTGGAAAGGGTCCGACAAGACCGAGTGCGGCATCCATCTGGCGCGTGCGCCGGGGACTGCGCCAAACGTGGGCGGCGACATCTAGGACCGCCGGGCTTAAACAAACCAGAGAGTTCAATGACGGATGTGATCGTGGCCCAGCCGGCCCCGAAGGTCTCCAGCGCCTTCCTCGTCGAGACCGTGACCTGGGTCCAGCATTGGACGGAGAGCCTGTTCTCCTTCCGCACGACGCGCGATCCAGGTTTCCGCTTCACGAGCGGCCAGTTCGTGATGGTCGGCCTCACCTTGCCCAACGGCAAGCCGCTGGTGCGCGCCTACTCGGTGGCCTCGCCCGCCTGGGAGGACCACCTCGAGTTCTATTCGATCAAGGTGGCGGACGGTCCGCTCACCTCCCGGCTGCAGAACATCCAGGTGGGCGATGAGGTGCTGGTCGGCCGCAAGCCCACCGGCACGCTGGTGCTCGACGGGCTGAAGCCCGGCAAGCGGCTCTACATGCTGGGGACCGGCACCGGGCTTGCGCCCTGGCTGTCGCTCGCCCGCGATCCGGAGGTCTACGAGCGCTTCGAGGAGGTGATCGTCACCCATACGGTGCGCAACGTCGCAGACCTCAACTACCGCCAGCTCTTCGAGCATGACCTGCCCAACGACGAATACCTTGGCGACCTGATCGTCCCGAAGCTCAAATACTATCCGACCGTCACCCGCGAGCCGTTCAAGACACAGGGCCGGATCACCGACCTGATCGAGAGCGGCCAGCTGTTCCGCGACCTCGGCAATCCGCCGTTCGATCCGGCGGTGGATCGGGTGATGCTCTGCGGCGGCCCCTCGGTTCTCGCCGGCCTGAAGCGCCAGCTGCTCGATCGCGGCTACGTCGAGGGCTCGATCGCGGAGCCCGGCGATTTCGTGCTGGAGCGCGCCTTCGTCGAGACCTGAGCCCTCGAGAGCACGAAACGGGCGCGTTCCTCGACCGTGCCGATCGGGACCACCAGCGGTCGGTACCCGAGCCTTGGCAGCAGGCCCATGACGATCCCGAACACGCGCTCGGCGTGAGCGAAGTCCTGGATGCGCTCGGCGTCGGTGCTGTAGATCTCCCGCCAGGGCGGGAACACGAAGACCGTCTCGCCGTACCGACGGGTGCGGATGGCGGCTTCCAGCTCCGGCCACGGCGGCACGCCGTCGGCGCCATAACAGTCCATCAGCCCGCGGTCGAAGAAGACGCGGCGGGTTTCCGCGGCCAGACGATCGAAGTCGGCGATGTCGCGTTGCGCGATCCGGCGGAAGAAGGCCTCTCCGCCGCGCGCCGCCGGGGCTTCGCGGATCACCGCGCGGGCGCTCTCTTCGACCACCAGCTCCCCCATGGACTCCAGGCGGCGCAGGAGCGTGGTCTTGCCTGCGCCGGGCCCGCCGCTGAGAACGAAGAAGTTCGGCTTTTCAGTGATGGCCATTCACACTCCGCTCATCCCCGCGAAAGCCGGGATACCCAGCTGAATCAGACGTCGAGCCGCGCCCGTTCGCCGGCGGCTCGATCTTGCGAGTCCGGGACGTTGAAGTTCCGCTTCGCTTCCCGCCTCGGGGGGACCAGCGGAAGGCGGTCAGCCCGGCGGGCAGCCCTTGAAGTCCCCGACCTTGATCGCCGTCAGCCGCGCCAGGTTGAGCGCCTGGGCGGCGCGCGAGGCGCGCGAGCCGGTGTAGAGGTCGATCCGCTTGCCCTTGATCGCGCCGCCGGTGTCGGAGGCGTACCAGTAGCCGTCGTGGATCGAGCCGTCGGGCAGCTTCATGCCGACGGTCTCCTTGATGAACAGGATCGACCGCTTCGGGATCAGGTTCTTGTCGACGGCCACGGTGCGCATGGCGACGACCTTGCAGCCCAGGGAATCCAGCGCCCCCACGCCCTTGGCGCCCGCGTGATAGAGCGTCGCCTTGAGATTGAACACCGGGCCGGTCGGCAACGTGCCGGTGACCACGGACATAATCAGGTCGCCGACGGGATCGGAGGACGCGGCATGCGCGTTCGAACCCAAGGCGAGAAGGGGAAGAGCGGCCAGGGCGGCGAGGCGGCGTCGCATTGACGGCGTCTCCTTCGTCGTTGAGCTGGTGTGCCCGAAACTCGTACCCCGCAAAAATGGTTAAGGGCAACCCCGTCCCGATGCGGCAGGCTGGTCTGTCAGTTTTCCTAACAGATCCGGTTAGACAGGATCGCTTGCGTTTCCGAGCGGTTGAGCAGAATTCCTAGCTCGGCCGTAGAGGAGTCGGGCTTTGAGAATTTATGGGGACTCCATCTCCGGAAACTGCCTGAAGGTGAAGTGGACGGCCGATCATTTGAGGCTGCCGTACGAGTGGATCGAGACCGACGTCCAGAAGGCCGAGACGCGGACTCCGGCGTTCCTGGCGATGAATCCGGCCGGTCAGGTTCCCACGGTCATCCTCGACGACGGGCGGCCATTGGCCCAGTCCAACGCCATCATCCTGCACCTCGCCGAAGGCTCCGAGCTGATCCCGCAGGACGCCTATGAACGGGCCAGGATGCTCGAGTGGCTGTTCTGGGAGCA
>NZ_JAICYI010000066.1 GCF_025934275.1 Phenylobacterium sp.
AATTTCGTTCCTGCTGAAAGAGGTTTACAACCCGAAAGCCGTCATCCCTCACGCGGCGTTGCTGCGTCAGGCTTTCGCCCATTGCGCAAGATTCCCTACTGCTGCCTCCCGTAGGAGTCTGGGCCGTGTCTCAGTCCCAGTGTGGCTGATCATCCTCTCAGACCAGCTATGGATCGTAGCCTTGGTAGGCCTTTACCCCACCAACTAGCTAATCCAACGCGGGCCGCTCCTAAGGCGATAAATCTTTCCCCCGAAGGGCACATACGGTATTAGCTGAAGTTTCCCTCAGTTGTTCCGTACCTTAGGGCACGTTCCCACGCGTTACTCACCCGTCCGCCACTCACCCGAAGGTGCGTTCGACTTGCATGTATTAGGCCTGCCGCCAGCGTTCGCTCTGAGCCAGGATCAAACTCTCAGGTTGAGTTGACGTTCTGACTTTCTGCGTAACCAGTTCTGTTAGAGAACCGGCTGGCTATAGTCTGCGTAGTTCTTGACGAGTTCCCATCACACAGACCTCCCGCGGCCGAAGCCGGGGGCGATCCATATTATGGTGTCTTCAAGAGACCGCAGTCACAGTCAGCGTCGAGACAGTCTGGTTAGGACTGTCGCCAGGACGCCGCCGCCTGCGTTTCTCTTTCCAAATCAACGATGTCAAAGACCCGACCGGCTTCGCCGGCCCCACCGCTTGACCCCGGTGGCGGGCGGAGGCGGCTATCTACGGGCCGCCCATTTGGGTGTCAATCGATCCTTTCGGACTTTTTCGCCGCGGCCCAAGCTTCTGAAAAGCATGAGAATTCGGCGCAAAATCCGCTCTGGGCCGCCCGGGGGATGCCCCAAAAGGTCCGTAGCGATTCGATTGAACGCGGGGAAAATAGTCAGTTCGAGGTGAAAAGCAAGCGACTTTCGCCACCTGCCTTGCGTCGCCGAAATGGACGGGTCTTCCCGCGGGAGGCGGCTATCTAGGGGCCGTCCGGGGGCCTGTCAACCAAGGGTCCAGGCGAACGGCGCGCGGCACGACCCTACGGCGGGAAAGCTCTCTTCCGCGGGCTCCGCGGCCCTGCGACCCGTTCGCCGCCCCGCCCGCGCTCGCTTGCGCGCCCGGCCAACCCTCTTAAAGAGAAGGCGGAGGTGGCGTTCATGCTTTCCCAGAAGGCGCGCTATGCGTTGCGCGCGCTCGTCGAGCTCGCCCGGGCCGAGGGCGAGCAGCTCACCTCGGGCGAGCTGGCGCTCAGGGCCGACGCGCCGCGCAAGTTCCTGGAGGCCATCCTCCTCGAGCTCTCCCGCAACGGCCTGGTGATCAGCCGGCGCGGCAAGTTCGGCGGCTACGTCCTGTCGCGGCCGTCGGCCGAGATCAGCTTCGCGGAGGTGATCCGGGTGATCGAGGGGCCGCTGGCGCTCGCCCCGTGCGTTTCGCCGCGGCTCGGCTTCCGCAAGTGCGACGACTGCGAAGACGTCGCGACCTGCGCGCTGCGCGAAGCGCTGCTCCGCGCCCGCGACGCCACCGCCCAGGTGCTGGAAGGCTACAGCCTGGCCGAGGCCGCGACCTCCGAGGGCGCCGGGATCCTGCGCTCCGCCGGCTAGCGCCACGCAAAGAACGGGCGGGGAAGGCGCCTTTGTCCTTCCCCGCCTCTCTCGCCGGCGGGCGGCCGGCTTCCAGCCCTCCGTCCGGAGGGAAACTCTAGCTGGCGGCGATATAGGCCTTGAGGCCGTCGGCCTCGGCCTCGACTTCGGAGATCTTCGCCTTCACCAGGTCGCCGATCGAGACCAGCCCCACCAGCCGCTCGGCCTTGCAGACCGGCAAGTGACGAATGCGGCGGTCGGTCATCCGGCCCATCAAGGAATCCACCGTTTCTCCGGGCTCGGCGAACAGCACGTTCTTGGTCATGTGGCGGGAGACCTGCGTCTCGAGCGCCGCGGCCCCGGTCTGCGCCACCGCCCTGACGAGGTCGCGCTCCGAGATGATGCCGACCACCTGCTCGGCCTCGAGCACCACCAGCGCGCCCACCCGGCGCGAGTGCAGCAGGGCCGCCGCCGATGCGAGCGTCTCGGAAGGGGCGACGGTGAACACCAGGTCGCCTTTGGACTTCAGGATCTGCGAGACCAGCATGCGCTCGCTCCTTCGCGTCAGTCGAAGAACAGCGTTGCGCAGAATGGCCAGGAGTCAAAGCACGCGCGCGTGAGCGGCGCTCAGGCGCGGCGGCCGATGCGGGCGAACGGGCCGATCAGCAGGACGCCGGCCAGGAATCCAGCGATGTGCGCCTCCCAGGCGATCCCGGCGCCGCCGGTCCCCGGCACGAAGGCGCCGCCGAGGGCTCCGATCAGCAGGTTCACGATCACCCAGGCTGCGCCCATGCCGATCACCGGCGAGGAGAAGATGCGGCCCAGCCGGCCGCCGCCGGCGATCAGCCGCGCGGCCGCGCCCATCAGGCCGGAGAGCGCGCCCGAGGCGCCGACCAGGGCCGCGGCGCTGCCCCAATGCACGGCCGCGTAACCCAGGTTCGAGAGCACGCCGCAGACGAGATAGAAGCTGAAGAACAGCGCCGCCCCAGCCAGGCGGACGCCGAAGAAGCGCGCCACGGGGGTGGCGAAAGCCAGGGCGAAGGCGGCGTTCATCAACGCGTGGCCCCAGTTGCCGTGCAGGAACAGCGCGGTGACCAGGGTCGCCCAGCGGTGCTGCAGGAGCGCGGCCGGCGAAAAGGCGTAGCCGGCGATGACGAACTCGTCCGAGAGCCGGCTCTGCAGGGCGTAGCCGCCGACGATCACCACCACCAGGGCGATCGCCGGCCAGGGGGCGTTGAACACCGGTTCGCGGTCGGGCCGCCGGGCCTCGCTCTCGGGCTCCTGCCCCGACCATGGTCCCCGCGCAGGTGTTTCCTGGAAGTACGACGCCGTCATCGTTTCCCATGTAGTCGCGAACGCCGCGCCGCGCGACCTCGGCCGTGATCTCGCCTTGCCCTCGCCGCATCGAGCAGGTTTGTTGCGCACGCTGGTCTCCGCCCTTTCCAGGACCCCTCGATGATCCGTCCCCTGCGCGCGGGGCTCGCCCTCGCCGCCGCATTCTCCCTGCTCGTCACCGGTTTCGCCGCCGCCCTGCCCTTGCCGCACCTGCCCCACCTGGGGCGCGGCGAAGCGGCCAGCCCGCTGAAGCTGAAGCCGGGCGAATGGCCGCAGGCCCGCTCCGACGTGAAGCCCGACCCCGAGATCCGCTTCGGATCCCTGCCCAACGGCATGCGCTATGCGATCAAGCGGCAGCCCGTCCCGCCGGGCCAGGCGGCGATCCGGCTGTGGGTGGATGGCGGCTCCCTCGACGAGACCGATGCCCAGCAGGGCCTCGCCCACTTCCTCGAGCACATGGCCTTCAAGGGCTCCAAGGCGGTGCCCGAGAACGACATGATCAAGATCCTGCAGCGGCATGGCCTGGCGTTCGGCGCCGACACCAACGCCTCCACCAGCTTCGGCCAGACCGTCTACAAGCTCGACCTTCCGAAGACCGACGACGACACCGTCGACACCGCGCTGATGCTGATGCGGGAGGCGGCCTCGAACCTCACGCTTTCCCAGGCGGCGATGGACCACGAGCGCGGCGTCGTGCTGTCGGAGGAGCGCAGCCGCGACACCCCGGCCTACCGTATCTTCAAGGATCGTTTCGCCTTCCTGCTCCCGGGCCAGCGGCTGACGATGCGCTATCCGATCGGCAAGACCCAGGTGCTGCAGAGCGCGCCGGTCAGCCTGATCGCCGACTTCTACCACCGCTACTATCGGCCCGAGCGCCTGGTGCTGGTCGTGGTGGGCGACTTCGATCCGGCGGCGATCGAGGCCAAGATCCGCGCCCGCTTCGGCGACATGAAGCCGGTGGGTCCGGCCGGTTCCGATCCCGACCTCGGCCCGGTGAAGCCGCGCGGCGCCGAAGCCCGCGTGGCGATCGATCCAGGCGCGCCGCTCTCCATCCAGATCGCCTGGGTCCGGCCGCCGGACCTTGCGCCCGACACGCTCGCCAAGCGCCGGCGCGACCTGATCCAGCAGCTCGGGTTCCAGGTGATGAACCGGCGCTTCCAGGCGCTGGCCCGCTCCGCCGCCCCGCCGTTCCTTGGCGCGGCGGCGTTCAAGTTCGACGAGGAGCACTCGGCCGAGATCACGATGGTCACGGTCAACGCCGAGCCCGGCAAGTGGCGCCCGGCGCTCGCCGCCGCGGACCAGGAGACCCGCCGCGCGATCGAATACGGCGTGCGCCAGGATGAGCTCGACCGCGAGATCGTCGAGGTCCGCGCGCTCCTGAAGGCGCAGGTGGCCGGCCAGGCGACGCGGCGGCCCGCGGCCATCGCCGACCAGGTGGTGGGCTCGCTCGCCGACCAGGACGTGGTCACCAACCCCGAACAGGACCTCGCGTTCTTCGAGGAGACGGTGAAGGGCCTCAAGGCCGGCGAGGTCTCCGAGGCGCTGAAGTCGATCTTCCGCGGCTCGGGGCCGCTGGTCTTCATGGCCTCGCCCAAGCCGGTGGAGGGCGGCGACGCCACCCTGCTCGCGGCCTTCGAGGCGGCCGGGAAGACGCCGGTATCCGCGCCGGCGGCGCCCACGCAGGTGAGCTGGCCGTACGAGAGCTTCGGCGCGCCGGGCAAGGTCGCCGACACCAAGGACGTCACCGACCTCGACACCACCTTCATGCGCTTCGAGAACGGCGTGCGCCTGACGGTGAAGCCGACCAAGTTCTCCGCCGACCAGGTGCTCATCCGTGTGAACGTCGGCCACGGCCTGGCCGATCTGCCGCGCGATCGGCAGAGCCTGCGCTGGGCCTCCGACGCGCTGATCGAAGGCGGCCTGAAGAAGATCAGCAGCGAGGACATGGAGCGCGTGCTGGCGGCCAAGGTGTTCAGCGCCCGGTTCAGCATGCTGGACGACGCCTTCGTGCTGTCCGGCGCGACCCGTCGCGAAGACCTGCCCACCGAGATGCAGGTGCTCGCGGCCTATGTGACCGAACCCGGCTGGCGGCCGGAAGCCTTCGCCCACGTCAAGAACGAGGCGAGGACTCTGGAGAACCAGTTCGAGGCCACCGACAGCGGCGTCTTCTCGCGCGACCTGCAGGGGCTGCTGCACGCCGGCGACCGGCGGTGGACCTACCCCAGCCGGCAGGAGATCGACGCCGCCAACCTCTCGGACCTGCAAGCCTCGGTCGCCCCGCACCTGGCGAACGACTCCATCGAGGTGGTGGTGATCGGCGACGTGACCCCCGAGGAGGCGACGGAGGCGGTCGCGGCCACCTTCGGGACGCTGCCGCCGAGGCCGGCGCCGACCCCGCCGCCGGATTCCGAACGCCAGATGGGCTTCCCGCAGGGCGCCGCCCAGCCGGTGGTGCTGACCCATAAGGGCCGCGCCGACCAGGCGATCGGCTTCGTCGCCTGGCCCGCGCCGGACTTCTGGTCGAACCCGCAGCGGGCCCGCAACGACGCGATCCTCGGCGAAGTGATGGGGCTGCGCCTGATCGAGCAGCTGCGCCAGGCGCAGGGCGTCACCTACTCCCCCTCGGTGAGCTACAACCACAGCCTCACCTGGAAGGACTGGGGCTACATCTCCGCCAGCGTCGAGGTGCCGCCGGCCAAGCTCGACGGCTTCTTCGCCGACGTGGCCAAGATCGCCGCCGACCTGCGGACCAAGGGGCCGACAGCCGACGAGCTGCAGCGGGCCAAGACGCCCAGGCTGGAGGAGATGGAGAAGGCGCGGGTGACCAACGGCTACTGGCTGACGGAGCTCTCCGGGGCGCAGGCGGACCCGCGCAAGCTGGATGCGATCCGCCAACTGCTGCCCGGGACCGAGCGGGTGAGCGCCGCCGACGTCCAGAAATCGGCCGTCGACCTGCTGGCCGACGCCAAGGCCTGGAAGCTGGAGGTCAAGCCCGCCGGCGCGAAATGAGGCTCACGCCGCCTTGCGGCCGTCCCCGAAGACGGGCGCATCCTGCGGCGCCAGGGCCTGGCGGCCGAGGATCATGTCGGCGGCCTTCTCGGCGATCATGATGGTGGGCGCATTGGTGTTGCCGCCGACCAGCGTCGGCATGACCGAGGCGTCGACGACGCGCAGGCCTGCGAGCCCCTGCACCTTCAGCTCGCCGTCGACGACTGCCATCGGATCGCCGTCCGCGCCCATGCGGCAGGTCCCGACCGGGTGATAGATCGTCTCGGCGGTGCGGCGGATCCAGGCGTCGATGTCGGCGTCGGACCGCACGGCGTCGCCGGGCGAGAACTCCGCGCCGCGATAGGCGTCGAAGGCGGGCTGGCGGGCGACCTCGCGCAGCATCGTGACGCCCTGGCGGATCGCGCGGCGGTCCTCCTCGGTCGCCAGGTAGTTCGCGAAGATCGCCGGATCGGCCAGCGGATCGGCCGAGTTCAGCCCGATCCGGCCGCGGCTCTCGGGCCGCAGCTGGCAGACGTGGAAGGTGAAGCCGTCCTTTTCGACGCTCACCTTGCCGTGGTCCTGCATGATGGCGAGCACCGTGTGGACCTGCAGGTCCGGCCGGTCGAGGTCCGGCCGCGAGCGCAGGAAGGCGCCGGATTCCAGGAAGTTCTGCCGCCCGAGGCCCTTGCCGAACAGGGCGTAGTTCAGGCCGACGCCGAGGGTGCGGACGATCCCCTTGCGCAGCGAATAGACGGTGATCGGCTGCGGGCACTCGTAGCAGAGCGTCACGTCCAGGTGGTCCTGCAGGTTCGCGCCGACGCCCCTCAGCGCGGTCACGGTCGGGATCGCATGACGCGAGAGCTCGTCCGGATCACCGATGCCGGAGAGCTGCAGGATGTGCGGCGACTGCACCGCGCCTGCGCAGAGCAGCACCTCGGCCTCGGCGTGGATGGTGCGCGGCGACTTCGATTTGCCGACCAGCACCTCGACCCCCGCCGCGCGGCCGTTCTCGACCAGGATCCGCGTGGTCCTGGCGCCGGTCAGGCAGGTGAGGTTCGGCCGCGTGAGCGCCGGATGCAGATAGGCGCGCGCGGCGCTCCAGCGCTGGCCGTCCTTGATGGTCAGCTGGTAGGGCCCGAAGCCCTCCTGCTGGAAACCGTTGAAGTCGTCGGTCAGCGGATAGCCGGCCTGCCCGCCGGCCTCGATCGAGGCGCGGTAGATCGGGTTCGGCGAGGCGGCCTTCGAGACGTGCAGCGGCCCCTCCCCGCCGTGCCAGGCATCGGCCCCGCCCTCGAAGCTCTCGGCGCGCCGGAAGTAGGGCAGCACGTCCCGGTAGGCCCAGCCGGCGAGCCCCATCTGGCGCCACTGGTCGTAGTCGCGCGCATGGCCGCGGATGTAGATCATGCCGTTGATCGACGACGAGCCGCCCCAGCCCTTGCCCCTCGGCCACCAGAGCCTGCGGTTCTCCAGGTTCGGCTCGGGCTCGGTCCAGAAGCCCCAGTTGTAGGGGCCTTGCTTGCCGATCAGGCCGCCGACGCCGGCCGGCATCTTGATCAGCATCGAGGAGTCCTTGCCGCCCGCCTCCAGCAAAAGGACCTTGACCGCCGGGTCTTCGGAGAGGCGGTTCGCCAGCACGCAGCCGGCCGAGCCCGCCCCGATGATGATGTAGTCGTAGCGGTCCAACGCGGACGCTCCTAAACGCTGATCAGGCGGGCGAACCTGACGCCCGAGTCACTTTCTGGCAAGCGCTACCTCCGGCCGCGAAGCGGCGGGAGGTCAGGGGATCTACCGCCCCTTCCACTGCGGCGGGCGCTTCTCGGCGAACGCCTTCGGGCCCTCGACGAAATCCTCCGACGTGTAGAGCGCCGCGACGGCCGGATACTTGCTTTGGCCTTTGAGGGCCGCCTCGAGGCTGGTCTCGTCCAGGCCCTGGTAGACCGCCTGCTTTGAGGCCCGCACCGACATCGGCGAAAGCTCGCAGATCTGCTGCGCCCAGCGCTTGGCGGCGGCCATCAGGTCGCCAGGCGCGACCACCTCGTTGACGAAGCCGAGCTCGAAGCCCTCCTTCGCGCTGACCCGCCGGCCGGTCAGGATCATGCCCATGGCCCGCTTGGTCCCGATCGCCCGCGGCAGCCGGTGGAGACCGCCCGCCAGCGCCGCCAGCCCCACGCGCGGCTCCGGCAAGGCGAACACCGCGGCTTCCGAGGCCACGATGATGTCGCAGGCGAGCGCGATCTCGAAGCCGCCGCCCATGGCGACGCCGTTCACCGCGGCGATCAGCGGCTTGGTCAGATCGAAGCGGCTCGTCAGGCCGGCGAATCCCGAGGGCGGGCTTCCCATGCGTCCGCCGCTCGCCTGGTGCTTCAGGTCGTTGCCCGCCGAGAAGGCCCGCTCGCCCGCGCCGGTGATGATGGCGGCCCACTGGCTCGGATCGGACGCGAAGGCGTTGAACACCTCGTCCAGCTCGAAGTGCGCCGGCGAATGCAGCGCGTTCATCACCTCGGGCCGGTTGAGGATCACCGTGGTGATCGGTCCGTCCCGCTCCACCTGGACGAATTCATAGGTCATTTCGCGCTCCCTCTTTGCCCCAGCCTCGGCAGGCGACGCACGGTCCGTCAAGGCAGATGACCGCGAGGCGGGCTCCGGCTATGCGCAGGCGATGGCCTTCCTCGTGCTCGACATCGGCGGCGTTTTCTATCGCGGCTGGCCGGCGGAGGACTTCTGGCCGGCGTGGAGCGCGCGCACCGGCCTCAGCCGCGCGGCGATGGAGGACTTCCTCGCCGCCGCGCCGGAAGCGCGCGAGGCGCGGCTTGGCCGCATTTCGGCGGCGACCTACTACGCCCGGGCGGGCGGACGCCTGCAAGCCGATCCGGGCGCCCTGCAGAGCCTGGCCGAGGCGGCCTTCCTCAGCGACTTCAACCAGCCGCTGGCGGATTGGGTCGGCGCGATCCGCCGGCGCGGCGTGCCGGTCTCGGCGCTGACCAACAGCCTCTCGAGCGAGGCGCAGCTGAAGGCGCGGCCGGCCCTGGCGGGCCTGTTCGATCACGTGATCACCTCGTGCGACGCCGGCTGCGCCAAGCCCGACCCGGAGATCTTCCGGGCGCTGCTCGCGCGTCTTGCGGCCGAGCCCGCCGAGGTGGTCTTCGCCGACGACGACATCCGCCACGTGGAGGCCGCCCGCTCCCTGGGCCTCAGCGGTGTCCATTTCCAGGCGACGAAGACGGCGGTCGCGGAGCTCGAGGGGCGGCTCGGCCTCGCCTAGACGCCGCGGAGCTCGCGTTTGAAGCGCTTCCAGTTCTCCACATAGTGCAGGGCGCCGGCCGCCAGCATCCGCGCCTGCTCCTGCGAGACCTCGCGCACCACCTTGCCGGGCGCGCCCATGACCAGCGAATTGTCCGGGATCTCCTTGCCTTCGGTGATCAGGCAGTTCGCGCCGATCAGGCAGTTCTTCCCGATCCGGGCGCCGTTCAGCACGATCGAGCCGATGCCCACCAGCGAATTGGCGCCGATCGTACAGCCGTGAAGCATGACCATGTGGCCGACGGTCACATTGGCCCCGATCACCAAGGGTGAGCCGTGGTCGGTGTGGCAGACCGAGCCGTCCTGGACGTTGGAGTTCTCGCCGACGGTGATCGGGTCGTTGTCGCCGCGCAAGGTTGCGCCAAACCAGACGGAGGCATTTTTCTTGAGGATGACTCGACCAATTACGGAGGCGCTTGGCGCTATCCAGTATTCGTCATCGTTCGGCAATTCAGGTGTCACATTCCCTAAATTGTAAACGGCCATCCCGAGTCCCCAATTCTTGCGACAAACAGTCCATTTAACCCTTTGGAAAGGGCGATAGAGTCATCTTAGTCGGGCGATTCGAGCGGGCGGAAGCCTTTCTCGGCCGCCGCGGGGCCGCCAAGGCCCCATCGCCCTGCGCTGGACGGAGTTGGATGGCGCTGCGTCTGTTGTTCTCGAGGGCTTCGCCGCCCGGACGCGTCCCGGACGCCGAGCCGCCCGGCCGGCCCTCCCGCCGCTTCCCCGCACCGATTTTCCCAAGGGCGATCCACACCGGATGCGCCCTTTTTTCACGCCCCCCTGGAGGCCTTGATGAGCAAACGAGCCACGAAGCGACAGCTGCGCGACGGCGCATTCGACGCCGGCCAGTTCGAGGCGGACGACAAGATCCGCCGCCTGCCGCTCGATCGCGGCTGGTCGCCGCTGGCTCACAGCAACGAGGATCGTGAACAGGGCTACCTGAAGACCATCAAGGCCAAGTCGGCCGGCCAGGAGAAGCTGATCGCGGCCATCGACGAGAAGAACCTGGTGATGGCCCTTGGCCCCGCCGGCACCGGCAAGACCTACCTGGCGATCGCCAAGGCGGTGGAGGCGCTGGAGTCCGGCCGGGTCGGCCGCATCGTCCTGTCGCGTCCGGCGGTCGAGGCGGGCGAGTCGATCGGCTTCCTGCCCGGCGACGCGGAAGACAAGCTCGCGCCCTATCTGCGGCCGCTCTACGACGCGCTTTCCGACCGGCTGTCGATGAAGCGGGTCCGCTCGCTGCTCGCGGAGGGCGCGATCGAGATCGCCCCGGTTGGCTTCATGCGCGGCCGCACGCTCAACAACGCCTTCGTGGTCATCGACGAGGCCCAGAACTGCACCTACGTGCAGCTCAAGATGCTGCTGACCCGGCTCGGCTGGCATTCGACGATGGTGGTCACCGGCGATCCCAACCAGTCCGACCTGCTGCCCGAGCTCTCCGGCCTCGCGCCGGTGTCGGAACGGCTGGAGCAGCTGCCGAATATTGCGGTGGTTCGGCTGGGCGAGCGCGACATCGTGCGCCATCCCCTGGTGGCCGACATGCTGAGCGTGCTCTAGCGCTCGGCGACGAACGCAAGGAACCGGCCTCCGCCCGCGTCGCTTGTCGCGGCGGAGGCTCCGATGTCCGGGAAAGACGATGCTCCGATCAGGTCCGAGCCCATCGCCACCGGCGATCGGCGCGACAAGGTGTGGCTGGAACCCGACCGCGATCAGCTCGTGAAGATGCGGGCCACCTTCAGACCGGATGCGCCGATGCCGCCCGACGAGCAATCGGAAGCGAGCGAGGAAGGCTATCGCGAAGCGGCGCCGCCGGTGGAGGACGTCGCCGTCGCGCCAGCGGATGATCCTTCCGTCTGGGACGCGCGTCCGGCCGACGACAAGCCGAGCCTTCGCCGCGACTGAGCTGCGGCGCCGAGTCCGTTGATTACGGAACGACTCGCGCTTATGGATAGTTCGACAACCTAACTACCTAGGCCTCCTCGTGGACGTAGCTCTCGACAAACTCGATATCCTGAACCTCGCCGAGGCGTTGCGTCCGGCGCTGTTGCGCGTCTCGCGCCGGCTTCGCCAGGAGGGCCAGAAGGCGGGCATCTCCGCCCAGGATTCACTGATCCTCGCGCAGATCCAGAAGAACCCCGGCATCGGCGTCTGCGATCTCGCCGACGCCGAGCAGACCTCGCGGCCCACCATGTCGAGCCATGTGAAGCGGCTGGAAGCCGCGGGCTTTGTCCGGCGCAGCGACGACGCCGAGGACGGACGCCGCTCCGGACTGGCCGTGACCGCCGCAGGGGTCCGGCGCATCGAGGCGATCAAGCGTCACCGGAACGACTGGCTGGCCGCGCGCCTGAAGAAGCTCTCGCCGGCCGAACGCGAAAAGCTGGCCGACGCGGCCGAGCCGCTCCTCAAGCTGGCGAGCGTCGAGCCGTGAGCCCCGCCGACCGCGTCCTGGAAGCCCCGGAGATCACCTCCGACGCGCTGGAGATGGCCAGCGAGCGCGAGGCGATCGCCCGCGGCTGGATCATCCCGGCGATCATCGGTTCGGCGCTGCTGATGCAGACGCTGGAAGCCACCGTCATGTCGAACGCGCTGCCGACCATCGCGCGTGCGCTGCACGTCGATCCGGTCCGGCTGAACATGACCATGACCATGTTCCTGCTGGCCTCGGCGGTGTGCCTGCCGGTGTCGGGCTGGATGGCCGACAAGCTGGGCGCGAAGAAGGTGTTCATGACCTCGATGGTGCTGTTCGCACTGTCGTCGGCCGGCTGCGGCTTCGCCCAGAACCTGCCGGAGCTGATCGTCGGACGGATCTTCCAGGGCGTGGCGGCCTCCATGATGGCGCCTGTCGGACGCCTGGTCCTGTTGCGCACCACCCCCAAGAACGAGCTCGTGGGCGCCATGTCGGTGCTGACCATGCCGGCGCTGGTCGGCCCGGTGATCGGCCCGATCCTCGGCGGCACCATCGTCACCTTCTTCAACTGGCGCTGGATCTTCTACATCAACCTGCCGGTCGCGATCGTCGGCGTGACCCTCGTGCGGGCGTTCGTGCCGAACGTGAAGGAGCAGCAGGTCTCGCCGCTCGACTGGATGGGCATCGCGCTCACCGGTGTCGGCCTGGCGGCGATGATCTTCGGCTTCGAGAACCTCGGGCGGAACTTCCTGCCGGCCGCCCAGGTGGCGGGGCTGTTCGCGATCGCGGCGGTCTGCTTCACCCTCTACTGGCTGCACGCGCGCAACAACCCGCATGCGATCATCGACCTGTCGATCTTCCGGGTGAAGACCTTCCAGACCGGCGTGGTGGGCGGCGCCTTCTTCCGCGTCGCCATGGGCGCGACGCCGTTCCTCCTGGCCATGCTGCTGCAGATCGGCTTCGGCATGTCGGCGTTCCGCGCCGGGCTGATGACCTTCATCTCGGCCGCAGGCGCCCTGGTGATGAAGACCACCGCGCCCCCCATCCTGCGCCGCTTCGGCTTCCGGACCGTGCTCGTGGCCAACGGCTTCATCTGCTCGAGCACCTTCATGCTGTACGCGCTCTTCCGGCCCAGCACGCCGCACTGGCTGATCATGGGCGTGCTGGCGGTGGGCGGCTTCTTCCGCTCGCTGCAGTTCACGAGCCTGAACGGCCTCGCCTATGCCGACATCGAGCAGGACCGGATGAGCCGCGCCTCGACGGCCTCGTCGATGAGCCAGCAGCTGGTCCAGTCGGTGGGCATCGGCCTGGCCGCCACCTTGCTGCATTTCGTGAGCCTCTGGCGGCATGAGACGCGGCTGACCTGGGACACGGTGACGCCGGCCTTCGCGATCATCGGCTCGGTCACCTTCATCTCGATCCTCTGGTATCTACGGCTGCCAGCCGACGCGGGCGACCAGCTTCACCAGCGGCGACGCGGCCGCGTCTAGGCCCGCGAGGCCGGCCCGCCCTCGGCGCCGGCCACCGTCTCGGCGAAGGCTCGCGGCTCGTCCGCCGCCTCCAAGACGGGAGCCTGCGCCTGGGGATCGGCTTCGCCAGCGAGGCGGGTCCACAGGGCGGCGAGCTCGAGGTGCGCCGCCTGGCGCTTGCGGCGAGGTCGTCGTGCGGGCGAGCGCCAGGCGCCGGTCCACCAATTCACGGTAATGCGCGGCGCGCTCCGACGCCGTCGGATGAGTCAGATCGCCATCCCTGATGTGTTGGGTATCCGACACAACCGCGGAAACGCTGCCCGCGCAGATGGGTAGCGGCCGGCCGCGCGGATTTCAGCAGGCGCGGCGGTTCAGACCGTGTCCGCGGGTCCGACGACCCGGCCAAGCCTGCGTCGCAGCGTGACGGCGATCAGACGCGGCGCCTCTTCCGGCATGGGGAACACCGCGCTGACGTTGATCTCGCACAGGACATAGCTGTCCTCGCCATCCGCCGCGGCTGGTCCGAGCATGAAGTCGGCGTCCCAGATCGCCGGCAGGTCGTCGGGCGAGATCTCGAGCAGCCGGCACAGGCCCGGGGTCCAGTCCCGTTCCATCAGCGCCCCCAGCCGCTGGAAGCGCGGATCCTCCGGCCCGGAGTAGAGCCTGGGGCCGCCGGGCCCCGCCTCGGGCGGAACGAGCGCGCCGACCTGCTGGACGCCGAAACCGGCCGTCCGGCCGCCGGACATGTAGCAGCGCACCATCCCCTCTCCGATCCGCGGCTGCCAGGCTTGATCGACGAGCCCGCCGCCCTCAGCGAAGTCAGGACTGCGAGCTTCGATCAGCGCCCGCATCGACATGGTCCGCAGGCTGCGATCCCCGTCGGCAGGCAACACCTGCACCTCGTCCGGGCCGCTTGCCGCCACCTTCCAGACGCCCTGGCCGCCGTTGCCGCGGTTCGGCTTGAGCACGCGCGGGCCGTTCGCCAGCCGCGCCGGGAAGGTCTCGGCGAACTCGCGCGCGTCGGCGTGGAAGCAGACGTCAGAGCCCCAGCCCAGCGGGCGGGTGCGCCAGAGCACGGCCTTGACGCCCATCTTGTCGATGACGTCCGGATGGGCGCTGACCAGCACGCCGGCCGCGGCGAGCTCGCGCAGCATGGCGTCCAGCTCATAGCGGCGGCGCCCGTCCTGCAGCGGATTGACGAACACCAGCGCCGCGGACACGCCGTGCAGCTGCTCGCGCACCGCCTCCGCAGCCGCCTCGTCATAGAGGCAGGGCTGCGGCGCAAAGCCGGCTTCCGCCAGCGCCTGCGCGAGGGCCGCGAACCGGCTGTCGGCCAGGGTGGCGCGATTGCGATCGCCCGCCTCGCCTCGCCAGACGATCGCGACCTTCAGCTTGGAAGAAACGTCCATCGGCAAGCTCCTTTGCGCCAGGGGCGGAGGAGCGGATGCTTGGACTTAGGCGTCTGAGCGGGCGATCCGCATCGGCCCGGTAGGGCCACTATAGCCTACTCGGCCGCGAGCGCCACGCGCGCGTGGGTCAGGGCGTATTTCGACTCGAGGGCCGCCATCGCCGACTCGTACTCGGCCGCCAGGCGCGCGACCAGCTCGGCCGCGGCGGGGATCTCCTTCACGGCGCCGATGCCCTGGCCGCAGCCCCAGATGTCCCGCCAGGCCTTGGCCTTCGAGTTGCCGCCGGAGCCGAAGTTCATCGCCGAAGCGTCGGAGGTCGGCAGGTTGTCGGGATCGAGCCCGGCGTTTTCGATCGACGGCCGCAGGTAGTTGCCGTGCACGCCGGTGAACAGGTTGGTGTAGACGATGTCCTCGCCGGTCGAGTCGACGATCATCTGCTTGTAGGCCGGATCGGCGTTCGCTTCGCGGGTGGCGATGAACGCCGAGCCGACATAGGCCAGGTCCGCCCCCATCGCCTGGGCGGCCAGCACCGCCGCCCCGTCGCCGATCGAGCCGGAGAGCGCGATCGGACCCTGGAACCACTCCCGAAGGCCGTGGATCAGCGCGAATGGAGACAGCGTGCCGGCATGGCCCCCGGCCCCCGCCGCCACCGGGATCAACCCATCGGCCCCCTTCTCGATCGCCTTGCGTGCGAAGCGGTCGTTGATGATGTCGTGCAGCACGACGCCGCCATAGGAATGCACGGCGGCGTTCACGTCCTCCCGCGCGCCGAGCGAGGTGATGACGATCGGGGCCTTCCATCTGGTCGAGGCCTCGAGGTCGTGTTCCAGCCGGTCGTTGGTCTTGTGGACGATGTGGTTCACGGCGAACGGCGCGGCCGGAGCATCAGGATGGTCGCGGTCCCACGCCGCGAGCTCTTCCGTGATCCTGTGCAGCCACTCGTCGAGCAGCGAGGCGGGCCGCGCGTTCAGCGCCGGGAAGCTGCCGACGATCCCGGCCTTGCACTGGGCGATCACCAGGTCCGGGGTGGAGATGATGAACAGCGGGCTGCCGATGACGGGCAGGCGCAGGCGGTCACGCAGCACGGGCGGCAGGGCCATGGAGTCATCCTTGTCGGCAAGTTACATTTACGACGTATATCTCCACCCCTCGGAAGAGCAAGCGGCCAGGCGAGGCTCACCTCGCGTGAGCTTGACGCGTAACGCCTGCGCGGCGATCAGCTTGCCGATGGCCGATCTCAGCGCCCTGACCGCCGAATTCCCCGCCGCGAGCCGTGCGGCCTGGCTGGCGCTGGTCGCCAAGACCCTGGGCGATGCGCCGTTCGAGAGCCTCAGGAGGAGCACGGTCGAGGGACTGGACATCGAGCCGCTGTACGATGGGGCGCCCGAGCCGCAAACCTTCGCCGCGCGCCCGTTCGACGCCGAGCGGCCCTGGGACATCCGCACGCTCACCGTCCATCCCGACCGTTTCGCGGCGAACCGCGAGATTCTGGGAGACCTGGAAGGCGGTGCGGCCTCCGCCATCCTCAGGGTCGATCCGACCGGCGCGGCGGGGGTCGCGGTGGGCTCGGCGGAGGATCTCGCGGTCGCGCTGCAGGACGTGGTCCTGGAGTTCGCGCCCATCGGGCTCGACGCCGGCTTCCTCGGGGCCCAGGCCGCCGACTGGCTGGCGACGCTCGCCAAGGCCTCACCCGGCGCCAAGCCGCTGTTCCATCTGGATCCCCTGAGCGCCTTCGCCGAGACCGGCGCGAGCCCGGGACCGATCCAGAGCCATCTGGTCTCCGCGGCCACCGTGGCCCGCCGGCTGGCGGAGACCTATCCCCTCGGCCAGCTATTCCTGGCCTCCGGACGCGTGGCGCACGAGGCCGGCGGGGGCGAGGCGCTGGAGGTGGCCCTCGCTGCGGCCGCCGCCCTCGCCTACGCCAAGGCCCTGGTCCGCGCCGGCCTGCCGACGGCCGAGGCGTTCGCCCGCATCACGCTCGGTCTCGCCGCGGACGCGGACTACTTCCTGACGATCGCCAAGCTCAGGGCCGCGCGGCTGGTCTGCGCGCGGATCGCGACCGCCTGCGGCGCCGACGGACGCGCGCGCATCGAAGCCCGCTCCTCGCGCCGGATGCTCACCGCCAAGGACGCCTGGACCAACATGATCCGCCTGACCGCGGCCGGGTTCGGCGCGGCCGTCGGCGGCGCCGACGCCGTCGTGCTGGGGACATTCACCGACGCGCTCGGGCCGCCCACCGCCTTCGCGCGGCGCCAGAGCCGCAATGTGCAGCTCGTGCTGATGGAGGAGGCCCACGTCGGCCGGGTGGCCGATCCGGCGGCGGGCTCGGGCTATGTCGAGACGCTGAGCGACGCGATCGCGCGGGCGGCCTGGGCGGAGTTCCAGGCGATCGAGGCGCAGGGCGGGGCGGTCGCAGCGCTGAGCTCGGGGCACATCGCGCGCAAGGTGGCGGCCGCCATGGCGGCGCGGGCGACGCCCCGGATCGTCGGCGTGACCGCCTTTGCGCCGGAATTGGAGACGCCCGTCGAGGTGGAGCGGCCGACGCCCAAGCCCGTCGGGGCCCCCTCGCCGCGCCTGCCCGGGCCTGACGGCGCCTGCCCGCCGCTGAAACCCATCCGACTGGCCGAAGCGTTCGAGGTGGCGAAATGACCGCCTTCCCCGATTTTGCGACCCTGGCCTTTGATCGCGATACGCCGAGCCCGCGGGAGACCTCTGGGCCTGAATGGCGAACGCCCGAGGGCATCGCTGTGAAACCCGCCTACGGGCCCATGGACACGGCCTGCCTCCCGACCCTGGGCGGCTATCCTGGGCTCGCGCCGTTCCTGCGCGGGCCCTATCCGACCATGTACGTCACCAACCCGTGGACGATCCGGCAGTACGCCGGCTTCTCCACGGCCGAGGACTCCAACGCCTTCTATCGCCGCAATCTCGCGGCCGGGCAGATGGGGCTCTCGATCGCCTTCGACCTCGCCACCCACCGCGGCTACGATTCCGACCACCCGCGGGTCACCGGAGACGTCGGCATGGCCGGCGTGGCGATCGATTCCATCCTCGACATGCGCACGCTGTTCGACGGCATCCCGCTGGAGAAGATGAGCGTCTCGATGACCATGAACGGCGCGGTGCTGCCGATCATGGCGCTCTATATCGTGGCCGCCGAGGAGCAGGGCGTGCCGCACGCCAAGCTCTCGGGGACGATCCAGAACGACATCCTCAAGGAGTTCCTGGTCCGCAACACCTACATCTACCCGCCCGAGCCCTCGATGCGGATCGTCTCCGACATCTTCGCGTACGCGAGCGCGGAAATGCCCCGGTTCAACTCCATCTCGATCAGCGGCTACCACATGCAGGAAGCCGGTGCGACGCTCGACCTGGAGCTCGCCTACACGCTGGCCGACGGGGTCGAGTACGTGCGCGCCGGGGTGGCGGCGGGCCTGCCGGTCGACAGCTTCGCGCCGCGCCTGTCGTTCTTCTGGAACGCCGGCATGAACGCCTTCATGGAGATCGCCAAGCAGCGGGCCGCGCGGCTGCTGTGGGCCAAGCTGATGAAGGAGACCTTCGAGCCGAAGGACGCCCGCTCGCTCTCGCTCCGCGCCCACACCCAGACCTCCGGCTGGAGCCTGGCGGCCCACGACGTCTTCAACAACGTGGCGCGGA
The DNA here is from genome assembly GCF_025934275.1 of Phenylobacterium sp. GTDB lineage: Bacteria > Pseudomonadota > Alphaproteobacteria > Caulobacterales > Caulobacteraceae > Phenylobacterium. The sequence goes on from NZ_JAICYI010000066.1 coordinate 18,129, forward strand.
CGGTCGTCGAGGCGATGGCCGCGGTCGGCGGCCAGACCCAGAGCCTGCACACCAACTCGCTGGACGAAGCGCTTGCTTTGCCGACGGATTTCTCCGCCCGCATCTCGCGCAACACGCAGCTCTTCCTGCAACTGGAAAGCGGCCAGACGCGGGTGATCGATCCCTGGGGCGGCGCCTACTACGTGGAGCGGCTGACGGCGGATCTCGCGACACGGGCGCTGGAGCACATCGCCGAGGTCGAGGCGCTCGGCGGCATGGCCAAGGCGATCGAGGACGGCCTGCCCAAGCGCCGCATCGAGGAGGCCTCCGCCCGCACCCAGGCGCGCATCGACTCCGGTCAGCAGGCGGTGGTCGGCGTCAATCGCTATCGGCCGGCGGGCGCCGACGAGATCCCGATGCTGAAGGTCGACAACACCGCGGTGCGCGAGCGGCAGCTCGCGAAGCTGAAGCAACTCAGGGCCGAGCGCGATCCGGAGGCGGTGCGCCAGGCGCTCGAGGCGCTGACGCGGGGCGCCGCGGCGAACGGCAATCTCCTGGAGTTGTCGGTGAACGCCGCCCGCGCCAAGGCCACCGTCGGTGAGATCTCCGAAGCGCTCGAGCGCGTGTTCGGCCGCCACAAGGCGCGCGCCGATGCGGTGAAGGGCGTCTATCTGCGGGAATCCGGCGAGACGCCCGTCGCGCTCCGCGCCAAGGAGATGGTCAAGGCCTTCGTCGCCGCCGATGGCCGCAGGCCGAAGGTGCTGATCGCCAAGATGGGTCAGGACGGCCACGACCGCGGCCAGAAGGTGGTGGCCTCCGGCTATGCGGACCTCGGGTTCGACGTGGTGATCGGCGACCTGTTCCAGACGCCGGCCGAGACCGCGGCCCAGGCGGTGGCCGACAATGTGCACGCGGTGGGCGCATCCTCGCTCGCTGCGGGCCACCTGACCCTCGTGCCGGAGCTGAGGGCCGAGCTCGCCCGGCTCGGCCGGCCCGACATCATGGTGGTGGTGGGCGGCGTCATCCCGCCGGAGGACTTCAAGGCGCTGCAGGACATGGGCGTCGCCGCCATCTTCACGCCCGGCACGGTGATCCCGGAGAGCGCCATCGTGCTCCTGGAGCGGCTGAACGAGCTGTTGGGCTACGCCCAGGAGCAGGCGGCGCAGTAGCGCCGC
>NZ_JAICYI010000091.1 GCF_025934275.1 Phenylobacterium sp.
CCGGGCCGGATCGGCCGCCGGCGCCGTGACCTGGGCGGTGGCCGCTGCGATGACCGGCGCCGCGGCTGCGCTCGGCGCGACCTCGGGTGCGCTGGGCGGCGGCGCGTCGGCGGCCGGTGGGGCCGGGGTCGCGGGGGCGGCGCTCGGCGGCGTCGGCGAGGCCGGCCCGCTCGCGGCCTTGGCCAGCCCGGGAGCGTCGGCCTTGCCAGGGGCCGCGGTCGTCCCCTTCGGGGATGGAGCCCCGGACTGCGGCGTGGGAAGCACCGGAGCGAGCTCAGGGCCTGGCGCCTTGGCCTCGCTGGCGATCGCGGCCAGCGCGGCTTCGGCCGCGGGCGAGGCCTGCGCGGGCAGCGTCGGAAGCTGCAGGCCGGGCGTGGTGGCAGGTGTCTGCGCCCCGGCCGGCGCCGCCTCGGTCGGCGCGGCCGGCTTGGCCGTCGCGCCCGGCGGCGGCGCGGCGGCGAGCTTCAGCGCGGCGAGGGTCACCGACGCCGCCTTGCCTTGGCCGCGCGTGTCGGCCGCTGCGCCGGAGCCTCCCTGGCCCGCTGCAGGCGCGGCCGGAGCGTCCGCCGTCGGAGCGGCGATGGAGACGGTGAGCGGCAGGATGACGAGCGATGCGTCGGCCGGGGCCGTGGCGTCCTGACTTGCCGGATGCGCGGGGGTCTTGGCCTCGCCGGACGCGCCAGGCTTGCCCTTGCCGGCTGCGGCGGGCGGCCCCGCGCCGGCCGCAGCCGCGGCCGGCTTCGTGGTCGGCTGGACGGCGCCGGCGGCCGGGCCGAACAGTGCGGCGATCAGCGCCTCGAACCCCGCCAGCGCGCCGCCGGCCGCGGCCGTGGCCGTGGCCGTCGCAGCGGCCGGCGTCCCCGCGGCGTGGCCGGGGGTCGGGGCTGGCGAAGGAACGGGCGCGGGCGCTGACATGGCGGCCTTTGCGGCGGGGCGTCTGGCGCGGACTGCGCCGGGCTTATTCGACAGCTGCCGAGCAACCCTCGGGCCAGACGTCTAAGATGCTGATTTCGCCGCGTTTTCCCGTATCCGCCCGACCTCCGGGCCCGCCGCCCCGCGGCCGAATTTGCCGAGCGCGAGGGCGTTCCCTGCCGGTCTGCGGCCACGCCGAAGGCTTTGGCGCCGGACTTGCGCGTCACATCCACAGGTTCATCCGGCCCGGAAGGGACCAGCATTGATTATGCGGGATTTTTTCAGGCGCCCCGCGCGCGCGTTCACCATAGGCTCGGCAAAATCCGCCCAGCCTTGCGTCAGCCTTTGCCGGGCGGAGGGTTAATCTCGTGTCGCTCTCGATCGCGCTGGAGACCGCGACCTCGGGCCTGATGGCGGCCCAGACCGGCCTCAGGACCGTCTCGGACAACATCGCCAACGTCAACACGCCCGGCTACGTCCGCAAGCAGGTCGACCAGCAGCAGCTCGATGTCGCCGGCGTCGGCATGGGCGTCCAGGTGACCGGCATCCAGCGGGTCACCGACCAGTACCTGCAGCTGGCCAGCCTCAACGCCGGCTCCGACGCCGGCCGCTGGGACGTCTTCTCGCAATACCTCGACAACGCCCAGAGCCTGTTCGGCGACCCCTCGACGTCCAGCTTCTTCTTCAACAAGCTGGACAACGTCTATTCCGCCTTCGCCGCCTCGGCGAACGATCCGTCCAACAACCTGCTGCGCACCCAGGCGCTGGCCAACGTCCAGGACTTCCTCACCGAGGCCGATCGCATCAACACCCAGATCGTCCAGCTCGGCTCGACGGTCGACACCCGCATCAATTCCGATGTCGACCAGGCCAACAGCCTGCTGCAGCAGATCTCCAAGCTGAACAGCGACATCAGCCGCGCCAACCTGGTGCAGGCCGACGCCTCGGGCGCGGAGAACATCCAGAGCCAGCTGCTCGACCAGCTGTCCTCGCTGATGGGCATCAAGGTCGCCCAGCGCCAGAACGGCGGGGTCGATGTCCGCTCGCCGGAGGGCGTGCTGCTGGCCGGCGACACCGCCGCGACGCTCACCTACAACGCCTCCGACTCCACGCCCGGCTACATCACCGCCACCCAGCCCGGAGTCGGCTCCAACCCGCAGCCGATCCAGGTGTCGAGCGGCGAGGTGCGCGGCCTCCTGGACCTGCGCGACAGCAAGCTGCCGGGGATCTCCGATGAGCTCGGCGAGTTCGTCAGCCGCGCCACCGACGCGCTGAACGCCGCCCACAACGCCGCCAGCGCCGTGCCGCCGCCGGCCACGCTCACCGGCCGCAACACCGGCCTCGACCTGCCGACCGCCGTCTCGGGCTTCACCGGCCAGACCACGGTGGCCATCGTCAATTCCGCCGGCGTGGTGCAGCAGACCGTCGCCATCGACTTCGACGCCCAGACCATGAGCGTCAACGGCGGCGCGGCCACCGCCACCTCGCCCGCCACCTTCCTGGCCGACCTCAACGCGGCGCTGGGCGCCTCCGGCTCGGCGACCTACGTGAACAACCAGCTCTCGATCAGCGCCAGCGGCGGCAACGGCGTCGCCATCGACGAAGGCACGTCGATGAAGGCGGGCCGCGCCTTCTCGCAGTTCTTCGGCCTCAACGACCTCGTCCAGTCGAGCGGCTTCTCCAACTACGAGACCGGGCTTTCGGCCACCGACGCGCACGGCTTCACGCCCGGCGGCACGGTGACCTTCCGGCTCTCGCAGCCGGACGGCAAGCCGATCCGCGACGTCACCGTCGCCATGCCGGCGGCGCCGCAGATGAGCGACCTGCTGTCGGCGCTGAACAACAGCACGACCGGCGTCGGTCTCTACGGCGCGTTCTCGCTGGACGGCAACGGCCAGCTCTCCTTCACGCCCTCCGCGCCGACCAACGCGACCCTCTCGGTGGTCGACGACAACACCCAGCGCGGCGCCGGCGGCCCCACGTTCAGCCAGCTGTTCGGCATCGGCGTCGTCCAGCGCAGCGCGCGCGCCGGCCAGTTCGAGGTCAATCCGACGCTGCTCGCCAACCCGCAGCTGCTGGCGTTCAGCCAGCTCGACCTCAGCGTCGCGCCCGGCACGCCGGCGCTTCGGCCCGGCGACGGCGCGGGGGCGGTGGCGCTCTCCCAGGCCGGCGACGCCACGGCCACCTTCCAGGCCGCCGGCTCGCTCGGCCAGGTCACCATGACCATCTCCCGCTACGCCTCGGAGTTCGGCGGCGCGGTCGGCCGCGACGCCGCCGCGGCCGGCTCCCAGGCGCAGTCGGCCGACGCCGTGCAGACCGAGGCGGTCAATCGCCGCCAGTCGGTGGAGAGCGTCAACCTCGACGAGGAGCTGGTCCGCCTGCAGACCTATCAACAAGCCTTTAGCGCTTCGGCCCGCATGATCCAGGCCACGAAGGACCTGTTCGACGTCCTGATGAACATGGTCTGAGGAGAATTGAGATGGTGACCCGCGTCTCCACGGTCGGAAACTACTCGGCGATCCTCGCCAACATCATGGCCGCCCAGCAGCGCCAGCTGGAGGCAGGCGTGCGCGTCTCCACCCAGAAGAACGGCTCCGACCTGAAGGATTTCGCCCAGAACGACGAGATGCTGACGGCGATGCGCTCGGTGCAGACGAGGCTCACCGGCTACCAGGACCAGAACAGCCTGATCGCCGACAAGCTGACCACCCAGGACACCGCCCTCAACCAGGTGGCCGACGCCTCGCAGGCGATCCGCGAGGCGATCGCCGATGCGCTCGCCTCCGGCGACGCCAGCACGCTGATGGCCGAGGTGCAGGGCCAGATGAACAAGGCCGTCGGCGCCCTGAACACCAAGTACAACGGCAACTACCTGTTCGCCGGCGGCCAGATCAACACCCAGCCGGTCACCGCCCAGCAGCTCTCCGACCTCACCGCCGGGCCGCCGATCGGCTCGTTCTTCCAGAACGATCAATTCAAGGCGCAGGCCGCCATCGACGATTCCACCACCGTCACCACCGGCATCCTCGCCTCCGACGTCGGCACGCCGCTCATGAACGCCCTGCAGACCCTGGAATCCTTCCAGCAGGGCGGCTCGGGCCCGCTCGGCTCCAACCTCACCCCGGCCCAGCGCAGCTTCCTGGAGAGCCAGCTCTCCACCTGGGACTCGGTGCACCAGGGGATCACCACCATCACCGCCGGCAACGGCATGGTTCAGCAGCGGGTCGACAACATCAAGACCGACCTCTCGAGCCGCCAGACGACGCTCGCCGGGATGATGAGCAACATCACCGACGCCGACATGGCCAAGGCCGCCGCCGACCTGCAGATGGCCCAGACCTCCTTCGCCGCCGCCGCCCAGGTCTTCCAGACCCTGAAGGAGTCCTCGCTCATCAACCTGCTGGCGATCCAGTAATCCCTGCCCATCAGGGGAGGGGGCGCTCGCAATTCCGCCTTCGCCGCTCTAAATACCCGCTCCCATGAACGCCCCCGTCGCCACGCCTGCGCTCGCCGACGGCCTGATCGAGGCTGCGCGCGAGGCCGTGCGCCTGCCGGCCGGGTCGCGGGTGATCGCGGCCATGTCGGGCGGCGTGGATTCCACCGTCACCGCCGCCCTGCTCGCCGCGGCCGGCTACGAGGTGGTCGGGATCACCCTGCAGCTCTACGACCATGGCGCGGCGGTCCGCAGCAAGCGCGCCTGCTGCGCCGGCCAGGACATCTACGACGCCCGCGCCGCCGCCGAGGCGCTGGGCGTCGCCCACTACGTGCTCGACTACGAGAGCCGCTTCCGCGAGCAGGTGATCGAGGACTTCGCCGACGCCTACCTGCGCGGCGAGACGCCGATCCCCTGCGTGCGCTGCAACCAGACGGTCAAGTTCCGCGATCTGCTGGACGTCGCCCGCGACCTCGGCGCAGCCGCGCTCGCCACCGGCCACTACGTGCGCCGCGCCGAGGGCCCGGCCGGCGCGGAGCTGCACCGCGCGGCCGATGCGGCGCGCGACCAGTCCTATTTCCTGTTCGCCACCACGGCCGAGCAGCTGGAATACCTGCGCTTCCCGCTGGGCGGGCTGCCGAAGCCGGCGGTGCGCGCGGCGGCCACGGCCCTCGGCCTCTCGGTCGCCGACAAGCCGGACAGCCAGGACATCTGCTTCGTGCCGGAGGGCCGCTACACGACGGTCATCGACCGCCTGCGGCCGCAGGGCGCCGAGCCGGGCGACATCGTCCACCTCGACGGCCGCGTGCTCGGCCGCCACGCGGGGGTGACCCGCTACACCATCGGCCAGCGGCGCGGCCTGAACGTCGCGGTGGGCGATCCGCTGTTCGTGGTCAGGATCGATGCGGCGGCGCGGCAGGTGATCGTGGGCCCGCGCGAGGCGCTGCTCACGCCGGCGCTGACGCTCAAGGAGACGAACTGGATCGGCGACCTCGAGAACCTCGAGGCCGCCTGCGATGCCGGCCGCCCGGTGCTCGCCCGCGTCCGCTCGACCCGCGAGCCGGTCCCGGGCCGCCTGGCCGTCGTCGACGACGCGCCCGCCGTGATCTTCGCCGCCCCGGAGGAAGGCGTCGCCCCCGGCCAGGCCTGCGCCCTCTACGCCCCCGAGTCCCCCACCCGCCTCCTCGGCGGCGGCTTCATCGCCGGGTCCCTCCCTTGACGGGGAGGGACAGCTTGGCGATGCCGAGCAGGGTGGGGAACTGCCCCCTGCGGCGCGGCGAAAACCCCAATCGTCGACGCTCGGTCCTCGCCTCCCATTTCCCCGCCCCGATCGCCTGGCGATCTGCCCCTCCCCATTAGGGGGAGGGACGGCTATATCCGACGCATGACCAGCACCCCCGCCGACCCCGTCGTCATCGCCGCCTACGCCCGCACCCCGATGGGCGGCTTCCAGGGGGTCTTCGCCCCCGTCAAGGCCACCGAGCTCGGGGCCGCCGCGGTGAAGGCCGCCGTGGCGCGGGCCAAGGCCGATCCCGGCGCGGTCGAGCAGATCTTCATGGGCTGCGTGCTGCCGGCGGGGCTCGGCCAGGCGCCGGCCCGCCAGGCCGCGATCGGCGCGGGCCTGCCGACCTCGGTCGAGGCCACGACGGTGAACAAGATGTGCGGCTCCGGCATGCAGGCCGCGATCATGGCCCACGACGCGCTGGCCGCAGGCTCGGCCGAGATCATCGTCGCCGGCGGCATGGAGAGCATGACGGGCGCGCCGTACCTGTCGAAACAGCACCGCGCCGGCGCCCGCATCGGCCACGACACCCTGTACGACCACATGTACCTCGACGGCCTGGAGGACGCCTACGAGCCCGGCCGGCTGATGGGCTCCTTCGCCGAGGAGACCGCGCGCACCTACCAGTTCACCCGCGAGGCCATGGACGAGTACGCCATCGGCTCGCTCAACCGCGCCAAGGCGGCCACCGAGAGCGGCGCCTTCAGGCGCGAGATCGTCCCCGTCGAGGTGGTCACCCGCAAGGGCGCGGTCCTCGTCGAGGACGACGAGCAGCCGGCCAAGGCCGATCCCGCCAAGATCCCGACGCTGAAGCCCGCCTTCGCCAAGGACGGGGCGATCACCGCCGCCAACGCCTCCTCGATCTCCGACGGCGCCGCGGCGCTGGTGATGACCCGCGAAAGCGTCGCCAGGAAGCTCGGCATGGAGATCGTCGCCCGCGTGGTCTCTCACGCCGCCCACGCCCACGAGCCGGGCCTCTTCACCACCGCTCCCGTGCCCGCCATGCAGAAGGCGCTCAAGAAGGCCGGCTGGAGCGTCGACGACGTCGATCTCTTCGAGGTCAACGAGGCCTTCGCCGTCGTCGCCATGATCGCCGAACGGGAGCTGCGCATCCCGCGCGAGAAGCTCAACGTCAACGGCGGCGCCTGCGCGCTCGGCCACCCGATCGGGGCCTCGGGGGCGCGCATCCTCGCCACCCTCATCGCCGCCCTCGAGGCGCGCGGCGGCAAGCGCGGCCTCGCCTCCCTCTGCATCGGCGGCGGCGAAGCCACCGCCATGGCCGTCGAGCTGCCGTAGCGGCGCGCTATCCGCCCAATCCCGCGCAGGCGGAACCCAAGCGGCCGGTCCGCCTTGGCGGGGACGAGCGGAAGGTTGCTTACTCCCCGCCTCGCGACCGCTTCTGGGCCTCGAGCAGGTTCATCTTCATGCCGGCCACCTGCATGTCGCCGGGCTTCATGCCGGCCGGGCAGGGGCCCTTCCAGACGGCGTCCATCTCGATCTTGCGCGTGCCGTTCATCTGCGGCGCGGCCGAGCCGGTGGTCGTGGTCTCCATCGCGACCTTGTAGCTGCCGTTGAGGTCGCCGGTCAGCGTCCCGTGGGTGGTCATCTTGCCGGCGTCGCCCAGGTCGCAGACGCTCTCCATGTCGTAGCCGCCGCCGGGCCGGGGCGTGATCTTGTTCTCGTGGCAGGGGTTCGCGCCCGGCTTCTGGCCGGCCAGCCCCAGCTTGGCGTCGGTGTCGGCGTCGACGCAGATGGTGCTCGCCTGACGCACCCCCTCCGAGCTCATCGACATCTGCCAGAGCCCGGCCTTGCGCCGGGGCGCCGCCGCCGGGGCCGCCGGGGCCGCCGGCGCCGCAGCGCCCGGCCCGATCGCCTGGGCCGTCGTGGTCTCCGCCGTCGTCGTGGTCTTCTTCTGGCAACCCGCCAGCGCCAGGGCGCTCAGCCCCGCCGCGGCCATCCAGCCCAGCCGTTTCATCTTGAGACTCCCCCTTCCAAGCCCCAGTTACGCGGCGAGGCTAGCCGGGATCGATCGGGCGGGCCATGGCGTTCGAGCGCCCTGAAAGGAGCATCGAGATGAGCGAACTGCGCGACACCGGCGCCCGCTACGAGATGGACGAGCAGGGCCTGACCTCCTGGGCCGACTACCGCCGGCAGGCGGGGCGCCTCATCATCGACCACGTGGAGAGCCCGCCGGCGCTGCGCGGCACGGGCGCGGCCGGCCGGCTGATGGCCGCGCTCGGCGCGGAGGCCCGCGCCCGGGGCCTGAAGATCACCCCGATCTGCTCCTACGCCGCCGCCTGGCTGCACCGCTCCGCCGAGTTCCGCGACCTCGTGCAGTAGGGGACCACGCCTGTGGCGCGGCCGGCGCGGCGCGCTCGGTCTTTCGTGTGGGTTCGTGGTCCGTGGCCCACAAAAAACCCGCCGTGCGGCGGGTCCTGCAGGCTTAACGGAAAGGCTTAAGCCCCGCCGCGCGGAGCCGCCCCTCGGCGGGGCAGCTCCGGCGCGGACGCGAAGGCTCCTACAGCGTGCGCGAGACGATGGCTTCCAGGGTCTGGACGCGCATCTCGCAGTCTTCGACCATGCGCCGGGCCAGGTCGCGCACGCCGGGCGGATAGGCTTCGCCGCCCTCGGAGATCTCGAGCGCGATCTGCTCGGCGTTGAGCAGCGCCGCCGACAGCGAGCGGATGTGATCCTTGGCGAGCTGCTTGGCCTCGGCCTGCAGCCGGCGCACGCGCTCGGCGACGGTCTCGGTCTTCGGAGTGGTCTTCAGGTCGTTGTCGGCAACCACGCTCAGCGACGGTGACATTCGGGAATACCTCAAATCGCCAACCCAGGAATTCGGCCGCCCCCCGCAATCCCCCATGGACTGCGTCGGTAAGAGCGTCCCGCCCCTGTCGTCTTCGGTACGTCCTAAGACGGCACAGGTTCCCTGACCGGTACATGAACCGGGCCAGTTCACGCCGATGCCCGATCAGATGGGGATTCAAAGCCACACTGTGTAGTTAA
>NZ_JAICYI010000100.1 GCF_025934275.1 Phenylobacterium sp.
AGGTCGAAGTCCTCGCCGCCCAGGAAGGTGTCCCCGTTGGTCGACTTCACCTCGAAGACGCCGTCGCCGATCTCCAGGATGGAGATGTCGAAGGTGCCGCCGCCCAGGTCATAGACGGCGATCTTCTTGCCTTCGTTCTTGTCGAGGCCGTAGGCCAGCGCCGCGGCGGTGGGCTCGTTGATGATCCGCAGCACCTCGAGGCCCGCGATCTTGCCGGCGTCCTTGGTCGCCTGCCGCTGGGCGTCGTTGAAATAAGCCGGAACGGTGATGACCGCCTTCTCGATCTTCTCGCCCAGGTGACGCTCGGCGTCCTCCTTGAGCTTCATCAGGATGAAGGCGGAGATCTGCTGGGGCGAGTAGTCCTTGCCGTGGGCGCGCACCCAGGCGTCGCCGTTCGGGCCCTTGACGATCTCGTAGGGCACCATGCCCTTGTCCTTCTCCACCATCGGATCGTTGTAGGTGCGCCCGATCAGCCGCTTGATGGCGAAGAAGGTGTTGCTCGGATTGGTGACCGCCTGCCGCTTGGCGGGCTGGCCCACCAGGCGCTCGCCGTCCTCCATGAAGGCCACCACCGAAGGCGTAGTCCGCGCGCCTTCCGCGTTCTCGATCACCTTCGGCTGCTTGCCGTCCATGATCGCCACGCACGAGTTCGTGGTGCCGAGGTCGATGCCGATGATCTTGCTCATTGAGTAACTTTCTCGCTCCTTGTTGGCGGACGTCGCGGTGAAGCCTTCATTGCGAAGCGCTCCAGATTTGCGCACGCCCCCGGTCGCTTAAGCCACGGCCGGATCGCCCCACGCGGGGAAACCCGTCGACAGGCGATATGGGGGAAATTGCGGGGGCTGCAAGGGGAAAGCCCCCAATCGGGACAGGGACATGGCTCAACTCCGCCGCCACGCGCCCGAGGCCTGGGCGTAGAGCTCCGGCGCATGCGGCGCGCGCTGGCCGCGGGCGCTCAGGAAGGCGTGCTGCACGATCATCGCCTGCTGCTCGATGTTGCGCTCGCCGAACGCCCGCCCGTCGACGAGGTCGTAGGCGTAGGCCGCGGGGCCGTCGCCGGCCCTGAGCTTGGCGAGCGGCAGGAAGACGCCGGCCTGCGCCTGCCAGACATGGGTCAGCTCGTGGACGAACACCGCCTGCAGCAGCACGGGCGCGGCGGCGAAGTCGGCCCATGCGCCGGCCGCCGGCCAGACCATCAGCCGTGCGCCTGCCACGAAGGCGCGCGGCCAGAGCGGCAGCGCCAGGACGCGGACGCGGGCGGCGTCCAGGGCCTCGCCGAACACCTCGGCCGCGAGCCCCCGCTCGCCGGCGGTGAGCCGGCGCCAGGAGAGCGGCGTCATGCGGTCGAAGGTCGGGTTCATCCACATCTGGCCAGACGCACCGCGCGCCGTCCGGTTCCGCTTTGACTCCCGCTTCGCCGGGGAGGCAGGATCGCGCCCGCGATCAACAGCACGCGATGCGTGGAGGCGCCCCATGGACATGGTCCCCGACGAGAAGACGGCCTGGATCAGGAACCCCGAGATCACCCGGCGCTCGATCGCCATGGCGCTGGCGAGCGGCTACGCCGTGGCGGGCTTCTCGGCGGAGGCCGATCCGATCCACACCGACGAGGCCGGCCTCGCCGCCGCGATGGTCGAGATCCCGACCGCCGACCGCAAGATCCCGGCCTACCTGGCGCGCCCCGCCGGCGGCGGCAAGCACGCCGTCGTGCTGGTCAACTCCGAGATCTTCGGGTTGCACGAGTGGGTCAAGGACATCTGCCGGCGACTCGCCAAGGCCGGCTACGTGGCGCTCGCCCCGGACCTCTTCGTACGCGCGGGGGATCCGTCCAAGACCACCGACATGGGCGCGGTGATGAAGATCGTGCAGGCGACGCCGGAAGCCCAGGTGCTGGGCGACACCACGGCATCGCTGAAGTACCTGCGGGCGCAGGCGTTCAGCGATATGAACCGGCTCGGCGTGACCGGCTTCTGCTGGGGCGGCGGGGCGACCTGGCGCGACTGCGAGACCTTCGGCGAGTTCAAGGCGGGCGTCGCCTGGTATGGCCCGCTGAAGCCCGGACCCTATCCGCGCACCGCGCCGCTGGAGGCGGTGAAGGACCTGAAATGCCCGGTGCTCGGCCTCTATGGCGGCCAGGACCGCGGCATCTCCCAGGCCGACGTCGAGGCGATGCGCGCGGCGGCCAAGGCGGATGGCAAGACCGTGGACATCGTCGTCTATCCCGACGCCCAGCACGGCTTCCTCGCCGACTACCGGCCGAGCTACAACGCCGCCGCCGGCGCGGACGGCTGGAAGCGCATGCTCGCCTGGTTCGCGCAGCACGGGGTGGCGTAGCGCACGCGCCTTAGTGCGGCGGCTCTTCGTCGGGGCTGGGAGCCGTGGCGTTGGTGTCGGTCGGCAGCTGCAGGGTGGGTTGCGGCTGGGTCGCGTTGGTCGGCGTCGGCGGGGCCGACGTAGGCTGGTCGGCCTTGTCCGCAGCGGCCTCCTCGGCGCTCGCATCGTCCGACTTGTCTTCCTTCGGCGGCGGCGGCGGCGGCGCCTCGATGCGCTCCTGCGCGAGCGGGGTGGCCTCGGTGGCCGCGATCGGCGCCGCGGGGCCCTTCGGCGCCCCGGCCGGGCGTTCGCCGGGCAGACGGCCGCGCTCCGGGGCGTTGATCACGCCCATGGTGAAGGAGCCGATCGCCGCGATCGCCAAGAGGCCGCCGGCGGCCTGCACCACGGGGCGGGGCATCGTCCAGATCATCGGCGCGACCCTAGTGTGCGGACCGGGCCAGTGGAAGGCGCCTTCCGCAGCCAAGCTCGGCGCAAAGTAAACGGCCGTTAACGGCTCGCGCTGCAAACAGGCGGAGGTGGTGCGAGCTTCGGAGGCGGCATGGCGCGGGCGGCGCGGAAGACGGGAATGGCCTGGGCGATCGAGGTCGCGGGCCTCGTCTGGAGCCATCCGCAGGCCGCCCGGATGCGCGGCGGTGTCATCGCCGCGTTCGGCGCGGCGCTGGCCGCAGCCATCGCCACCTACAATCCCGCCGATCCCAGCGTGAACGCCGCCGGCGCGGAACGGATCGGCAATGCGCTGGGCGGGCCGGGGGCGGTGCTGGCCGACCTCGGCGTCCAGTCGCTGGGCCTCGCCTGCGGCGCGGTCGCCCTGCTCTTGGTGGTGTTCGGCCTCTCGCGCGTCAGCGTCGCCGACGTGCGGGCGACGCGTCTGTCGCTGCGTCTCCGCGCCTTGGCCGGCGCGGCCGGAACCCTTGCGCTCGCCGCGGCTCTGTCGCTGCCGCCGCCGCCGGCCGACTGGCCGCTGGCCCGGGGACTCGGCGGCTTCTGGGGCGAGGCCCTGCTCGGCGGCGCTGCACGGCTCCTCGCGCTCGCCCATGTCCCCGCCGCGCGGCCGGCCGCCGGCGCGGCGCTGGGGGTGATCGCGGCTGTGAGCCTCGCCTATGCGCTGGGCCTGCGCCGGCTCGACCTATCGGGCGCGCTGGCCTGGGCGGTCGCGGCGCTGCGGCCGAAGCCGAAGCCGGCGATCGCCGGCGTCCGGGCGACGCGCGCCGGACGCCGCGCGCTGCGCGAGACCGGCATCCCCGCGACCGCGCTCGACGAAGCCCTGGAGCCGCTGGAGGCCGGCCCGCTCAAGGTCAAGCCGCCCAAGGCGCCGCCCCGCCAGTCGGCCCGCGAAGAGCGCGAGGCGCAGGTCACCTTCGATTTCGTCCAGGCCGGCGGCTTCCGCCTGCCGGAGCTCTCCATGCTGGCCAAGGCGAAGCCGCGCGCCGCAGCCTTCGACGAGGCCGCGCTGCGCCAGAACGCGCAGCTCCTGGAAAGCGTGCTCGCCGAGTTCGGCGTGCGCGGCGCGGTCGACCAGATCCGCCCGGGCCCGGTGGTCACCCTCTACGAGCTGGTGCCGGCGGCGGGCGTGAAGTCCGCCCGCGTGGTCGCGCTCTCCGACGACATCGCCCGGTCGATGAGCGTCGCCGCCTGCCGCGTCTCGGTGGTGCCGGGCCGCAACGCCATCGGCATCGAGCTGCCGAACCAGAAGCGTGAGACCGTCTATCTACGCGACCTCCTGGCCGCTCACGAGTACGAGCGCGGCGGCCAGGTGCTGCCGGTGGCGCTGGGCGAGACGATTGGCGGCGAGCCGTACATCGCCGACCTGGCCAAGATGCCCCACCTCCTGATCGCCGGGACCACCGGCTCGGGCAAGAGCGTCGGCGTCAACGCCATGATCCTGTCGATCCTCTACCGGCTGACGCCGGACCAGTGCCGGCTGATCATGGTCGACCCGAAGATGCTCGAGCTGTCGGTCTACGACGGCATCCCGCACCTGCTGGCGCCGGTGGTCACCGATCCGAAGAAAGCCATCGTGGCGCTGAAGTGGACGGTCCGCGAGATGGAGGACCGCTATCGGCGGATGTCGAAGATCGGCGTGCGCAACATCGCCTCATACAACGAGCGCGCCCGCGAGGCGGCCGCCAAGGGCGAGCACTTCGAGCGCACCGTGCAGACCGGCTTCGACGAGGCGGGTCGGGCGATCTTCGAATCCGAGAAGATATCGCCGGAGCCCATGCCATACCTCGTGGTGATCATCGACGAAGTCGCCGACCTGATGATGGTGGCCGGCAAGGACATCGAAGGCGCCGTGCAGCGGCTGGCGCAGATGGCGCGCGCGGCGGGCATCCACCTGATCATGGCCACCCAGCGCCCCTCGGTCGACGTGATCACGGGCACGATCAAGGCGAACTTCCCGACCCGGATCTCCTTCCAGGTCACCTCCAAGATCGATTCCCGCACCATCCTGGGCGAGCAGGGCGCCGAGCAGCTGCTGGGCCAGGGCGACATGCTCTACATGGCCGGCGGCGGGCGCATCACCCGCCTGCACGGCCCGTTCGTATCCGACGAGGAAGTCGAGGCCGTCGCCAAGTTCCTGCGCGGGCAGGGCCAGCCGCAGTATCTGGAGGAAGTCACC
>NZ_JAICYI010000059.1 GCF_025934275.1 Phenylobacterium sp.
CGCGCGAACCGCGCCACCCGCCGCAGCACCGGCCAGTCCTGCACCGACGAGCCGCCGCCCCCGCCGGACTCCAGCGCCACCGTCGGAGCGCCCTCGCCCGCCGCCAAGAGGTGCAGCCGCCGTCCTCCGATATCGATGAGCCGGCCAGGCGGGATCATGGCGCGAACGAACAAAGATGGAACAAAAGCGCGCGCATCCCTATGCTCCGCTCTTCCCCGCGAAAGCGGGGATCCGGCTTTTATTGTCAGCGGCGGGGTTCATGACCTTCTACGTCTACATCCTGGCGAGCCGGCGGAACGGCACGCTTTACATCGGCCACACGGACTCCATCAGCCGCCGCGTCTGGCAGCACAAGACGCACGAAATCGGCTTCACCGCGAACGCGCGATGAAGAAATGGCGCAGGCTCTGGAAGCTCGAGCTGATCGAGCGCTTCAATCCCGCCTGGCGCGACCTCTATGAGGAGCTGCCGCTCGCGTGAGTGGCCCATCTCCTTCCCGCTCTTCCCCGCGAAAGCGGGGAAGAGCGGATAAAATGGCTCAGTCGTCCCGCTCGCCCATCGGATCGCGCCGCAGCACGACGCTCTCGCCGGGCTCCAGGGCGCGGCCCAGTTCCGGCACGGGCGCGTCCGAGTAGTGCTTGAGGATCACCACGAAGTCGCCGCCCTGGCCGGCCTCGGCGGGATCGGCGGGCTTCATCCGGCCGAACCGTTTGGGCGAGAGCACCCCCGCCATCCAGCGCAGCTGCGTCAGCTTCACGTGGCTGGCGTAGGCGGTCTCCGGGGTGATCCCGCTGGCGATCTCCCAGCCCGTCTCGCAGAACCGCTCGGCCTGGATCTCCCGGGCCGTGCGCATGGCGGCGGCGAAGCCCGGGAACTGCTTGCGCCAGTAATAGACGGTGGAGAAGCAGGGCATCGCCGGGTCGGCGCAGATCGAGATCAGGGGCTCGCCCTCCGCCAGCCTGCGGAAGATCTCGTCGGCGGTGGCCTGGCAGAAGGTGGAGAGCCGCCCGTTGGTCCTGGCCACCCCGCCCGCCTCCCGCGCCGCCTGCAGCTCGGCCGCGAACTTCGGCATGGATTGCACCCAGCGCCACAGCGTCGCCCGTGACGGCATGCCCGCCTCCGCGCAGAGCGCCATCTGGCTCTCGCCCGAAGCCACCCGCGCACAGATCGCCCGCCCCAACGCCGCCGTGAACCTGACGGCCTGCCTCCCCGGCTCCTCCCCCGTCGCGACGGGGGAGCTGTCGCCCGCATGCGCGGCGGAGGGGGCGCAACCCCACGGGCCAGGCCCATCGTCCTGATCATCCATCCCGATTGTCCCGAGAAATCCGTGTTCCTCCCCCGCAAGGGGAGGTGGCGCAAAGCGCCGGAGCGGGCTTAATCCCCGCCGCCCGCAGCTTCGACCGATGCCCGAATCCTAGCAAATTCGCGCGCGAAGAGCAAGAACAAACACGGAACATTGCGTTACAGTGGCCGTGCCGTTCGCATCGCCCTATGATCCCGCCCCGTGAAACCGGTGCGCAAGGTCGTCTTCCCGGCCGAGAGCCGGCTCGCCGCGCGCCTGCCGCGGGCCACGTTCCACGACGCCTTCGAGGCGCCGCTCGAGAACGCCGACCTCATCGCCGCCGCCATCGCCGCGGCCGCGCTACGGGCGAGCCCGCACTGGGTCGAGGCCCTGATCCGTCTGCGCAACGCCATGTCGCGGCCGTTCGGCATCCGTCCCGTCGCGCCGCTCGGCTCGGTGGCGGCCCGCGACCCCGCCGCTTGGCGCCCGGGCGACGGTTTCGGCATGTTCACCATCGAATCGATCGACGACGCCGAGCTCGTCCTCGGCATCGACGACGCCCACCTCGATGTCCGCATCTCCTTCCTGCGCCGGCCCGCGAGCTACCTGATCTCCTCCCTGGTGATCACCCACAATCGAGTGGGCGTGGCCTACATGCAGCCGGTCCGCCTCGTGCACCCGCTCCTGGTGATCCTCCTGATGCGCGAGCTGCCGATCTGAGGCCCGCTCACCGCCCTGTGAAACGACCCGTGACCTCGAACAGACATAGAACGCGAGCGCGCCTTCCCCCACACTCCGCTCATCCCCGCGAAAGCGGGGACCCAGGCTTTCTTATCTTCGGACCATGCCCGTGGCCTTCTACGTCGACGTTCTGGCCAGCCAGCGGAACGGCACGCTCTACATCGGCCACACCGACTCCATCAGCCGCCGCGTGTGGCGGCACAAGACGCACGCAATCGGCTTCACCGCGAAATATGGCGTCACGACGCTCGTCTACTACGAGGTGTTCCAGACCCGCGCCGCCGCCTCCACCGCGAGCGGGCGATGAAGACATGGCGCCGCCGGTGGAAGCTGGACCTGATCGAGCGCGTCAATCCTGTCTGGCGCGATCTCTACGGCGAGGCGCGGCCACGATGAAAAAGCCTGGGTCGCCGCTTTCGCGGGGATGAGCGGGTGAGAGATGTCTTGACCCCCGCGACGATCTCCCCTCAAACCACCGCGCCTCCGCAATAACCGTCCCCGAAGGAGCCGCTCATGCGCGTCGGCGTGCCCCGCGAGATCAAGCCTGACGAATACCGTGTCGGCCTCACGCCGACGGCGGCGCGAGAGTACGTGACCCATGGCCATCAGGTGGTGGTGGAGAAGGGCGCCGGGTCCGGCGCGGGCTACTCCGACCAGGCCTACGTCAGGGCGGGCGCGGAGATCCTTCCCGGTCCCGAGGCGGTGTTCACGGACGCCCAGCTGATCGTCAAGGTGAAGGAGCCGCAGCCGGTCGAGTGGGCCAGGCTCAACCCGGGCCACATCCTCTTCACCTACCTGCACCTGGCGCCCGATCCGGCGCAGGCCGAGGGCCTGCTGGCCTCCGGCTGCGCGGCGATCGCCTACGAGACGGTCACCGATGCGCAGGGCGGGCTGCCGCTGCTCGCCCCGATGAGCGAGGTCGCCGGCCGCATCGCCGTCTTCTCGGCCGGCGAGACGCTTCTGAAGCACAACGGCGGCATGGGCCTCTTGATCTCCGGCGTGCCGGGCGTGCCGCCGGCGCGGATCTGCGTGCTGGGCGGCGGCGTGGTGGGCGCCAACGCCGCGCGCATGGCCGCGGGGCTCGGCGCCGAGGTGACGATCGTCGAACGCTCGATCCCGCGCATGCGCTACCTCGACGACATCTTCGCCGGCCGGGTGCTGACCCGCTACTCCACCCTCGACGCCGTCGAGGAGGAGGTGCTGAAGGCCGACGTGGTGATCGGCGCCGTGCTCACCGCGGGCGCCGCGGCGCCCAAGCTGGTCCGCAAGGAGCACCTGAAGAAGATGAAGCCCGGCGCGGTGCTGGTCGACGTCTCGATCGACCAGGGCGGCTGCTTCGAGACCAGCCGGCCCACGACCCACATGGACCCCACCTACGTCATCGACGGCGTGGTCCACTACTGCGTCGCCAACATGCCCGGCGCGGCGCCGCGCACCTCCTCGGAGGCCCTGGTCCACGCCACCCTGCCGTTCGGCCTGCAGCTCGCCGACAAGGGCCTCGACGCGCTCAAGACGAACAAGCATCTCGCGAAGGGCCTCAACGTGCTCAGGGGCGACGTCACCCACCCGGCCGTCGCCGAAGCCCTCGGCAAGCCCTTCCTCGACCCCTACAAGGCCTGGGCTTAGGGAACAGGATTCAACCGCGGTTCTCTTGTCTTGTTCGGCTCCGTCCTCTCCCGCCTTGCAATAACGCTGCAATCTCCGCCAGAGTCCCTCACGGACAACGGACCGCGGGGAGGCTCGCCATGTGCGACGACGACATCCATCAAGGCCTGACGCCGGACGTGGCGGTCACCCGCCGGACGCTGGGGGTCAGCGCCGCGGCGGCCGCCGCGCTCGCCGCGGCCTCCGCCCATGCCGCCGCCGTCGAGGTCGCCGAGAAGGACGTCGCCGTGAAGACCCCCGACGGGACCTGCGACGCCGTGCTGTTCACGCCGGCCGGCAAGGGCCCCTACCCGGGCGTGTTGATCTGGACCGACATCCTGGGGCTCAGGCCGGTGTTCCGCGAGATGGGCAAGCGGCTCGCCTCGTCGGGCTACGTGGTGCTGACGCCCAATCCCTTCTACCGCTCGGCCAAGGCGCCGGTGGTCGACGCCGGCTTCAACTTCAGCGACCCGGCCCAGCGCAAGAAGGTGTTCGACATGCGCGGCGCGATGACCTGGGACGGCATCGACAAGGACATCGTCGCCTACACCGGCTACCTGCAGGCCGCCCCGAAGGTGAACCGCAAGGTCAAGCTGGGCGTCCAGGGCTACTGCATGGGCGGCCCCCTGATGATGCGCACCGCCGCCACCGCCGCCGACCGGATCGGCGCGGGCGCCAGCTTCCATGGCGGCACGCTGGTCACCAAGGACGCCAACTCGCCTCACCTGTGGGTGCCGAAGATGAAGGGCCAGTTCTACATCGCCGAGGCCGACAACGACGACAAGTCGAACCCCGAGGCCAAGACCATCGTCCAGTCGGCGTTCGAGGCGGCCCACGTCCCGGCCAGGCTAGAGGTCTACGCCGGCGCCATGCACGGCTGGTGCGTCCCCGGCAGCCAGGTCTACAACGCCCCCGCCGCCGAGAAGGCCTGGGGCGAGCTCCTCGCCCTCTACGGCAAGGCCCTGGCCTGAGGCTGCTCCCCCTGGCGGGGGAGCAACTGACGGATTCAGTTCCCGGCCGGAGCGGTCCGCTGGCCGGCGTTGGACATCGGGCCGCCGAACCTCGCGCGGTTGGCGGGGGTGTCGGGCACCGGGCCGTTGGTGACCGTCTCGGTCCGGTAGCTCGCTTCGGCGCCGTAGCTCGAGGCCGCCGGCGCGGCCGCGTAGCCGCCGTCATAGCCGGAAGGCGCCACATAGGCCCGGTCGGGGGCCGGCCGCGGGACGACCACCGCATAGCCGCGCGGCCGCGCCTCGGCGAAGGCGATGCGTTCCTCGCGCATGGCGCTGGCGACGGCGTGCTGCTCGCAGGACTGCAGCAGCGGCGGCGTCCGGACCTTCGGCTGCTCGCCGAGCTCACGGCAGAGCTCGTAGGCGGTGTTGTGGATCCGCCGGTCGAGGATGTGGCGTCCGCGCGCGGTGGTGAGGTCCAGGTCGGCGTAGCTCACCGGCCGCGACAGGCTGCGCGGCCCGTTCGGGCCCCAGCGGCCCACCACGGTGACCTCGGGCACGACGACCTGCGCCAGCGCCGGCGCGGCGATTGCGCTCAGCCCAAGCGCCAGCGCGCCCCAGGCCCAGGGCGAGGATTTGGATCGGACGGAATTCGGCATGAACGCTCCTTGGATGCGATCTGCGCGCGACCAGCCCCCCGACAGCCCTGGCGTGCGGAGATCGGGTGGTCTCGATAGGCCGCCAAACCCGCGGCCGCCGCCAAGGTTCCCACCTTCCCCTGCACAGGGGGACGTGGCCCGATGCGCGCAACGCCCGAGGGTCGATGGTTTCCCCCGAGGGGCAAGCTCCGCCTTGCAGAGCATCTCGTTCCGCGTCATCACTCCCGGTGAAGGCGGTCTCCCCTAACCGGGGGCCAAGAGGGAAGGGGGTGGAAATCCCCCGCTGTGCCCGCAACTGTAAGCGGCGAGGCCCTGCGTCCGTCCCGTCTCGCGTGATCGAGACGGCGCCACTGGGAGCCCCCGGGAAGGCGAGGACGTGGGCCGCGTGAGCCGTGAGCCAGGAGACCTGCCGCCTTCCGTCGCTCGTCCGCGGCCCGGGACCAGGCCATCGGCGCGGGAAGGCCTCGACACCCTTCCAGTCGCAGCGACTCCACATCTGGAGGCGAAACGACCATGCGTGCTCTTCTTCTCTCATCGGCGGTTTCGGCCGCCGCGCTTCTCCCGCTTGCCGCCCGGGCGGCCGACGAACCGCCGCTCACGGAACTGGTGGTGACCGCCACGCGCCTGCCGGGGGCGATCGATCAGGTGACCGGCGCCCACGTCATCGACCGCGCCGAGCTCGAGGCGCGCCAGACGACGTTCTTGGAGGACGTGCTGCGCACCATCCCCGGCGTCACCGTCTCGGACAACGGCGCGTTCGGCGGGATCTCCGCCATCCGCATCCGCGGCGCGACGGCCGACAAGACCCTGGTGCTGATCGACGGCGTCCCGGTCGGCGATCCAGCCGACCCGAACGGGACCTACGACGCCTCGGCCCTGCAGTCGCTCGACGTCGAGCGCATCGAGGTGCTGGAGGGGCCGCAGGGCTCGCTGTGGGGGTCCGACGCCATCGGCGGCGTCGTCGCGATCACCACCCGCGAGATCGCGGGCCTCCGCGGCGCGGTGGAGGCAGGCTCGCTGGGGACCGCCCGCGGCTTCCTGGGCGCCGGCGTCTCGCACGACCGCTACGCGCTCTCGGCGACCGTCGCCGGCCTGCGCACCGACGGCATCTCCAAGGCCGACGCCGGGACCGAGCGCGACCCGTTCCGCACCGCCAGCGCCAGCCTGGCCGGCCGCGTGCGGCTGACCGACGAGCTGCAGCTCGACGCCAAGCTGCGCTACGCCTACGCCAACGTCGCCATCGACGGCTTCCCGCCACCCGACTTCACGCTCGCCGACACCGCGGACCGCGACAAGTCGCGCAGCTGGCAGGGCGATGTCCGCGCGGTCTACGCCGGCGGCCCCTTCGGCCTGACGCACACGCTGAGCGTCTCCGCCTACCGCCTGTGGCGGCGCGACATCTCCGACTTCCCGGCGCTGTTCACCGCCGATCGCCGCGTCTGGCGCTGGACCGCCGAGCGGGGCGCCGCGGCTAACCCCTACGCCTTCGTCGTGGGCGCCGAGCGGACGGAGACCCACGCCGACCTCTCGGACCGCGCCTCGGCCGACCTCTCCACCACCTCGGCGTTCGCGGTCGGCCGCGCCCGGCCCTGGACGCCGCTGACGCTCACCGGCTCGCTCCGGTGGGACGATCCCGACCGCTTCAAGTCGCGCGTCTCGGCCCGCGCCGCCGCCGAAGTTGACGTTGGGGAAGGCATCACCCTCACCGCCTCGGCCGGGCAGGGCTTCAAGGTCCCCTCGATCTCCGAATTCGTCTGCGACTTCTGCTTCGCCCCGCCGCTGCCGCTCCGCCCCGAGCGCGCCGAGGGCTATGACCTGCGGCTCGGCTGGCGCCCAGCCGGTGGCCGCCTCGCTGCGGCGATCACCGGCTTCCGCCTGGACGTCCGCGACCAGATCGCCTTCGTCGGCCCGCGATATGTCAACATCGCCCGCACCCGCTCGCAGGGCCTGCAGGCCGAGATTGATGCGGAGCTCGCCCATGGCCTGCAGCTGAAGCTGGCCTATGCCCGCACCGACGCCATCGACCGCACCACCGGGGAGCCGCTGCTGCGCGTGCCCCGCGACACCGGTTCAGCGGCGCTGTTCTGGGAGCAGGGGCGGTGGGAGGCCGCGCTCGCCGCCCGTGCCGAGTCCGGCCAGCCCGACATCGCCCGGGACGGCTTCAGCCGGATCACGCGCCCGGGCTTCGCGACCGCCGACCTCGCGGGCTCATACCGCCTGAGCGAGGCGGTCTGGCTCACCGCCCGGATCGAGAACTTGACGGACAAGCGTTACGAGGAGGTCTTCGGCTTCAACGAGCCGGGCCGCACAGCCTTCGTCGGCGTCAGGTTCCGGAACTAGGCGGCGGCCCAGGCGCGGGGATCGAGGGCATCCGGGTCGTCGAGCGCCATCTCGTCCCAGTCGAGGTCCGGCGGCGGGGATTGGGCGGCGGCCACCACCGCGCTCATCTCCGCCACCGAGGCCACGTCCACCAGCACGGCGGAGGCTTCCGGCCGCGACAGCGCAAACCCGAGCGCCGCCTGCAACGGATCCGAGCGGCCCTCGGCAATCAGCCGGCGGGCCCGTGAGATGCGGCCGGCGGCGGCCTTGAGGTGGCTGGGCGCGCGGTCCGGCGGCAGCAGCAGCACGCCGTTCAGGAAGATCGAGCGCAGCTGCACCTCGATGCCGGAGCCCGCCAGTTCGGCGAGCGTGCCGTCGATGATCAATCGCTGGTCCAGCAGCGAGGCCGGGGCCTGCACCACATCAGGCTTGAATCGGCGCGCGAGGCCGCGCGGATCATCCGAGGCATAGACGGAGACCCCTACCTTCCGGCAGACGCCGGCATCCCTGAGCTTGCGAAGCCGGTCCCAGAGCGCCGGCCCGCCGGGACTCAGGAGATCGGTGGCGGAGGGCGCGAAGATCGCGTCCACCGCCTCGACCCCGAGGCGGCGCATCTGGGCGCGGATCTCGGTCTCGGCGAAGTCGGCGCCGCGGTCGGGCCGCACGCTGGTGATGGTCAAGCGGAAGGGATTGGGCCGGGGCAGCAGTTGGCCGAGCGTGGTTTCGGCGGCGGAGGAATGGCGGCCCACCTCCAGCACGGAGAGGCCCGCCCGCGCGCCGATCGTCAGGATGTCGCGCGCCTCGGCCTCCCGCGGCCGGCCGCGCTGGGCCGGTTCATCGAGCCGGAACTGCCCCGACCCCAGGCCGAGCTTCGCGATCAATGAGGTCATGTGGGGCTGGGCTTGGTAAGCTTCCGTGGAGCCGCCATTTTGGGGCGAGATGCCTAAGAAGCCGTATCCAGGTCGTTATCCGGGAGTTAAATTTTGAGCCCGCGCGAGCCGCTTCCCGAGTGGCCCTTGTTCGGCATGGCCGAGGACGTGCGGCCCGCTCTGCGTGCGGCGCGCGAGCGGGGGCTCGCCTGCGCGCTCGCGACCCTGGTGAGCGTCGACGGCGGCGGCCCGCGGCCGCCCGGGACGCAGATGGTCTTCGCGCCCGGGATTGTGGCTGGCTACTTCTCCGGCGGCTGCGTCGAGAGCGATATCGCCGACCACGCCTTCGCCTGCCTCGCCGACGGCGAGCCCCGCCGGCTGGTCTATGGCGAGGGCAGCCCCTGGCCCGACATCCGGCTCCTGTGCGGCGCGCGCATCGAGATCTTTGTCGAACGGGTCGCAGCCGAGGATGCGGCGCTGGCCGAGTTGCTGGCCGCCGAAATCGAGCGGCGGCCGGTCACCTACGTGACGGACGGCTACGCCCGCGCCTGCGAGCCCGAGCTGTCGCCCTGGCCGGAAGCGGCCGTCGAGCGGCTTTACGAGCCCGTGCCGCGGCTGGTGGTGGTGGGCGGTGATCCCACCGCCCTGGCGATCGCCCAGCTCGGGGCCCAGGCCGGGTTCGAGACGACGCTGGTCAGGCCGAAGGGGCCGCAGACCCCGCCGCCGATCGCCGGCGTCGCCTATCGCCGCGAGGAGGCCGCCACGGCGTTCGAGACGATCGGACTGGATCCGTGGACCGCGGTCGCCATCGCCACCCACGATATCGAGACCGACCACATGGCGCTGAAGGCCGCGCTGCCGTCGCGGGCGGGCTACGTGGGATTATTGGGCGCGCGGCGCCGTCTCATGGGACGTCTGACCGAGCTCAGGGCCGACGGCATCTCGCAAGCGGCCATCGCGCGCCTGCACGCCCCGATCGGTCTCGATATCGGCGGTAAGGCGCCTTGGGAGGTGGCGCTC
Organism: Phenylobacterium sp.; assembly: GCF_025934275.1. Taxonomy (GTDB): domain Bacteria; phylum Pseudomonadota; class Alphaproteobacteria; order Caulobacterales; family Caulobacteraceae; genus Phenylobacterium. The sequence continues at coordinate 9,482 of NZ_JAICYI010000059.1, forward strand.
TCCGTGATCGGCGAGATCACCGCGCTGCGCTATGCGCGGGCGAGCGGCAGGGCCTCGACGAGGGCGCCGGCGGCGGCGGCCGGCGCGCCCGCGGGGCGGCGAAGCAGGGCGTCGGAGGCGGCGAAGACGCTGACCAGAGACGAATCCTGATCGCGATAGGGCCGGATGCGCACTTCGCCTTCGGCAAGGACCAGCTTCGCGCGCATCCAGTGTTCGCGGTTTCCGTTGGCCGGCAGATCGCTGTCGAGCCTCGCCAGAACCATTGCGGGCGCGGACGCGGCCCCCTGGTAGGCGTTGAGGATCGGGTGCAGGAACATCTCGGCGCAGACGAACGCCGAGGCCGGATTGCCCGGCAGGCCCAAGAGGCGGCGTCCGTCCCCAAGCACCCCGAAGAAGGTGGGCTTGCCGGGCCGGACCGCCACGCTCTCGACGCGATAGGACATGCCCAGCGCCTCGGCCGCGGCGCGCACCAGGTCGTGGTCGCCCACCGAGGCGCCGCCCAGGGTGACGATCAGGTCCGCCTCGGCCGCCTTCATCGCCCCGATCACCGCCTCCAGCTGGTCGCGGATCGGCCTGGCGCGGGTGACCTCGGCGCCCCAGCCCGCGGCCATGGCGGCCAGCGCCGGCGCGCCGGAATCGTAGATCTGGAACCGCCCCGGCTTGGCGGGCGCCTCGATGATCTCCTCGCCGGTGGAGAGCAGCGCCACGCGCGGCCGCCCGCCGACTTTGAGCTCCGCCCGCCCGGCCGAGGCCGCCAGCGAGAGCCGCCATGGATCGATTCGCACGCCGGCCTGGAGCAGCGTCTCGCCGCCCTTGAAATCGCCGCCCGCCGGCCGGACGTTGCCGCCCGCCCTGACCGCGGGAACCTTCACCGTGTCGTCTTCGCGGCTCGCATCCTCCTGGATCACGACCGCGTCACAGCCTTGCGGGACCGCTGCGCCGGTGAAGATCCGCACCGCCTCGCCCGCGCCGACCGCGCCCTCGTAGCCGTGGCCCGCGGCGCTCTCGCCCACCACCCGCAAGCTCCCCGGACAGTCTGTGGCGCGCACCGCCCAGCCGTCCATGGCCGAGGCTGCAAACGGCGGCTGGTCGCGCACGGCGCTCACTTCCTCGGCCAGCACCCTACCGAGGCTCTCCGCGAGCCGGACGGTCTCGACGGGGAGAGGCGCGACCGCCGCCAGCATGCGGGCGCGCGCGTCGTCGACGCTGAGCAGCTTCATGCCCGCCAGTCGCCCGACTTGCCGCCGGACTTCGAGACCAGCCGCACGGCGTCGATGACCATGCCCTTCTCGGCGGCCTTCAGCATGTCGTAGAGCGTCAGGCAGGCGACGGAGACCGCCGTCAGGGCCTCCATCTCGACGCCGGTGGGCCCGGTCGTCTTCACCCGCGCGGTGACCGACAGTCCGCCCGCCGCCGGCTCGACGCGCACCTCGACCTTGGAGATCGCCAGCGGGTGGCACAGGGGGATCAGCTCGGAGGTCTTCTTGGCCGCCATGACGCCGGCGATCTCGGCGACGGCGAGCACGTCGCCCTTCTTCCCCGCGCCCGAAAGCGCGAGGTCCAGGGTGGCGGGGCTCATGCGGACGAAGCCTTCGGCCACGGCTTCGCGGGTTGTGGCCGCCTTGCCCGAGACGTCCACCATCCGGGCGCGGCCGGTCGCGTCGATGTGGGACAGCTTGCTCAAGTCTCCATCAGCCGTGGCATGAGCTCGACCATGTTGCAGGGGCCGTGGCGGCTGTCGAGCTGGGCGGCGATCACCTTGTCCCAGCCGTCCCTCACCGCCCCGTTGGAGCCGGGCAGGCAGAACACGAACACGCCCCGGACGAGACCCGCCAGCGCGCGCGATTGGAGCGTCGAAAGGCCCACCGACTGATAGCTCACCAGGTGGAAGATCACCGAAAAGCCGTCGATCTCCTTGTCGAACAGGGGCCGGATCGCTTCCGGCGTGACATCGCGGCCGGTGATCCCGGTCCCGCCGGTGGTGACGATCGCCTCCACCTCGCCGGCGTCGATCCAGGCGTTCACCTGCCGGCGGATCGCCTCGATGTCGTCCGCCACGATCGCCTTGCCGACCAGCTCGTGCCCGGCGCCGGTCACCCGCTCGGCCAGCAGGTGACCGGAGGTGTCGCTCTCCTCGTCGCGGGTGTCGGAGATCGTCAGCACTGCGATCTTCACCGGCTTGATCGGCAGACCCTCATTGATCCGGCCGCCGGGCTTGAGCACGGGCGCATCCATCAGCTCTTCTCCTTTTCCCAGCGGGCGACGTCGGCGTGGTCCTCCTCGCGCGGTTGGATCCAGCGCGCGCTGGCCGGGCCATGCTCCTTCTTCCAGAAGGGCGCGCGCGACTTCAAGTAGTCCATCAGGAAGTCGCATGCCTCGAACGCCGCGCGCCGGTGCTTCGCCGCCGTGGCCACGAAGACGATCGCCTCCCCCGGCGTGATCCGGCCGATGCGGTGCAGGATGAGGATGTCGTCCAGACCGAAGCGGCCGCGCGCCGTCTCGGCGATCTTGCCGATCTCGGCCTCGGTGAAGCCGGGATAGGCCTCGAGCTCGAGGATCGTCCCTTCGCCGGAATCCGCTCGCGCGATGCCGGTGAAGGTCGCGACGGCGCCGGTCTCCGAGCGGTCCTCGCAGAAACGGGTGAGCAGCTCGCCCGGCCGCAACGGCGTATCCGTGAGGCTGATCATCCGCCGCTCATCGGCGGCAAAAAAGCCACCTCGGCCCGGGGGCCGATCGCGATGTCGCCGTTCACGATCGCCTGGTCCACCGCGACCTTGACCCCCGGGCCGGAGAGCGCCTCGCCGAGCCGCTCGTCCTCCTCCGCCAGCAGCGCCTTGAGGGCGCTGATCGAGGCCGCCTCGGCGATGTCCCGCTCCCGCCATCCGGCGAGGTCGCGCAATGGCCCGAAGAGCAGCACGCGGGCCATGGGCTCAGCCCCCCGTCGTCGACATGTGCCGGCGGACCGCCGGCTGCGCGGCGCGCTCGATCCGGAAGTCGTGGCCCTTCGGCTTGCCGTCCACCGCCAGGCGGATCGCCGCGATGAGATCCTCATCGGAAGCACCCGAGCGGATGACGGCGCGCAGGTCCGAGGCATCTTCCTGGCCGAGGCAGGTGTGGAGCGTGCCCGTGCAGGTCAGCCGCACGCGATTGCAGGCCTCGCAGAAGTTGTGGCTGAGCGGGGTGATGAAGCCGAGCCGTCCGCCGGTCTCGGCCACCTCCACATAGCGCGCGGGGCCGCCGGTCGTGAGCGGGATGTCCGTCAACGTCCAGAAGCTTTCCAGCTCGCGCCGGACGGCCGCGAGCGAAAGGTACTGGTCGGTGCGGTCGGCCTCGATCTCGCCCAGCGGCATGGTCTCGATCAACGTCACGTCGCAGCTGCGCGCGTGGGCCCAGCGGATCAGCTCCGGAAGTTCGGCGGCGTTGTCGTCCTTCAGGGCCACGGCGTTCAGCTTCACCTGCAGCCCCACGGCCTGGGCGGCGTCAAGGCCGGCCAGCACCTTCGCAAGATCGCCGCCGCGGGTCAGGGTGCGGAACAGCTCGGGCTTCAGGGTGTCCAGCGAGACGTTCACCCGCCGAACGCCCGCCGCTGCGAGCGGGGCGGCGAACTCTGCCAGCCGCGTGCCGTTGGTCATCAGGGTGAGCTCGTTCAGCGCGCCTGACTTGAGGCGGCGGGAAAGGCTTTCGACCAGGCCCATGAGGCCTTTGCGCACCAGGGGTTCGCCACCCGTAAGGCGCAGCTTGTTAACGCCCAGCGCGATGAACGCCGAAGCGATCCGGTCGAGCTCCTCCAGCGTCAGCACCTCGGCTTTCGGCAGGAAGCTCATGTGCTCGGCCATGCAGTAGACGCAGCGCAGGTCGCAACGGTCGGTGACCGAGACCCGCAGATAGGTAACGGTGCGGCCGAAGCCGTCGATCAGCGGCGAGCGGGCTTGCGAAGGCGTTGCGTCATAGGGCGTCATGCGGCCCCAAACATAGAGAGGAACCGCGGTTGGCGACAGGGGGCGGCCGTGCGGCGGGCGCGACTCACGGCCTGGAGGCCATCGTCCTGGCCGCCGGGTCAGGCGCGCGGTTCGGCGGCGGCAAGCTGACAACGCCCTACAGGGACGGCCTGCTGCTGGACGGCGCGCTCGCCGCAGCCTTCGCCGCGCCGGCGCGGACGGTGACGGTGGTCACCGGCGCCGACGCACCACGGATCGAGGCGGCGGCCCGCCGCTTCGCGAACGGCATCGGCGCGGCCGGTCGCCTGAGGATCGTGCATGCGCCGCAGCACGCCGAAGGCATGGGCGCCTCGCTGCGCACGGGCGTGGCGAGCCTGCCCTGCGACGCCGCTGGCGCCTTCGTCTTCCTCGGCGACATGCCGCGCGTGCCCGCTGTGGTGCTCGAGCCGCTCGCCGAGGCGCTGGCGACCGGCGCTGCGGCGGCTGCGCCCATCTTCCAGGGCCGGCGCGGCAATCCCGTCCTGCTTGGCGCGACCCTGTTCCCCGACGTGCTCGCCTTGCAGGGCGACGCCGGCGCGCGCGCCATTCTGCAGGATCTCGGCGATCAGCTCGCGCTCGTGGACGCTCCCGACGACGGGATATTGTTCGACGTGGACCTGCCCACCGACCTGCCGTGACGGCGTTGATCTGCTTTCGGGCGCGGCGCAGTCTGCCGGTCAGATTACGGGAGGGCCCCGCAAATGACGGCGTTCAATGCTGTACGCTTCAAGGTGAAGCCGGGTCGCGAGCAGGACTTCCTCGACGCGCACCGCAAGATGCAGGTCGACTGGGCGGGCCTGCAGCACGTCCACATCATCCAGACCGGCGAACGGAGCTACTGCATCATCGGACAGTGGTCCGACATGGACGCCCTGGCCGCGGCCCGTCCGCAGATGATCGCCTCGCTCGATTCGTTCCGCGAGACCCTGGAGGACCTGGGCGGCGGCCTGGGCCTGACCGATCCGGCCTCGGGCCCGGTGGTGCTGGCGCTCAAGTGATCAGCCTGCAAGAGCGGAGATCCGGAGAGGCCGATGAGTGAGCGGGCGCTGCCCGTCGAAGGAAGCTGCCGCTGCGGGCAGGTGCGGGTGCGTATCAGCGCGCCTCCCATGCTGAGCATGGCTTGCCATTGCGCGGGCTGCCAAAAGATGACCGCCAGCGCCTTCGCTCTTACGGCAACGATCCCGGCTGCGGGGTTCGAGGTCGTCCAGGGCGTGCCCGTGGTCGGCGGGCTGCATGGCGCGCAGGCCCACCATTATCATTGCCCGCACTGCATGAGCTGGGTGTTCACCCGCGCCGAAGGGCTGGACTGGTTCGTGAACCTCAGGCCGACCATGCTCGACCCGCCGCGCTGGACCGAACCCCTCTGCGAGATCTGGACCGACGAGAAGCTCCCCTGGGTGAAGCTCCAGATCTCCCACAGCTTCCCACGGTTCCCCACCCCCGAGCAGTTCGCGGAGCTCACCCGCGAATACCAGGCCCGCGGCGCGGTCTAGGTCTTCACGAACGGCAGGCTGGTCGTTGGCGGCTGGCCCATGGCCAGGAGGGCGTTGGCGACTGCGGGCGCGATCACCGGCGTCCCGGGCTCCCCCACGCCGCTCGGCGGATTGGACGAGGGCACGATGTAGGTTTCGACGGTCGGCGCTTCGGAGTTCCGCAGCACGCGGTAGCTGTCGAAGTTCCCTTCCTGCACCGCCCCGTCCTTGAGCGTCATCTTTCCGTACAGCGCCGCCGCCAGCCCCAGGCAGGTCCCACCCTCCATCTGGGCGGCGATCTGGTCGCGGGCGATCGGCGTCCCGCAATCGATGGCGGTGACCACGCGGCCCACCTTTGGCACGCCGTTCTCCAGCTTCACCTCGGCGATCTGCGCCACCACCGAGCCGAAGCTCTCGTGCACGGCTGCTCCGCGGGTCCAGCCTGCGGGCGGCGGCCTTCCCCAGCCGGCGTTCTGGGCCGCCAGGTTGAGCACGGCCAGATGCCGGTTCGCCCCGGCTTTCGCGTAGAGGGCGCGGCGATAGTCCACCGGGTCCCTGCCGGCCTTGCGGGCCAGCTGGTCGATGGTGTGCTCCATGACGAATGCGGTGTGGGTCGCGCCCACCGATCGCCACCAGAGAACCGGCACCCCGACGTCCGGGCTCAGCACCTGGGCGTCCACCACCGGCGTCGCCTTCAGGTACGGCGAGCCCATGGCCCCTTCCACCGAGGTCGAATCCAGCTTGGGGGTGCCCATCGGCGAGCCCTTCATGATCGACTGGGTGACGACCCGCTGGCGCCAGCTCGCCGGGAAACCGTCCTTGTCCGTCGTGATCAGCAGGGCGTGGTGCACCATCGGCCGGTAGTAGCCGGCGCGCATGTCGTCCTCGCGTGTCCAGACGAGCTTCACCGGGCGGCCATGCCCGACGGTCTTGGCGATGTGCACGGCTTCGGCGGCATAGTCCGACTGGAAGTTGGTCCGCCGCCCGAACGAGCCGCCGGCGAACAGCGTCTGGACCTCGATGTTGCCGGGCAGGTTGCCGACGATCTTGGCCGCATTCAGCTGGTCGAGCGTTGGCGACTGCGAGGCCGAGATGAGCTTGCAGCTCGCGCCGTTCACGATCGCCACGCAGTTCATCGGCTCCATGGTGGCGTGGGCGAGGTAGGGGAAGTCGTAGGTCGTCTCGAGCGCCGCCGCGCCGGGCGCCGAGGGCGCGCCGCGGGCCTCGAAGGCGGCCCACTTCAGGTCGCCCGCCGCCGCCTTGCCGGCGGCCAGATCGCGGTACCACTGGGCCAGCTGGTCAGTGCTGCGGCTCTCGGTCTTGGAGAGATCCCAGTTGACCTTCAGCGCATCGCGGCCCTGGCGCGCGGCCCAGGTGCTTTCGGCCACCACGGCGACGCCGCTGGGGATCTGAAACACCTCGACCACGCCCGGCACTTGCCGCGTGGCCTTGTCATCGAAGGACACCACCTTGCCGCCGAACTTCGGCGCGTGCGCCACCATCGCCGTCAGCATGTTCGGCAGCTGGACGTCCTGGGTGTAGAGCGCCGTCCCGGTGCTCTTGGCGACGCTATCCTTGCGGCGGACCCGGTCGGTGCCGATCAGGGTGAAGGTCTTCGGGTCCTTCAGGGTCGGCGTCGTGGTCGGGGGAACCTTGGCGGCGTCGGCGACCAAATCGCCGAGTCCGGCCTGCTTGCCGCTCTTCGCATGCGCGACGACGCCGTTCTGCACGGTGACCTCGCCCACCGGCGCATTCCACTTCGTCGCCGCCGCCTGGACGAACATCGCCCGCGCCGCCGCGCCCGCGGTGCGCAACTGCAGCCACGAGTTGGAGATGGCCGAGGAGCCGCCAGTGCCCTGCACCCCCATGGCGGAGTTCGCATAGACCTTGGCGTTGGCCGCTGCATGCTCGGTCTTCACCTTGGCCCAGTCGGCGTCGAGCTCTTCGGCGGCCAGGGCCGCCAGCCCGGCGTGGTTCCCCTGGCCCACCTCGATGTGCTTGCAGATCACCGTGACCCAGCCGTTCGGCTCGACCTTGATGAACGGGCCGAAGGGGCCGAAGTCCTTCGTCGCCCCGAGGCTGAGGATGTCCCCCATCACGTTGGCGGGCGAACAGCCGACCACCAGGGCCCCGCCCACCAGCGTCGCTGCCACGGTCAGCGTCTCGCGGCGGGTGGCGCCCTCGGCGGCCATGCGGTCGAGAATCTTGGTCATGCGCGTGGCCCCTCAGATCTTCGCGGCCGGCGCGGGCACGCTCGGCGTCTTCAGCGGCGGCGGACTGGACGCGACCTGCGGCAGGCCGGCCGCGTCCTTGATGGCCGCGCGGATGCGCTGGTAAGTGCCGCAGCGGCAGATGTTGCCGTCCATGGCCGAGGAGATCTCCTCGTCGGTCGGTTTCGGCTTCTGCGCGAGCAGGACGACGGCGCTCATGATCTGACCCGACTGGCAGTAGCCGCACTGCGGCACGTCGTGCCGGATCCACGCCTGCTGCACCGGATGGTCGCCGCCCAGACCCTCGATGGTGGTGATCTTGGCGGTCCCGAGCACCGAGATCGGCGTGGAGCACGACCGGATCGGCTGGCCGTGGGCCAGGACGGTGCAGGCGCCGCACTGGCCCACGCCGCAGCCGTACTTCGATCCGGTCATCGCGAGCTCGTCGCGCAGCACCCATAGCAGCGGCGTCTCCGGAGCCGCCTTGACCTGCACCGACTTGCCGTTGATCTGAAGCGTCGTCGCCATCTGGCTCCTCCCGAGTCCGCGGCATGCTAACGCCGATCACATTCCGCGCAACGGCGGCGAAGTTGCGGGGGAGGGCCGCGCACCGCTACGTTCGGCGGCCCTGGACGCAAGCCCAATGGAGAGACCATGACCCGCTTCGCCCTCGCCGTCGCCGCCGGGCTTGTGCTCGTCGCCGGCCCGGCGCTCGCGCAACAGGATGGCGGCCAGCTGTTCGCGATGCAGTGCCGCGGCTGCCACCAGGACGCCAGCACGCCGCTCGCCCCCGCGCTCGCCGGCGTCGCCGGCGCGAAGATCGCCGGGCGCCCCGATTTCACCTACTCGCCGGCCCTGAAGGCCAAGGGCGACCAGACCTGGACCGACGCCAACCTCGACGGCTTCCTGAAAAGCCCGATGGGTTTCGCGCCTGGGACCAAGATGCCGGTTTCCGTGCCGGCCGATGACGCGCGCGCGGCGATCATCGCCTATCTGCATACGCTGAAGTAGCGGCCACGGCCGATGGACGCCTTCCCCGCCTTCTTCCCGCTCGCCGGCCGCACCGTGGTGGTGGCGGGGACGGGGCCGGCGGTGGAGTCGAAGCTGCGGCTGTTGAGCGGCTCGCCGGCCCGGCTGGTGCGGCTCGAGGGCGAGGCGGCCCTCGACCCAGGATCCTACGCCGGCGCCTCGCTCGCCTTCATCGGCTCCGACGACGACGCTTTCGCCGAACGGGCGGCGGCAGCGGCCAGGGCGGCGCATGTGCCGGTCAACGTCGCCGACCGGCCCGCGCTCTGCGACTTCACGACCCCCGCGGTGATCGATCGGGGCGAGGTGGTGGCCGCGATCGGCACCGGCGGCGCCTCGCCGATGCTCGCGACCCTGCTGCGGCAGGACATCGAGGCCAGGGTGCCCGAAGGCGCGGGCCGCATCGCGGCGCTCCTGCGGAGCCTTCAGCAGGAGGTGCGGGAAGCCTTGCCCGAGCTGCCCGCCCGCCGGGCCTTCCTGCGGGCGGCGCTCTCCGGGCCGGCCGCCCAGGCCGCCGCGGCCGGGGACATGGAGACCGCCAAGGCGCGTCTGCGGGAAGCGCTCGCCAGGGGCGCCCCGCCCGAGGGGCTCATCGAGTTCCTGCCGGCCGCCGGGCCGGCCGAGCGGCTGACGCTCGCCGCCGCGCGTGCGCTCGCCGCCGCCGACGTGCTGGTGCTGGACGAGGCGGTCGATCCCGCGGTCGTGGCCCTCGCCCGGCGCGAGGCGGACCGCTGGGCAGCCCTCGAGGTCGCGCCCGAACGCCTGGCCGAGCTTGCGCGCCAGGGGCTGCGGGTCCTGCGCCTGGTCGGCGGCGTCCCCGATCCGTCCGAGATCCGCGCCCTCGCCGAGCTGGGAGCGGAAGCGCAGGTGCTGCCGGTTGCGCCCTAGCGGTCCAGGGGCCGTTCCTTGGTCTCGGGCAGCAGGATCAGGCAGGTCACCACCGACAACGCCGTGAACGCGACCGGATACCAGAGTCCGGAATAGATGTTGCCGACCGCCGCCACGATGGCGAAGGCGGTGAACGGCACGAAACCGCCGATCCACCCTGTGCCGATGTTGTAGGGCAGGCTCATCCCCGTGTAGCGGATCCGCGTGGGGAACAGCTCCACCAGGCAGGCCGCGATCGGGCCATAGAGGGCGGTGGCGGCGATCACGAACACCAGCAGCACGCCGAACGCGCCCCAGAGGTTCATCCGCGCGGGATCGGCCTTGGCCGGATAGCCGGCGTGGGCGAGGGCGGCCTTCACCTTGGCCTCGATGCTCACGCGCACCGACTTGGCGACATCCTTCGGCAGGCCGCGCGCATCGGCCGAGGGGATGGTGATCAGGCCGACCCGGACCATGGCCGGGGCGCCCTTCGGGGCGGGCAGGTTGCGGTAGGAGACCCCGGCGTTCGCCAGCGCGCCCTTGGCGATGTCGCAGGACGACGTGAAGCTCGCCTTGCCGATCGGGTCGAACTGCAGGGAGCAGTCGTCAGGGTCGGCGATCACCGTCACTGGCGTACGCGCCTCCGCTTCGGCGAGCGCCGGGTTCAAGGTCCGCGACAGGCCGTGGAATCCAGGGAAATAGGCGACCAGCATCAGAGCCATGCCGAACAGCATCACCGGCTTGCGCCCGATCCGGTCGGACAGCCAGCCGAACCAGACGTAGCCGATGGCGCTCACCGCCGTGGCCGCCATCATCAGGAAATTGATCGTGGCGGGCTCCACCTTCAGGAACTTCTCCATGAAGGTCTGGCTGTAGAAGAACGCCGTGTACCAGACCGCGCCCTGAGCGCTCATGATGGCGACCAGCGCGAGCACCACCACCTTCAGGTTCGGCCACTGGCCGAAGGCTTCCGCATAGGGGGCTTTCGAGCCCTCGCCGCGCGCCTTCATCCGCGCAAAGGCCGGGCTCTCGGCGAGCTTCAGCCGCATGTAGATCGAGATCGCGAGCAGGCCCGCCGAGACCAGGAAGGGAACTCTCCAGCCCCAGGCGTCGAACGCGGCCGGCCCGAACTGCCGGCCGATGACCAGCCGGCTGAGCAGGATCACCAGCAGCGCCGCGAACAGGCCAAAGGCGGCCGAGGTCTGCACCCAGCCGGTAGAGCGGCCCCGTGCATCCACGCGCGCGTGCTCGGCCACATAGATCGCCGCGCCGCCGTACTCGCCGCCGAGCGCGAAGCCCTGGATGATCCGCATCAGCACGAGCAGGCCCGGCGCGGCGATGCCCGCCTGAGCGTAGGACGGCAGGAGGCCGATCGCGAAGGTCGCCCCGCCCATCAGGGTGACGGTCACCAGGAACGCCCCCTTGCGCCCCAGCCGGTCGCCGATGCGGCCGAACACCAGCGCGCCGATCGGACGGAACAGGAAGCCCGCGCCGAACAGGGCGAGTGCGGCGACGTAGCCGGCGGTCTCCGGAAGCCCTGAGAAGAAGGTTCGGGAGATCACCTGGGTGAGGCTGCCGAAGACGAAGAAGTCGTACCACTCGAAGGCGGTGCCGGCGGCCGAAGCTGCGACCACAGTGCGCAAGGAGGTGGTCTTGGCGGGCGTCACGCCCTGGGCGGCCAACTCGGCCATCTTGCATCTCTCCCCGAACTTACGGGAAGGTCTAGCACCCGGCGTCGAGCCGTTGGAAGGCCGAGGATCGGGACGTCAGGCCGCGGCCCCGCCGCCCCGCTTGGCCGCTGGGCGCGGCTCCCCCAGGCGGGCGATCTCGGCGATCAGCATCGCCGGCGAGATCGGCTTTCCGACCACGCCGTCCATGCCGGCGTCGAGATAGCGCTCCTTCTGATGCGAGAGCACGTTGGCGGTGAGCGCCACGATGGGGGCCGCCGCGGCCGGGCCCCCGAGGGCGCGGATCCGTCGCGCCGCCTCCAGCCCGTCGATCCCCGGCATCTGCACGTCCATCAGGATCAGGTCGAAGCCGCCGCGCATCGCGGCCTCGACGCCCAGATAGCCATCCGCGGCGGTGTCGACCGAGGCGCCCAGGCTCTCCAGCAGCTTGGTGGCGATCATCCGGTTGGTGGCGTTGTCCTCGACCACCAGGATGCGCAGGCCCTCGAGCACCGGATCGAGCGTTTCGATGGTCGGAGAGGCGGCGGCCGCCGGCTCGGCGGCGATTTCAAGCCAGAAGGTGGATCCGCGTCCCTCGGCCGAGGCGAAGCCGACGTCACCGGACATCAACTCGGCGAGGCGCTTGGTGATCGCGAGCCCGAGGCCAGAGCCGCCGAATCGCCGCGTCGTCGAGGCGTCGCCCTGGTCGAAGCGCTGGAAGATGCGCGGCTGCGCCGCCGCCGGGATGCCGACGCCGGTGTCCTCCACTTCGAAGCGCAGGACGCCGGGCTCCGGGGTGATGCAGCGCACCTTGACGTGGCCGCGCTCGGTGAACTTCACCGCATTGCCGACCAGGTTGAACAGCGCCTGGCGCACGCGCACCGGATCGGCGCGCACCCAGCCGACCTCCCGATCGACGTCGGCGTCGAGCGCCAGCCCCTTGGCGTCGGCCTGCGGCTTCAGGAGCCGGACCACTCCGCCCACCAGGCCCGCGACATCCACCGATTCGATCGCGAGCTCGAGGCGGCCCGCCTCGATCTTGGAGAAGTCGATGACGTCGTTGAGCAGCTCGGCCAGCATCTGGCCGCAGGAGAGCGCCTCCTCCAGCATCCGCCGCCCGTCGTCCGACAGGGTCTCGGACTTGAGGAGATGCAATACGCCCATCACCCCGTTCATCGGAGTGCGGATCTCGTGGCTCATGTTGGCAAGGAAGGCCGCCTTCGCCTCGGCGGCCGCTTGCGCGGCCTGCTGCGCCTCGACCAGCGCCAGCTCCTGGCGCTTGCGCTCATCGATGTCCTGCATCAGGCCGATCGCCCTGACCCAGCGTCCTTCGCGGTTGATCTCGCGGTCGTGGCTGACGCGGACCCAGCGCGTCTCGCCGTCCGGCCGGATGATGCGAGCCTCGAAGACGTCCGCCGTGTCCTTCCGGCGCATCTCCCTGAGCGAGGTGCGGACGTGCTCGAGGTCCTCGGGGTGGAAGCCGGGGAAGCGCAGCTCCGTCGCCTCCTCATAGCTGGCGCCGGCCAGGCCCGTCACCCGCGAGAACTCGGGCGAAACCCAGAAGGTTTGCCGGACGTGATCGATCTCGTAGACGCCGGCCTCCGCCGCCTTCAGGGCGAGGTTCAGGCGGGTCGCCAGGTCGTGCGCCTCGCGCCGGGCCTTGCGCATCTGCTGCTCGCCACGGCGGGCTGCGTCGCGCGCGGCGGCGAGCTCGGTGATGTCCTCCGAGATGCCGTGCATGATGAAGAGTCCGTTGGCCGCGGGCTCGGTGCGGATGGTGACCCGCACAGTCTTCCAGCCGCCGTGGGCGCGGATCTTGTGCTCGATCTGGGCGGGCGCGCCGGTCCGCACGCAGCGGTCGAAGATCGCCCGCGAGCGCTGCCGATAGCGCCCGTGGATCATCTCGGCGTGGTCCCCGGGGCTGGTCACTTTCGCCGGATCGATGCCCAGCATGGCGGCGAGCTCGTCGGACCAGGTGATCCGGTCCTGGACGGGATCGTAGCTCCAGATGCCGATCCCGGCGGAGGCCCCCAGCATCTTGCGGGTTCGCCGCGCGTCGGTCAGCTCCTGGACTCGGGCGCGCTCGTCCGTGGCGTCGCGCAGGCACAGGATGTGGTGGTTGTCGGTCGTCATCTGCCGCCGGGCCGCGATCCACAGATAGCCGCCGCCCTTCAGCTTCAGCCGGGCCTGGGACTCCATGATCTTGCCGGGTTCGCCGGCCGCGAGCCGCGCGCGGATGCCCGGCAGGTCGTCGCGATGCCAGAAATCCAACGCGGATCGGCCGACGACCTCGTCCTCGCGCCAGCCGACGATCCGCTCCCAGGCCGGATTCACCAACGCGACGCGCCGATCGGGGTCGACGAGGAGCATCATGTCCCCGCTGTTCTCGAACAGCAGCCGGATCAGGTCAGACCTGTCCCGTGGGCGCGGCGACAGCTTGCGGACCATGGGCCCCCCAGTTCCCCGCCGCGATCCTTAACGCCGCGCAGGTAAACACAAGGTTGGGGCGCGGCCGCTCCTGCCCGCCATGGGCGAATTCTAGAAGGCGTTCTCGCCGGTGATGGCGCGGCCCAGGATCAGCGCGTGGACGTCGTGGGCGCCCTCATAGGTGTTCACCGTCTCCAGGTTCGCGGCATGCCGCATCACGTGATACTCGCCGGAAATGCCGTTGCCGCCGTGGATGTCGCGCGCCTCGCGGGCGATGGCCAGCGCCTTGCCGCAGTTGTTGCGCTTCATCATGGAGATGGCTTCCGGGACCCAGGCGCCCTCGTAGATCAGCCGGCCGAGCGCCAGCGCCCCTTCCAGGCCGAGCGCGATCTCGGTCTGCATGTCGGCGAGCTTCTTCTGCACGAGCTGGTTCGCGGCGAGCGGCCTGCCGAAGGCCTTGCGGTCGAGCGTGTACTGGCGCGCCGCGTGCCAGCAGAATTCCGCGCTCCCCATGGCGCCCCAGGCGATGCCGTAGCGC
>NZ_JAICYI010000092.1 GCF_025934275.1 Phenylobacterium sp.
CCCCTTCCACTGCGAATAGGGCTTCAGCCCGAGGTAGAACTCGACGTTGAAGAAGCCTGTCGGGTCGGTGCCGTCGTCCGGCCGCCCGAGTTCAGAGGCGACCGTGGTCACCTCCGGGAACGCGCTCAGGATCTCGCGGATCCTGGGCGTGACCTTGGCGGACTCCTCGAGCGAGATGGTCGAGGGCATGGTGGCGCGGACCCACAGCGCGCCCTCGTCGAGGTGGGGCATGAACTCCGCGCCGATCCGCGGCGTCAGCAGCAGCGAGGCGGCGAGCAGCGCCGCGCACGCGGCCGTGGTCTTCCAGGGCCGCGCGAGACAGAAGTCCAGGCCCCTGGCGTAGGCCCGGTGGACCGCCTCGAGCGCGCGATTGCGCCGTTCGGCGACGCCGTGGCGCATGAACCAGAAGCAGAGCACCGGCAGCAGCGTCAGGGTGAACACCAGCGAGCCAGCCAAGGCGAAGATCATGGTGTCGGCCATCGGCCTGAACAGCGTGCCCGACGGCCCGGTGAGCACATAGATCGGCAGGAAGCTCGCGACGATCACCGCCACCGCATAGACCAGCGGCCGGTCGACCTCGGCGGCGGCGGCCCGGATGATCTCCAGCGCCGGAAGCGGCCGCTCCTTGTGGGCCGCGATCTGGCGGAAGATGTTCTCCACCATGAACACCGCGCCGTCGACCAGGATGCCGAAGTCGACGGCCCCGATGGACAGCAGGTTGGCCGATGCGCCCTGCAGGTCTAGGCAGACGAAGGCGAACAGCAGGGCCAGGGGAATGGTGACGGCCACGATCAGGCCGGCGCGCAGGTCGGTGAGGAAGAACACCAGCACCACCAGCACCAGCAGCACGCCTCTGAGGAGATTGCCCTCGATGACGCGGGTGGTGAGCGCGATCAGGTCGCTGCGGTCGTAGAACGGGTGGACCTTCACGTCCTTGGGCAGGTTCCGCTGGTTCAGCTCCCGGGTCTTCGCCTCCACGCGGCTCAGCACGGTCTGGGTCTTCTCGCCGGTGCGCATGAGGATGACGCCCTCGACGGCGTCGTCGCTGCGCTGGTAGCCGAACTCCCCGAGCCGCGGCGCGACGCCGAGCTGCACGCGGGCCACGTCCTTCACCAGCACCGGCGTGCCGGCGTGCACGGCGAGCACGATGTCGCCGATGTCCGCCAGGCTGCGGATGCGGCCCTCGCCGCGCACGTAGTAGAACTGGCCGCCCTGGGCGTAGAAGCCGCCGCCGGCGTTGTTGTTGTTGGCCGCGAGCGCGCTCTCCACCTGGGCCACGGTCAGCCCGTGGCCGGCCAGGCGGACGGGATCGAGCAGCACCTGGTATTGCATCTCGCCGCCGCCGAACCCGGAATCGTCGGCCACCCCGGGAACCGACCGGTAGGCCGGCTCGACGACCCAGTCCTCGAGCGTCTTCAGTTCGGTGGGGGACCGGTCTGGGCTCTCGAGCACGTAGCGGTAGATCAGGCCGGAGGGCGAGGAATCCGGCGAGACCGACGGGGCGACCCCGCTCGGCAGCTCGAGCCCTGGAAGCCGGTTGAACACCTGCTGGCGCGCGAAGTAGGTGTCCGTCCCGGTGTCGAAGGTCAGGGTCACGACCGAAAGCCCGTAGAGCGAGACCGAGCGGACGGTCGCCTCCTTCGGGATGCCGTTCACGCCGTTCTCGACCGGCACGGTGATCAGCCGCTCCACCTCCTCGGCGGCGTGGCCGGGCCACTGGGTGATGATCTCCACCATCGGGGGCGACAGGTCGGGATAGGCGTCGACGGGCAGCCGGGCGAGCGCCCGCAGGCCCGCGCCGATCAGCACGATGGTCAGCAGCCCCACGATCAGGCGCTGGTTCAGCGAGGCGCCGACGATCCGGTTGATCACCGTGCCGACCGCCTTCGGCTGCAGCGGCGGCTCGCTCATTGGCTCTGCATGAACTGCAGGAAGATCGCCCCGTCGACGACCACCCGGTCGCCGGCCGCGAGTCCTTCGGTGATGTCGTAGGCCTCGCCCACCCGCGGCCCGATCGTCACGCGTCGCCTCGCGAACCCGCCGGAGGGGGCAGCGAGGTAGACGAACGGCAGGTTCTCGTCATCGCGCAGGATCGCCGAGGCGGGGACCAGCAGGCCCGTGCTGACCGTGCGGCCCTGGATCGCCACACGGACGTACATCTGCTTTTTCAGCACGCCGCCGGGATTCTCGAGCGCCACCCGGGCGGTGACCGCGCCGGTGGCGGGATCGACCTCCGAGGCCACGGTCTGAACCCGTCCCGCATAGTTGGTCCCGTCGCTCGCGACCTGCGCCGCATCGCCGACCCTCACCCGCTTGACGTCGTCGCCGAACAGCTGGGCGTTGACCCACACCCGCGACAGGTCGGCGATGGTGAAGCATGGCGTCGTGCCGGCCTGCAGCAGTTGGCCGGGCGTGATCGGCCGCTCCACCACCACGCCGGCGATGGGTGAGCGGATGACCCCTTCGAGGCGCGAGATCGGCCGGCCCGCGTCGATCGCCCGCAGCGTCGCCTCGGGGACCGCCATGGCGCTCAGCGCCTGCCGGGCCGCCGCCAGGTCGGACTCGGCTCCCACCGCGTCGGTCTCGGCCTGCGCCGCTTCGCGGGCGGAGAGGCCATGGTGGGCCACCAGGTCCTTGTCGATGTCGGCGAGCCTGCGCGCGTTGGCCGCCGCCGCGGCGGCCTTGCGATAGGCGCTCACCGCCGCGCCGAAGTCCGAGGACTGCACCAGGGCCAGCGGCTGGCCCTTGGCGACATGGTCGCCCGGCGAGACCAGCAGGCGCACCACCGGGCCGGAGAAGGGCGCGAGCACGCCGGTCGCCTGGTCGTTGTCGAAGTCCACCACGCCGGTCGCCTGGACGGTGTCGCGGAAGCTTCCCGGCGTCACGGTGAACAGCCGGATCCGCTGCCGTTGCGCCGCGGTCAGGGTCACCAGCGACGGGGCGGCCTGGGCGGCGGCTTGGTCTGGGCGGGAGCAGCCTGCGAGCTCCGCCGCGGCAAGGACGACGAGCGCCAGCGCCGCGGCGCGCCGGGCGGAGACCGGCCTATCCGCCATGATCGCCTCCCGCGGCCGCGGCGCCGCGCCATCCGCCGCCCAGCGCCTGGAACAGGGCGGCGGTGTCGGAGAACCGGCTGGCCTGCGCCTGCACCAGGCCGAGCTCGGCCTGGCCGTACGCCTGCTCGGCGGCGAGCACCGCCGGATAGCCGGCGTAGCCGTCCTTCAGCTGGACCTTCAGGCCCTCCAGCGTGGTCCGGGCGGCCCGGTCCGCGGCGGCCGCGGCCTTCAGCGCCTCGGCGTCCTGCTCCAGGGCCGCGAGCACGTCGGCGACGTTCTGGAACGCGGCGAGCACGGTGCTGCGGTACTGCTGCGCGGCCTGGTCGTAGGCCGCGCGCGCGGCGCGCGCCCTGTGCCGCAAGGCGCCGCCGTCGAACAGCGGCGCGGCCGCCGCGGCGCCGAGCGTCCAGAACCCCGTGCCCGGCCCGAACAGCCGCCCCAGCGTCAGCGCCGTGCTGCCGGCGTCGCCCGTCAGCTGGATGTTCGGAAGCCGGTTCGCCGCCGCGATGCCGATCCCGGCGCTCGCCGCATGCAGGTTGGCCTGCGCCTGCAGCACGTCCGGGCGCTGCGCCACGATCGCCGAGGGGAGGCTGACCGGCAGGTCCCTCGGCAGCTCCAGGTCGGAGAGCTGCAGGCCGGCGGCGGGCGCCTCGCCGGGAAATGCGCCGGTCAGGGCGGCCAGCTGGTGCTGCAGCTGCGCGGACTGCCTGAGGAGCGGCGGCAGGGCGGCCCTGGTCTGGGCGAGCTGCGCCTCCTGCGCCGCCACGTCGAGGCCGCTCGAATAGCCCTTGGCCGATTGGCGCCGCACGATCTGCAGCAGCTCGGTCTCGGTCGCGATCAGCTCGCGGGTGATGCGGATCTGCGCCTCGACCGAAGCCTGCTGGATCGCGGTCGAGGCGACGTTGGCGGTCAAGGTGGTGTAGGCGGCGGCCTGCTGGTAGCGGACCGCCTGCTCCTGGGCTTCGAGCTGTTCGACGGTGCGCCGGTTGAGGCCGAACACGTCGGGCGCGTAGGAGACGCTCACCTGCGGCGTGAACAGGCTGTACTGGAAGACGTTGGCGTTCGGGACCGGCGCGAGCGTGCCGGCCTGGCGCTGGCGCGTGGCCGTGAGGTCGGCGCCGACCGCCGGCAGGTAGGCGGCTTTTTGCGCAAGCACGCCCTCGTGGGCGGCCCGCAGCGCGGCCTCGGCGGCCTCCAGGTCGGGATTGGCCGCCAGCGCCTTGTCGATCAGCGCGTCGAGCCGGCGGGCGTGAAACACGCTCCACCACTGGTGCGAGATCTCGCCGCCCGGCACGAACCGTTGCGGCTCGCCGGCCGCGACGCCTGGCGCGGCGGCGGTCGCTTGCGGAGTTGCGGGGAGCGCCCGCGGCCCCGGCGGCGGCGGCGCCTTGAAGTCCGGCCTGGCGGCGCAGCCGGCGAGCATCAGCGCTGTCGCGGTCGAGGCGAACCAGACGCATCTGGGGGTTGCCTTCATGGCTGTCTCCACAAGGGCTCGCCGCGCACCCGCGCGGAGCCCGGTCCATGCACGGCGCGCGCGACGGGCGGCTTGGCCGTCGGCGGCGCCAGCTCTATGGGATCAGCCTTGTGGAGGCGCTCGGCTTCGCCAGGCGAAGCCCGCCGGCGCCGGCGCCAGTCCGACGACGATCGGGGACCTTGCGGCGAGCGCGGCGAAAGCCCTTGCGGGCTGCGGCGACGAGACGGCGGGCGCCAGGAAGGCGCCGGCCGCGGCTGCGACCTGGCAAAGCGGACAGCCGATGGCGTCCTGGCCGGCCGGCGCCGGCGGGTGGCCGACAAGCTTGGCCGGCTGGTCCGCCGCCGCGCGCGAAGGCGCCGCCGGCGGCGCATGGAAGTGGGTCTGGGCGATGTAGGTCTGCAGCGAAAAGGCGAGCAGCAGGATCCAGGTGACCGCGAGGCGCCGCAGCGCGGGCCGCGTCCGCCCGCCCATCGTGTCGCCGAGCTGTGCCGCGGCCGCTGTCATCTCGCCGCCGTCGCCGCCTTCCGCCGTTCGCCCACCGCCTGGACCGGAGCGGCGTAATCCTTGCACTGGGCCCGGTCAATCCGGGGCGCCGTCGCGCGGGTGACGGCGACACGGCCGGTTGAAATGGTATACCTTTGTTCGGTGTCGGGGGCGTCGCCGTCTCAATGGACAAGCTTTCGTACGACTACATTCCCCCGAGTCGGGTCGACTTGGCGCGAGAGGCCGATCTCAATCTGGGACGGTTTTGCATCCGCCCCTCGCGGCGCCAGGTCGAGGCCGACGGCGAGGTCCAGGTCGTGCAGCGGCGGGTCATGCAGGTGCTCGTCGCGCTGGCGACCAGCTCCAGCGAGGTGATATCGCGCCGCGAACTGGTCGTCCGCTGCTGGGGCGGGCTGTCGGTGTCGGACGATGCGGTCGACAGGTGCATCGGCCAGCTGCGCCGGCTGGCCTCCGGCTGGACGGACCCTCCGTTCAAGATCTTGACCATTCCGGGGGTCGGCTACCGGCTCGAGCCGGCCGCGGTCGGCGCGACGTCGGCCTCTTCGTCTTCCGTACGGCGGGCCTACAGGCCGCGAATGGCCGTCCTGCCGTTCACGACCCTCAGCCCCGATCCCGCGCAGGGCTACCTCGCCGAAGGGATCGTCGAAGAGATCGTGACCTCGCTGTCGCTCTTCACCACCTTCGAGGTGGTCTCGGCCGGCGCGGGCATCATCGTGGAGGGGCGGAACCTCACGCCGCGCGAAGCGGCGCGCGAGCTCGGCGTCGATTACCTGCTCGACGGAAGCGTCCGGTGCGACGGCGAGCGCATCCGGGTGACGGTCCACCTGATCGACGCGCCCACCGGCACCGAGCTGTGGGCGGACCGCGTCGAGGACGCCGGCGGCGACGTGTTCGCCATCCAGGACGGCGTGGCCGAGCGCGTGGCCGGCGCGCTCGAGGCGATGGTCGAGGACATCCGGCTCGCCGCGGCGTCGCGCCGTCCGCCGGCCGACCATGACAGCTACGATGTGCTGCTGCGCGCCATGGACCTGTTCCGGTTCCCGGGGAAAGCCCCGATGCTCGAATCCATCGAGCTGTTGGAGCGCGCCATCGCGCTCGATCCGCAGTTCGCCGTGGCCCTTGGACACTCGGTGGTCTGCCATCGCCAGGTCGTCGATCATGAGTGGTCGGACGACATCGAGATGTTCCGTCGGCGCGGCCTGGCGTACGCCCAGCGGGCGCTGGCGGCGGCGCCGCGCGACGCCAGGGTGGTCGCCCATGTCGCGGCCGGCGTCTCGGGCCTCGACGACCGCCTGGATCGCGGGTTGGCGCTGGCGCAGGAAGCCATTTCGCTCAATCCGGCCTCCGCCTTCGTGTGGCTGATCAGCGGCTCGGTAAGGCTGAGGGCGGGAGAGCCGGAGCTGGCGGCCGCTCATCTGGAGCGGTCGCTGCGCCTGGATCCGATCTCGAACCGCAGCGGCTTCGCGCGGATGTATCTCGCCTCGGCCCGGTTCCAGCAGCGTCGGTTGGAGGAGGCGCTCGCCCTGTTCCGCACCACGACGCACCGGCTGCCGCTGAGCCATGCGATCCTGGCCTCGCTGCACGGTCATCTCGGCGAGCTCGAGCCGGCTCGGCGGGAGCTGGCGAACTTCGAACGCAGCGAGGCGGGGCCGCTCGAGAAGTATGTGCGGACCTGGTTCCCGGAAGCGCGATACCGGCGCCTGTTCCTCGACGGCTTGAGCCGGGCGGAGGGCCAGGGAAGCCCGCAGAGCCCTGCCCTGGGCCGGGCGCGCTAGCCTCCGCGCGCGGCGCGCGGCTCGGCTTCGACCCCTGGCGGAGCGTCGCGGAGTCCGCTTAAAGGTCTGGCTCCATCCCTGGGGGCCGGTGCATGCAGTTCGATGACGTCATCCTCGGTCGCCGCAGCATCCGCGGCTACAAGCCCGATCCCGTTCCCAGGGCGCTAATCGAGGAGATCATCGGGCTGGCGATGCGCTCGCCCTCGTCGATGAACACCCAGCCGTGGAACTTCTACGTCGTGACGGGCGAGCCGCTGGACCGCATCCGCGCCGGCAACACCGAGCGCAACCTCGCCGGCGTGCCGCATTCGCGCGAGTTCCGCATCGGCCAGCCCTTCGCGGGCCGGCACCGGGAGCGGCAGATCGGCGTCGCCAAGCAGCTGTTCGCCGCCATGGGGATCGCCCGCGAGGACATGGCGGGGCGCCAGGACTGGGTGCTCCGCGGCTTCCGCCAGTTCGACGCGCCGGTGTGCGTGATCGTGACCTACGACCGCGACCTGCACGGCAGCGACGACACGCCCTTCGATTGCGGCGCCGTGGCGACCGCGCTGGTCAACGCCGCCTGGTCGCGCGGCCTGGGCGCGGTCATCAACAGCCAGGGCATCATGCAGT
Organism: Phenylobacterium sp.; assembly: GCF_025934275.1. Taxonomy (GTDB): domain Bacteria; phylum Pseudomonadota; class Alphaproteobacteria; order Caulobacterales; family Caulobacteraceae; genus Phenylobacterium. Next base: position 7,419 of record NZ_JAICYI010000092.1, read on the forward strand.
CGCCGGTGGTGCGCGAGCATGCCGGGATCGCCGACGACCAGGTGATCATGAAGTCCATCGCCCTGGGCTGGCCGGACGAGACCTTCCCGGCCAACGCGGTCGTCTCCGAACGCAAGTCGGTCCGCGAGGCGACGGTGTTCGTCGGATTCGACGAATAGCCGCGCCGCTCACTTCAGGGGCGCCAGGGGCGGCCGACAAATCGCAGGTAGAAGGCCGCGAACAGCGCGACGATGCCGACGTTGGCGATCAGCCGCTCCCAGACGTGATGTCTGAAGAACGCCACGTCCACGCCGACGATCATGGCGGCCATGCACGCCACATAGAGCACGACGATCACCGAGTTGCCCATCCGCTCACACCTCGCGTCCGCCCCGCCTGACTAACGCCCGGGCGCGGCGTCCGTCGCCGAACGTCCGCGGCGCCGTTGATCATGAGCCGAGCGGGAACACCCACATGACGTCGTCGTCGGTTTCGCGAACGCCGCCGCAGCCGGCGTACAGGCGCATGGCCGCCTCGTTCGCGGCGCTCGTCAACACCCACATCTCGTAGTAGCCGCGCTCGACGCTGAGGCGCCGCAGGGCCTCGATCGTCGCGCTCGCCGCACCGCGCCTGCGATGCTGAGCATCCGTGTCCACCGAGTAGATCAGCAGCGCTGTCCGGGTCATCTGCGGCAGCACGTGACCATAGGTGAAGCCGACGGGCCGCCCGTTCTCCAAGGCGACGGCGGCCACGAAACAGGGGTCGGCGAGCAGTTGGCGGCATCGCTCGGGGCTGGGATCGTTGTCCTCCCCGCCGATCGCGGCGGCCGCGGCGAGCAGCTCTTCGTCGCCGGGATAGAGGATCCGCGCTTCCATGGTTGCTCCTCCAAGAGGTCCGCCGCCTCCGGTGCGCCAAGGGCGCCTATTTCGACCCGTTGCGGACTTCCGCGCCAGCCCGCAAGGTGCGGTTTCCACCCGGTTGGCTGACGTTCTCCTGGTCCGCGCGTCGCAGGTGACGCCGCGAATTGCTTGACTCCCGGGGGCGGATATGTTCTACTTTTGTTCATGTCGGAACGGGCGGAAATGGCCGAGCGGCACGCCGGCGTGCTGAAGGAGCTGACCGAGCTCGGGATCGCGCTCGCCCGCGACCTGCAGGCCACGGCCCTCGCCGCGACGGACCCGG
>NZ_JAICYI010000083.1 GCF_025934275.1 Phenylobacterium sp.
CCCCGAATCAGGAAGCCTCATGGACTCACATGCCGCCCCCCTGCGGAATCCCAGCCGCGATCACAATCGATTCAACTCGATGGCCGAACGCTCTAGCGGGTCCGACCGCATCCCGACTTCAGAGGCCGCTCCCCCGGCGGGCGGCCTCGTCTTTGCGTCAACGCTTCTTGGCCAGCGGATGCTTGGTCGCCACCACTTCGCGCAGGCGATCGCCCGCCACGTGGGTGTAGATCTGGGTGGTCGCGATGTCGGCGTGGCCCAGCAGCGTCTGGACAACGCGTAGGTCCGCGCCGCCTTCGAGGAGGTGCGTGGCGAAGGCGTGGCGCAGCACGTGCGGGCTGACCCGGGCCGGATCGATGCCCGCGGCGGCGGCGGCCTCGTCGAGCAGCTGGGCGAAACGGCGGGGGGTGAGCCGGCCGGTCTTGCCGCGGGAGGGGAACAGCCAGGCGCTCGCCTTGCCGTTCGGCAGGAACGCGGCGCGCACCTGGAGATAGGCCTTCACCGCCGAGCGGGCGGCGTCGTTCAACGGGGCGAGGCGCTCCTTTCCGCCCTTTCCCTTGACGATCAGGTAGGCGGGGTCGCGCGCCAGGGCGGCCAGGGTCAGGCCGGTGAGCTCCGAGATCCGCAAGCCCGAGGCGTAGGCGAGCTCGACCATGCAGGCCAGCCTCACGCCGCGGGCGGCCTCGCGCGCGCCGGCGGCGGCGATCAGCCGGTCCATCTCCTCGCGCGAAAGCACTTTCGGAAGCGTCCGGCCCTTCTTCGGCGCGTCGACCCGGCGGGAGGGATCGTCGTTCCGCCAGCCTTCGCCCAGCACGAAGCGGTAGAACTGACGCACGGCCGAGCGGCGCCGTGCGGCGGTGGCGGCCGAGAGCCCTCGCGCGCCAAGCGCCGCGAAGTACGCCTCGATGTCTTCGGCGGCGGCCTGGCTGAGATCGCGACCGCGGGCGGCGAGGAAGCCCGCGGCGTCTTCGAGGTCGCGGGCATAGGCGACCAGGGTGTTCTTCGCGGCCGCGCGCTCGGCGGCCATCATCTCCAAGAAGGCCTCCGCCCAGGCTGCGCCCTGACCCCGCTCGCCGCTCATTTGAGCGCCAGCAGTCCTTCGAGGGCGAAGGCGCGGGCGTCGCGCTCGAATCCCGCGCGGCGCAGAGCGCGCACGACCTGGGCCCGCTCGCCGGGGCTAAGGCCCGCAGGACCCGCTTCGGCTGTCAGCCAAAGCGCCACCAGCGCCGTCTCGCCGAGCCGCTGGTCGGCTGCGGCGTCGGCGAGGATCATCAGGCGCGCGGCGGAGGCGCGGCCCTGCGGCACGTTGAGCGCGGCCACCCGCGCCCGAAGGGTGGGGCCCAGCGGCTCGAAGAAGGGCGCGCAGAGCAGGGCCGCGGCCTGCCCGCGGGCGCGCGCCTTCGGCTCGCGGACCTCGGCGGCATCGAGCAGGCGCTCCAGCCCGGCGGGGGGCAGCGGGTCCGCCCCGACGAGCGCCGCGACGGTCGGGGCGAGGTCCGGCGGGGCGGCGGCAACGTCGAACGCGGGTTCGGACGGGCCGCCCGCGGCGAGCGCGGCGGCCACCTCGGGCGAGGCCCTCGCCTGGGAGAGATCGAGGCCGAGGCTGCGGGAGAGCGCCAGGTCGAGGCCGCTGCGCAGCGAGGCTGCGCCCGGATCGCCCGCGCCGGCGAGCTTGGCCGCCATCAGCCGCGCGAACACCGGATCCTTGGCCTGCGCCTGGGCGACGTCAAAGGTGAGCTGCGCCTCGGCGGACTTGCCGGCGACCGCCTCGCAATAGGTCCGCAAGCGAAGCCAATAGATGTCGTCGCGCCCGGAGGTCAGCCCCTCCTCGATCTGGCAGGCGTGGCCGTCGCGACCGGCGAGCAGCTCGGCCTCGGCGGCGACGCGCGCCAGATCGGCGTTGCGGTCGAGCCCGGGGGCGCGGGCGAGGATGGCGGCGGCCGCCTGCGGATCGCCCTGCGCGATCAGCGCCGCGGCGCGCGCGGCGGTCAGGGCCGGATCGGACCCCGCTCCCTCGGGGCCCGGCGCGCCGGTCGCGAGCACCCGGCGCGCGAGAGCAGCTGCGGCCGGCGGAAGCGTCCGCTCGGCGAGCTGCGGCAGGACAGCCTTGACGATCGCCAGTGAGGCGCCGCGCCACAGCGTGGGCGGCAGGCCGGTGTCGCGGCCGGGCGTCGAGAAGGCGTCGGGCGCGGCGAGCTGGGTGACTTGCACCGGCGGCGGCGGCGCGACGGTCGGTGGCGGCGCTGGCGCCGGCGCGGGGGGCGGCGGCGCGCCAATTGCGGCGCCGGGCGGCGGCGTCGCCGGCTGCGCGAACGCAGGGGCGGCCTCCGCGACGATCGCGACGGCGGCGAGAAACGCAAGGACTCGGGACATGGCGGGAGCATACTTGGGCGGCGAAGTTGGCGCGAGCGCGGCGCCTCGTGTAAGCCTTCGCCGCTGATGGACCGCTACGAACCGCTGCGTCACAAGACCGTCGCCCTGGTGGGCCTGATGGGCGTCGGCAAGTCGAGCGTGGGCCGCCGCCTCGCCAATGCGCTCAGCTTGCCGTTCCGCGACGCCGACGCGGAGGTCGAGGCCGCGGCGGGACGCTCGGTCCCCGACATCTTCGCCGAGCTGGGGGAAGCCGCGTTCCGCGACGGCGAACGACGCGTGATCGCGCGGCTTCTGGACCAGCCGCCGCACGTGCTGGCGACCGGCGGGGGCGCGTTCATGAATGCGGAAACCCGCCAGCTGATCCGTTCGCGGGCCGTCTCGGTGTGGCTGAAGACCGATCTCGACGTCCTGGCGCGCCGCGTCTCACGCAAGGCCACTCGCCCGCTGCTGGTCGGCAAGGACCCGCTGGAGGTGCTGCGCAGCCAGGCCGAGGCCCGATATCCCGCATACGGCGAAGCCGACGTGGTCGTGGAGACGGGCGACTCCGCCCATCACGTCACCGTCGAGCAGGTGATCCGGGCGCTCACCGCCTTCCTGGAGGAGCACCCGCGATGACGCGCCGCGTCGTCGTGGGCCTGGGCGCGCGGGCTTACGACGTGGAGATCGGGCCGGGCCTGCTGGATCAGGCCGGCCGCCGGATCGCCCCTCTGCTGAGACGCCGGCGCACGGCGGTGGTCAGCGACGAGACCGTCTGGGCGCTGCATGGCGAGCGGCTCACGGCCGCGCTTGCGGCGGAAGGCATCGCCGCCCCGCCGGTGACCCTCGCGCCGGGCGAACAGACCAAGAGCTTTGCCGGCCTCGCCGAGCTGACCGACCGGCTGCTCGCGCTTGAGCTCGACCGGGGCGACCTGATCATCGCCTTCGGCGGCGGGGTGGTGGGCGACCTCGCGGGCTTCGCGGCGGCGATCTACAAGCGCGGCATCGACTTCGTGCAGATCCCCACGACGCTGCTGGCGCAGGTGGATTCGTCGGTGGGCGGCAAGACGGCCATCGACGTGGCGGCCGGGAAGAACCTGGTCGGCGCCTTCCACCAGCCGCGCCTGGTGCTGGCCGACCTCGACGTGTTGCAGACCCTGCCCGATCGCGAGATGCGCGCCGGCTACGCCGAGGTGATCAAGTACGGCCTCCTGGGCGACTTCGGCTTCTTCGAGTGGCTGGAGGCGAACGGGCCGAAGGTCCTGGCCCGCGATCCGGCGGCGCTCGCACAGGCCGTCGCGCGTTCCGTGGAGATGAAGGCCGAGATCGTCGCCGAGGACGAGACGGAACGGGGCCGCCGCGCGCTCTTGAACCTCGGCCATACCTTCGGGCACGCGCTGGAGGCCGAGACCGGCTACGGCGCGGCGCTGCTGCACGGCGAGGCGGTGGCGGCGGGGCAGGCCATGGCCTTCCGCTTCTCCGCAGCCAAGGGGCTCTGCCGCACCCAGGACGCCCGCCGGGCGGAGGCGGCGATCGCGGCCGCGGGGCTGCCGACGCGGCTTTCCGAAGTCGCCGGCGGTCCGTTCACGGCCGACGCCCTGGTCGCCCATATGGCGCAGGACAAGAAGGCCGAGGGCGGCAGGCTCACCTTCATCCTGGCGCGCGGGCTGGGCGATGCGTTCGTCGCCAAGGACGTCGAGGCGGGCTTCGTACGCGACTTCCTGCTGGCCGAAGGGGCGCTGCCATGACCGCGCTCATCGCGCTCGCGCCGATCATCTTCGGGCTGCTGGCGCTTTCGGCGGTGTTCTCCGCGGCGGAGACCTCGATGACCGGGGCCAGCCGGGCGCGCATGCACCAGCTGGAGCGCGACGGCGACAGCGCGGCCCGGCGCGTCAACCGGCTGCTCTCCGATCAGGAGACGATGATCGGCTCGGTGCTGCTCGGAAACAACCTGATCAACATCCTGGCCTCGGCGCTCGCGACCCAGGTGCTCACCCGCACCATCCCCGGCGCGCTTGGCGTCGCCGTCGCAACGGGCGTGATGACCGTGCTGGTGCTGGTGTTCGCCGAGGTGCTTCCGAAGACGCTGGCGATCCTGCGCTCCGACGACGTGGCGCGGCTGCTGTCCTGGCCGACCTACTTCGTGGTCAAGGCGTTCGGGCCGATCATCTACGCGATCCAGTGGGTGATCCGAAAGACGCTCGGCCTGTTCGGGGTGAAGATGTCCATGGAGATGGACGTGCTGGCCGCGCACGAGGAGATCCGCGGCGCGGTGGAGTACCACCACGCCGAGGGCCTGGTGGAGAGCCGCGACCGCTGGATGCTGGGCGGCGTGCTCGACCTCGCCCAACTCGACGTCAGCGAGGTGATGGTCCACCGCAAGGCGATCGTGCTGATCGATGCGGACCTGCCCCCCGCCGAGGTGCTGGACGAGGCGCTGAAGAGCCCGCACACGCGCCTGCCGCTCTATCGCGAGGACCCCGAGAACATCGTGGGCGTGCTGCACGTCAAGGACCTGCTGCAGGCGATCGCCGACGCCAAGGGCGAGATCTCGGCCATCGACGTGGCCGCCGTCGCCCGGGAGCCATGGTTCGTGCCCGAGACGACCAGCCTGAAGGACCAGCTCGCCGCCTTCCTGAAGCGCAAGACCCACTTCGCCCTGGTGGTCGACGAGTACGGCGCGCTGGCCGGACTGGTGACGCTCGAGGACATCCTCGAGGAGATCGTGGGCGAGATCGAGGACGAGTACGACATCGACGACGCGGACGTCAGGCCCGGGCCCGACGGCTCCGTCTCGGTCGACGGCGCGGTCACCATCCGCGACCTCAACCGGGCGATGAACTGGGATCTGCCGGACGACGAGGCGGTGACCGTCGCGGGGCTGTTGATCAACGAGGCCCAGACCATCCCGGAGGTCGGCCAAAGCTTCCGGGTCTGCGGGCACCAGGTGCAGGTGATCGAGCGCAAAGGCAATCAGATCACCCGGTTGCAGATTTCTCCGCCCGCGCCGGCCGTGGGCTAGGATGCTTAATCGCACGACGATGGAACCTTGGCCGCAAAAATTGCGTTCAGCTAAGCTTGCGTGATCGGGGGATCGCCATACAGAAATGAGCCACAGGGACGTCGGGCGGCGAACGCCAATCTCAATTCATCGTCTAGCCTCGTTCGGCTGTCGCACGGCAGCCGCCAGCCTAATCCGGAGCCGACCGAATGACTGACCTGAAGCTGGAGGGGCTGCGGGTGCTCGTCGTGGAAGACGAGATGATGGTCTCGATGCTGATCGAGGACATGCTGAGCGAGCTCGGCTGCCTGGTCGTGGGCCCCGCCTCGCGGCTCGACGAAGCGATGCAGCTCGCCAGGACCGCCGACATCGATTGCGCCGTGCTGGACGTCAACCTGGGCGGCCAGCCGATCTTCCCGCTCGCCGACCTGCTGCGCGAGCGTGGCCGGCCGTTCGCGTTCGCCACCGGCTACGGCGACGCTGGCCTGCGCGAGGCCGACCGGGGCTCGCCGGTGCTCCAGAAGCCGTTCCGCGAAGGCGACCTCGCCCGCGTGCTGAGCGAGCTGCGGGCCGCGGTGGACTAGCGCGCCAGCATCGCCCCGAGCAGCTTGTCGGGCGTGATCGGGTAGTCGCGGACGCGCACGCCCACGGCGTTGTAGATGGCGTTGGCCACCGCCGCGCCCGCCCCGGAGATGCCGAGCTCGCCCACGCCCTTGATGCCGAGCGGATTGGCCTTGTCGTCGGCTTCGTCCAGCATGATGGCGTCGAGCTCGCCGATGTCGGCCTGCACCGGCACCAGGTAGCTGGCGAGGTCCTGGTTCACCAGCGAGCCGTACCGCGGATCGACGGCGTTGCCTTCGGTCAGCGCCGAGGCGACGCCCCAGATCATCCCGCCGGTGAGCTGCGAGCGGGCGGTCTTGTAGTTGATGATCCGACCGGCGGCGAACACGCCCAGCATGCGCCGCATGCGGGTCTCGCCGGTGACCGGGTCGACCCCCACCTCGCAGAAGTGGGCGCCGTAGGTGTGCTGGCTCCAGTTGCGGGCGTCGGCGGCCGGCCGGTGTTCGCCCTCGACCGTCAGGCCCTCGGGCGCCGCCCGGGCGATCAGCGAGGCCAGGCTCTCGGAGCGGTTGGCGATGGCGATGACTCCGTCCTGGAAAGTCACCGCCTCGGCCGGGCCGCCATGCAAGGGCGAGCCCGGATCGTTCGCGGCCAGATCGGCGATCGCCTTGCGCAGGTTCATGCCGGCCGCGAGCGCCGCCGAGCCGGCGGTGGCGGCGCCGAACTGGCCGCCCGAGCCGGGGGCCGGCGGCAGCTCGGAATCGCCGATCTCCACGCGCACGTCGGCCAGCGGCACGCCGAGCGTCTCGGCGGCGATCTGGGCGAGCACCGTGTATGAGCCCGTGCCGATGTCGGTCATGCCCTGGCGGACGGTGATCACGCCGTGGCGGTCGACCGAGAAGCTCGCCTTGGCGGGCAGCAGGAAGTTGCCGCGGATCGCGGCGGCCATGCCCATGCCCACCATCCAGCGCCCGTCGCGCGCCTGGCCGGGCCTGGGATTGCGCCGGTCCCACCCGAATAGCTGCGCCCCCTCCCGCATGCAGCGGACGAGCTGGCGCAGCGAGAACGGCTTGCCGGTCTCCGGATCCACCTCAGGCTCGTTCTTGATGCGCAGCTCGATCGGATCCATGCCGAGCGCCTCGGCGAGCTCGTCCATGGCGCATTCGAGGCTGAGCATGCCCGAGGCCTCGCCCGGCGCGCGCATCGGCCCGGCGCCCGGCAGGTCGAGGTGGATCAGCCGGTGGCCGGTCAGCCGGTTGGGCGCCGCATAGAGGCTGCGGGCGAAGTTGGAGGCGTGCTCGGTGAAATGGCCGTCCCGCTGACAATGGGTCGTCGTCATGATCGACATCGCCGTGAGCTGGCCGTCCTTGGTCGCGCCCAGGCGGACGCGCTGCACGGTGGCGGGGCGATGGATGGTGCCGTGCATCATGTGCTGACGGCTGTAGGCCACCTTCACCGGCCGCCCGAGGAACCGGGCCCCGAGGGCCGCCAGCGTGATGTCGTCGTAGGTCTGGCCCTTGCCGCCAAATCCGCCGCCGATGTAGCGCGTCATCAGGTGGACGGCGTCGCGGTCGATCTTCAGCGTCTCGGCCAGGCCATGCTGCGCGGGCTTCACCATCTGCACGGACGTGTGGACGACGCAGGTCTCGCCATCCCACCACGCGATCGAGGCGCAGGGCTCCATCTGGCAGTGGTTCTGGATCGGCGTGCACCAGGTCTCATCGAGCTTCGCCGGCGACTGGGCGAAGCCGTTGGCGAAGTCGCCGATCTCCACGTCCTCTTCGCCGGGCGGTTGCTCGGCCTTGGCGAGCTGGCCATGGAAGTCGACGTCGGGGGTCTGCTCCTCATAGGTGAGCTGCACGAGGTGGGCGGCGGCCTGGGCGTTCTCCAGGGTGTCGGCGAGCACGAAGGCGACCGGCTGGCCGAAGAAGCGGACGCGGTCGTCCTCCAGCACCGGCCGGGATGGGGCGGTGGAGCGCGGATGCACGCGGGTTCCGCGCGGCGCCTGCTCGGGCGCGTTGAGGTGGGTCCAGACCGCCGCGACGCCGGGCGAGGCCTCGGCCGCCTTGGCGTCGACCGCAATGATCCGGCCACAGGCGATCGTCGCCGGCACCATGACGCCATAGGCCGGCGGGCTGGGCGGGGTCACCTCATAGGCATAGGGCGCCGAGCCGGTGACCTTCAGCGGCCCCTCGTAGCGGTCCACCCCCTTGCCGATCAGCCCGGAGCGGTTGTCCGTGACGGGATTGGGAAGCGCATAGTCGGCGACGGAGCTCATCAGCGGGTTCCCTTCGCTTCGGCGATGGCGGCCGCCCCGAGGCGGGCGGTGAGCGTGATCTTGAAGCCGTTGCGGCCGGTCTCGCTGGCGGATGCGAGCTCGGCGTCCATGGCCGCTTCCGGCGAGGCGCCGCCGGCGAGGGCGGCTTCGGCCTCGGCGGCGCGCCAGGGCTTGTGGGCCACCATGCCGAGCGCGACCCGGCCGCCGGCGACGGCGACGCTCGCCAGACCGGCCGCGTAGGAGGCGCGGTCGCGGACCTTGCGGTAGACCTGCCCGCCCTCCGGCGGCGGAGGCAGCACGACCGCGGTGATCAGCTCACCTCGGATAAGGTGGGTCTCCACCTCCGGCGTCTCGCCCGGCAGCCGGTGCAACTCCATCAGGGGAAACTCGCGGGCGTCGCCGTCGGGCGCGAGCGTCTCCACGCGGGCGTCCAGCGCAACCAGCGCCACGGCCATGTCCGAGGGGTGGGTGGCGATGCAGGCGTGGCTGGCGCCGAGGATGGCGGCGTTGCGGTTGAGGCCCTCGAGCGCTCCGCAACCCGAGCCGGGCTCGCGTTTGTTGCAGGGCTTGGAGGTGTCGTAGAAGTAGGCGCAGCGAGTGCGCTGCAGCAGGTTTCCGCCCGTGGTCGCCTTGTTGCGCAGCTGCGGCGAGCCGCCCGCCACGATCGCCTGGGTCAGCACCGGATAGCGCGAGCGCACGCGGGCGTCGGCGGCGAGCGCCGTGTTGCTGGCCATCGATCCGATGCGCAGGCCGCCCTCGGGCGTCTCCTCGACCTGGCCGAGCGGAAGGCGGCCCACGTCGATCAGATGCTGCGGCCGCTCGATCTCCAGCTTCATGAGGTCCAGCAGATTGGTGCCGCCGGCCAGGAAGCGGGCCCCGGGGGTCTCGGCCGCCGCCTTCACCGCGGCCTGCGGATCGCGGGCGCGCTCGTAGGTGAACGGCCTCATGCCAGGGCCCCGGCGGCGCGTTTGATCGCCGCGACGATCTGCGGGTAGGCCGAGCAGCGGCAGATGTTGCCGCTCATCCGCTCGCGGATCTCCTCGTCGGTCAGGGCGACCTTGCCGGTGAGGTCCTGGGTGGCCTGGCTCGGCCAACCGGCTTCCACCTCGCCAAGCAGGGCGACCGCCGAGCAGATCTGGCCGGGCGTGCAGTAGCCGCACTGGAAGGCGTCTTCGGTCAGGAAGGCCTGCTGCATCGGATGCAGCTTCTCGGGACTGCCGAGCCCTTCGATGGTGGTGACCTCGTCGCCGTCGTGCATCACCGCGAGCGACAGGCAGGCGTTGATCCGCAGCCCGTTCACCAACACCGTGCAGGCGCCGCATTGGCCATGGTCGCAGCCCTTCTTCGAGCCGGTGAGACGCAGGTGCTCGCGAAGCGCGTCGAGCAGGGTGGTGCGCGGATCGAGATCGAGCGTCCGCGCCGCGCCGTTGACGGTGATGGTGGTCTTCAAACACCCCTCCCGGAAGTCCGCATCCCGGCGGGATGAGCGGATTGAAACGCTCGTTTAGCTTAGACGCTAGCTCTCGCCCGGCGCCAGAGCCTTGACCGAAAGCGCGTGCACGGGGCCGGCCAGCTCCTCGGCGAGCGCGCGATAGACCATGCGCTGACGGGCCACCTTCGGCGCGCCGCGGAAGGCCTCCGCGACGATGGTGACGTTGAAGTGGCTCTCGCCCCCGGGGCGCGATCCGGCATGGCCGGCGTGGCGGGCGGAATCGTCTTCGACGTCCAGCCGCTCGGGCCGGAAGGCGGAGGTCAGCTTGTCGTGGATCGCTTCGAGTATGGCGCCCATCAGCGGCATCTTCAATTCTTGAACAGGGGTTTTCTGCCTCCATACTTGGCGCATGGCCGGCGCGTTTCAATACAAGCCCAAGTTCGTCGATATCCGGGTGCGACCGCCGCGCGGCGAGGAGGCGCGCGAGGACGACGTCCATGCGCTGAAGCCGGGCGAGCGGGCCTGCGACCACCCCGGCTGCCGGCTGGCGGCCACGGCGCGTGCGCCCAAGTCCCGGGAGATGCTGGACGAGCACTACTGGTTCTGCCAGCAGCACGCCGCCGAGTACAATCGCAACTGGAACTTCTTCGCCGGGATGAGCGACGGCGAGGTGCGCGCCTACCAGCAGAATGAGAGCTTCACCGGCGGCCGTCCGACCTGGGAGATGAAGGCCGGGCGCTTCAGCCGCGAGGCCGCGGCCTTCCAGCACCGCTTCGCGCGCGGCGAGGGCTATCGCGATCCGTTCAACCTGTTCGGCCGGGGCGGCTTCCGCCCCCAGCCCGAGCCGCCGGACCGCAATCTCGGCAAGCTGGAGCGGAACGCCCTGGCCGAGCTCGATCTGGAGGACAGCGCCGACGGGACCAAGATCCGCGGCCGCTACACCGAGCTCGTCCGCCGGCTGCATCCCGACGCCAACGGCGGCGACCGGGCCGGCGAGCACCGTTTGCAGAAGGTGATCCGGGCCTATCAGACGCTGCGCAAGGCGGGGATGGTCTAGGGGGCTCGCGACCCGACCGGCTTCCCCCGCGGCCACGGTCGCGTTCGACATCTTAGCGTGGCCGTGATATGTCGCGCCGCGATGGATGACCTGGCCGAGGGCTATCGTCACAGGGCGGAGGAGGCGGAACGCCACGCCGCGCGAGCCACCAGCGAATCGGAACGCCTGGCCTACATGCAGATCGCCAGGGGCTGGCGCGACCTGGAGGCCCAGGAGCGTCGTCGACAGAAGGCGAACGGCTGAGCCCGCGGCAGAACTTGCCGGGCCGTTGAGTCAAAACCTGCCGAGCCAGCCCGGCAGCTTTCGCCGATCCTTCGCTCGTGAAGCGGAAAAGCTGAATCAAATCAGCGCAGGCGCCCTGGCGCGGAGGTTGCGTCGGCGGCGGATGGGCAAAACGCCCCCGACGTCAGAACGACGCCGGATCCTTTGAACAAGGACGACGCCTTCCATGACCATGAATTCGATCAACACCAACGTCGCCTCGATGATCGCGCTGCAAAGCCTGAACGCGACGCAGGCGGCGCTGGCCGAAACCCAGAACCGGATCAACACCGGCCTGAAGATCGGCAGCGCGAAGGACAACGGCGCCATCTGGGCCATCGCCGAGACGGAGAAGGCGCAAGCCTCCTCGCTCGACGCGGTGATGAACTCGCTGAACAACGGCAAGTCGGTCCTCGACACGACGCTGCAGGCCGGCTCGCAGCTCACCGACATCCTCAACCAGATGCGCCAGAAGGCCCTGGCGGCCTCCGACGCGGGCGTCGACGACGCCTCGCGCACCCAGTAC
>NZ_JAICYI010000028.1 GCF_025934275.1 Phenylobacterium sp.
ACCCTGCCCGAGGCGGTGAAGCCCGCGAACTCGATCTCCGCCACCAGCTCGGGCCGGGCCCAGTGGACGTCGGCCTCGCGCTTCGGCGCGCCCGGGCCGGTGAACGGGCTGGACTTGGACTCGGCCTTCTCCAGCCTGGGCAGCACGCGGCGCACGGCGTCGCGCCCGAAGCCCGTGCCGACCTTGCCGACATAGACCAGCTTGTCGCCGCGATGGACGCCGACCAGCAGGGCCCGCAGCTGGTCGCGCTCGCCGGTCCAGCCGCCGATCACCACCTCGTGCCCCGCCCGGCACTTGGATTTCAACCAGTCCTCGCCGCGCCCCGAGCGGTAGGGTGCGGACAGCCGCTTGGACACGATGCCCTCCAGCGACATCCGGCAGGCCGATTGCAGCACCGCGTCGCCGCCGGTCTCGAAGTGCTCGACATAGCGGATCCGGGGCTCGAGGCGGCGGTCCTGCAGAAGGTCCGCCAGGCGGGCCTTGCGGTCCCTCAAGGGCTGCGCCCGCAGGTCCTCGCCGTTCAGGAACAGCAGGTCGAAGACGAAGAGCACCAGGTCGCTGGTCTTGCCGTCGGCGAGCGCCGCCTGCAGGGCCGGGAAGTCCGGCGCGCCGTTGGCGTCCAGGGCGCAGGCTTCGCCGTCGATGATCGCATCCGGCAGGCCCGCGCCCACGCGGGCGATCTCCCGGAACTTCTCGGTCCAGTCGAGGCCCGCCCGGGTCTTGAGCGTGGCCTTGCCCTTCTCCACGCGCAGTTGCAGCCGGTAGCCGTCGAACTTGATCTCGTGCGCCCAGCCTGAACCCGGCGGAGGCCGGTCGACCGACTTGGCGAGCTCGGGCGCGATGAACCCCGGGAGCGCCGCGGCGCGGATCTTCGGTGGCGGCGCCGCGCGCAGCGGAGCCGGCGGTCGCGTCTCAGCCTCCCCGCGGTTCGAGCGCCAGACCGCCTTGGCCGAGGCGCGGCCCTTCCCTCCGGTCATGAACGGCTTCGGCCCCTTGCCCTTGCCGGCCGCGATCTCTTCCATCGCCCGGCCGGAGGCGACCGAGGTGGTCTCCTCGTCGACGATCGCGGCGTCGGAATCCTCAACCGACCAGCCGTCGTGGTGCTTGATCAGCAGCCAGTTGTCCCGCTTCTCCCGCTCGCGCCGCTTCATCCGCACCAGCACGAAGCCGCCCTTCAGCCGCTCGCCGTCCAGGCGGAACTTCAGGTCGCCCTTCTTCAGCATGGCGCGGGGATCGCCCTCCGGCTCCCAGTAGCCGCGGTCCCACAGCATCACCGAGCCGCCGCCGTATTCGCCCTTGGGGATGGTGCCCTCGAAGTCGCCGTAGTCGAGCGGGTGGTCCTCCACCTCCACCGCCAGCCTGCGCTGGTGCGGATCGAGCGAGGGTCCCTTGGTCACCGCCCAGGACTTGAAGACGCCGTCCAGCTCCAGGCGGAAGTCGTAGTGCAGCCGGCTCGCCGCATGCTTCTGGATCACGAAGCGTAACCGGTTCGAGGGCTTGGTCTTCTCCGCACCCTGCGGCTCCGCCGTCTTGGAGAAATCCCGCATCGAGCGGTAGCGGGCGAGCAGGTCCTTGGCCATGACAGCCAAACCAACGCCTTTTCGGCTGGTTCCGGAACCTCCTCTCCGTCGCCTCAGCTCGCCAGGGCGGTGCGGCGCTCCTCGGCGCCTTCCAGCGCAGCCACGAAGGAATCGCGCCAGGCGGTCACGTCCTCGCGGCGGACATTGTCGTAGAGCGCACGCCAGCGGCGGATCCGCTCGGGCTTGTCCATGGCCAGCGCGCGGCGCAGCGCATCGGCGATCTCGTCGGGGCTGTTCGGATTGACCAGCAGGGCCTCGCGCATCTGTCGCGCGGCGCCGGCGAACCGCGACAGGATCAAGACGCCGGGATCCTCCTCGCTTTGCGAGGCCACGAACTCCTTGGCCACCAGGTTCATGCCGTCGCGCAGCGGCGTGACCAGGCCCACCCGGGCCGCGCCGTAGATCCCCGCCAACTCATCGCGGCGATAGTTCTTGTTGACGTAACGGAAGGGGTTCCAGTCGACGTCGGCGAATTCGCCGTTGATGCGGCCGGAGAGCGCGTCCAGGCGCGCCCGGATCTCCTGATAGGCCTCGACGCTCTCACGGCTCACCGGGGCGATCTGCAGCATCAGCACTTCACGGCGCATGTCGGGATTGGCGGCCAGGAACCGCTCGAAGCCGGTGAAGCGCTCCTCCAGCCCCTTGGAGTAGTCCAGCCGGTCGACGCCGATTATGAGGTGGCGGAACACCGTGCAGGCGGTCATCAGATCGCGCATGCGCCGGGCCCGCGTGGACTTCAGCATGCGGTCGAAATCCTTGGCGTCGATGCCGATCGGGAAGGCGCCGATGCGCACCGTGCGCCCGAAGGCCCTGAGCACGTCGTCGGCGACCTTCTCGCCGCCGGCCTCGGAGAGCACGTAGTCCTCGAAGGCCTGCCGGTAGTCCTCGGTCTGGAACCCGATCAGGTCGTAGTCGAACATCGACTCGACGAGCTGGCGGTGCCCCGGGAGGGTGACGAACACCTGGTAGGCGGGCCAAGGCACGTGAAGGAAGAAGCCGACCCGGTTCTTCACGCCGAGCTTGCGCAGCTCGCGGCCCAGCGGGATCAGGTGGTAGTCGTGGATCCAGACCAGGTCGCCGGGCTCGATCAGCGGCCGCAGCGTCTCGGCGAACCGACGGTTGGCGCGCTGATAGCCCGCGCCATAGGCCCGGTCGTAGGCCGCAAGGTCGGTGCGGTAGTGGAACAGCGGCCACAGCGTCTTGTTGGCGTAGCCGTTGTAGTACTCCTCGACGTCGGAGTCCTCGAGGTCGACGGTGGCGGCGGTGACCCCGTCGATCCTCTGCATGGAGAGCTGGCCGGTGAACACTGGGCTCGACTGGCCGCTCCAGCCGAACCACAGGCCCGAGTATTCGCGCAGCGCCGCCGCCAACGCCATCGCCAGGCCGCCGACGCTCTCCTCGCCCGCGCCGGAGGGCGGGTTCACGCGGTTCGAGACGATGATCAGGCGGCTCATAGCGCCGCCTCCAGCCAGGCCAGCGCCGCCTCGACGTCCGCCAGCCGGCAGCGGGCGCCGGTCGGGCGCGCCTGACCGACCAGCACGCCGTATCCGCCCATCGCCTGCGCCGCGGCGAAGCCGTCCTCGTCGGTGGCGTCGTCGCCGAGGAAGATCGGCACCGCGCCTCGGAACGGCGGCTCGGCCATGAACGCCTCGACGCTGTCGGCCTTGGTGGGGCCCGGGGTGCGCAGCTCCTCGACCATGTCCCCCTCCTGCAGCGCGAGCCCGGTCTGATCGGCCATCTCCTGCGCGCACGTCCGCGCGGCGTCGGCGCAATTGCGCGCCAGGCGGAAGTGGAGGGCGACCGAAAGGCCCTTCTCCTCGACCAGCAGGCCGGAATCCCGCGCCGCAAAGGTGCGCAGCGCTTTGGTCGCCTCATGCAGTTTCGGATGCGGCGCGTGCTCGTGGAGGGCCCCGCCGGCGTCGCGGCGAACCAGGCCATGCACCGCAGCCACGGCGGTCACGCGGCCCTCCAGGATGCGATCAGCGTCGGCGAGCGTGCGGCCGGTGACCACCGCAAGCCGCCCCTCCAACGCCTCGGCGAGCCGTTCCAGGAGGTCGGTGCGGCGGGGATCAGGATGAACGTCCTGCGGGCGCGCCGCGATCGGCGCCAAGGTCCCGTCGAGATCCAGGAAGAGCGCAGAGCAGGTCAGCTCAAGGGGTTTCGGCGCCGGACGCTGGATGCTGAGTTCTTCAATCGACATTCGGCTCGCCCCCGGGCCGATTGGGAACGCGCAGGCCCCTGGTTCGATCCACACCCCGACCGTCACTATGTCAACTCGCGCGGGCCCTTGACGTTCCCGCGCCGGTCGGCGCTATGCGGCCCTCCGTGGTTGCAACGGGATTGGCGCCGATGGCCGAAGCCCCCCTGGCGGACCTGCTCATCCTGTTCGGCGGAACAGGCGACCTGGCGCGCCGGATGCTGCTGCCGTCGCTCTATTTCCTCGACTCCGACGGCTTCCTGCCGGATGCATTCCGCATCGTGGCGACGGCGCGGGCCGTGCTGTCGCGCAAGGCGTTCCTCGAGCGGGTGCGCGATGACCTGAAAGCCCGGCCCGAGGGCCTCGATGAGGCTGTCTGGACCCGCTTCTGCGCCCGCCTGGACTACGTCTCCGCCGATGCGACGACGGCTGACGGTCTGGCGAGCCTCAAATCGCACGTGGATGGCGCGCAGCAGCCGATCTTCTATCTGGCGGTGTCGCCCAGCCTCTACGGGCGGGTTTGCGTCGCCCTGGCCGCCGCGGGCTTCGTCACCGAGGCCGGCCGCATCGTGCTGGAGAAGCCGATCGGCCGCGACCTGGAGACGTCGCGGGCGATCAACGTCGCGGTCGGCGCGGTGTTCGACGAGGAGCGGATCTTCCGGATCGACCACTATCTCGGCAAGGAGACGGTCCAGAACCTAATCGCGCTGCGCTTCGCCAACACCCTGTTCGAGCCGCTCTGGAACAACCTCACCATCGACCACGTGCAGATCACCGTCGCCGAGACGGAAGGCGTCGGCGACCGCTGGCCCTACTACGACGAGTACGGGGCGCTACGCGACATGCTGCAGAACCACATGCTGCAGCTTCTCTGCCTGGTGGCCATGGAGCCGCCCAGCGACATGGAGCCGGACTCCGTGCGAAACGAGAAGGTCAAGGTGCTGCGTTCGCTTCGGCCCTACACCCGCGCCGAGGCCGCCAACTCCTCGGTGCGCGGGCAGTACGCGGCCGGCGTGGCCGGCGGCGCGGCGGCCCAGGCTTATGAGGCGGAGCGCGGGCAGCACACCGACACCGAGACCTTCGTCGCGCTCAGGGTCGACATCGACAATTGGCGCTGGGCCGGCGTGCCTTTCTTCCTGCGCACCGGCAAGCGGCTGCCCGAACGGCGCACCCAGATCGCCATCCAGTTCAAGGGCGTGCCGCACTCGATCTTCGACGGCCCGGCGCGCGAGGACCTGGTCGCCAACCGGCTGGTCATCGACCTGCAGCCGGACGAGGACATCGAGCTCCTGCTGATGAACAAGGCTCCCGGCATCACCGCCGGCGGCATGCGCCTGCAGTCGCTGCCGCTCTCGCTGTCGCTGCTGCGCACCTACGAAGGTCCCGGGGCGCGGCGTCGCATCGCCTACGAGCGCCTGCTGCTGGATGCGATCTGCGGCAACTCCACCCTGTTCGTGCGCCGCGACGAGGTGGAGGCGGCCTGGCGCTGGATCGATGGCGTGGCCGACGCCTGGCGCGAGGCCGGCATGGCGCCGCGACCCTATCCGGCGGGCTCCTGGGGGCCGGCCGGCGCCTTCGCCCTCATCGAGCGCTCCGGCCGCGCCTGGTACGACTAGGCCGCGCCCGGCCGCGCCTCAGCGAACCGTCGACCAGGGCCGCGAGATCAGGGTCGCGCAGTTGATCAACCCAACCAGCGAATAGGTCTGCGGGTAGTTGCCCCACAGCTCGTTGCCGTCCAGCGCCATGTCCTCGGAGAGCAGGCCCGCGCGCGTGCGCCGCGCCAGCATCTGCTCGAATAGCTCGCGCGCCTCGGCCGTGCGGCCGAACAGGTGCAGCGCCTCCACCAGCCAGAAGGTGCAGAAGTTGAACGCCGTCTTCGGCACCCCGAAGTCGTCCGGAATGGCGTAGCGCAGCATGAAGGCGCCGCGGCGGAGGCCCTTCTCCACCGCCTCCATGGTCGCCCGCATGCGGGGATCCTCCGGGGTGGTGAACCGCACGTCGATCAGCTGCAGCAAGCTGGCGTCGAGCTCGTCGCCGTCGAACGTGGCGGCATAACGGCCGAGCTTCTCGTTCCAGGCGCGCCGCTCGATGGTCTCGCGCATCTGACGGGCCCGCTCGGCCCAGTGGTGGGCGCGATCCGGCAGGCCGACCCGCGCCGCAGCGTTTCCCAGGCGGTCGCAGGCCGCCCAGCACATAACCGCAGAATAGGTGTGCACCGCCTCGTGGCCGCGGAATTCCCAGAGGCTGGCGTCGGGCTTGTCGTAGAACTCGAAGGCGCGATCCCCGATCGGCTCGATGGCGCGGAAGTCGTCCTCGTTGGCCGGGCGGAACAGCCGTTCGTCGAAGAAGGCCTGCACGGTCGAGAGCACGATCTGGCCATAGACGTCGTGCTGCCGGTGCTCGTGCGCCTGGTTGCCGACCCTGACCGGCCCCATGCCGCGGTAGCCCGGCAGGTGCGGCGCGATCCATTCGGTGAGCACCGGCTCCAGCCCCACGCCGTAAACCGGCTGCACATGGCCCGCCTTGCTGGAGTCGATCAGCACGGCGGGCTCGAAGCCCGCCGGCCCGCCGGCATCGCCGGTCGGCGCTGCCAGCGGGTGGACGTCGCCGCGGCGGGCCTGGTCGACCAGGTTCCTGAGATAACCCAGGTAGTTCTCCAGGATATCGGCTGCGCCCAGCCGGTTCAGCGCCTGGACCACGTAGTAGGCGTCGCGCAGCCAGCAGTAGCGGTAGTCCCAGTTGCGTCCCGGCTCGCCGGGCGCGACCGGATGCTCGGGAATCGAGGTGGTGAGCGCCGCAACGATCGCGCCGGTCTCCTCGTAGGCGCAGAGCTTGAGCGTGATCGCCGCCCGGATCACCTCATCCTGCCACTCCAACGGCACCGAGAGCGTCCGCACCCAGTTGCGCCAATAGAAAGTCGTCTCGCGCAGCATGCGCTCGGTCGTCATGGCGACGTCCGCCTCGAAGCCCTCGTCCGGCCCCAGGAACATCGCGATCGCCTCCTCCAGCCGGAACGTCCGCTCCTCCAGGATGTGAGTCACCGAGGCGTCGGTGGTCAGCCGGATGGTCGTGTCGCCGCCGATGTATCGGATGTGGTTCGAGCCCGTGGTGGTCGCGCAGCTCTGCTCCCCGTAGTTGGCGGTCGGCCGCATGCGGATGCGGATGCGCGGCGCGCCGGTGATCGGCCGGATCAGGCGGATGAACGCGAACGGCCGGTAGACCCGCCCGAACTGCCGGTAGCGGGGGGAGAAGTCGATGATCTCCAGCGCCCCGCCGTGGGCGTCGACGATCTCGGTGGAGAGGATCGGGGTGTTGCGCAGATAGGACTGGCGGACCTCCACCGTCTCCTCCACGTCCACCGCCCAGAGCCCGCAGGCCGCCTCCTCGGCCGCGTCCTTGCCGCCGAGCAGCGCCGAGAAGAACGGGTCGCCGTCGACTCGGGGCGCGCAGGACCAGACGAAACGGCCGGCGTCGTCGATCAGCGCGCTCGCCGCGCAGTTGCCGATGGGGAAAAGCTCAAGGGTCTGGCTCAAGGCTGCAGTCCCGCCGTTCGCTGTCCGCACATTCGCCGGAGCCCCCGCTTTCCGCTCGACGGGGGATAACGCCGCTGGATAAAGCTTGGCTCCGAAGACCGGGCGCACGGCTCATGCGTTGCCCGGCCGCAGCCCATCCCTTACACGCAAACGGCGCATGATCCGAGCCCGCAGAGCCCGCATCGTCGCGACCCTCGGTCCGGCGAGCCGCGACCCCTCCCGCGTGCGGGAGCTGGCGAGAGCCGGCGCGGACGTCTTTCGGGTCAACTTCAGCCATGGCAGCCAGGCGGAGCACGCGCGCAGCATCCAGGCGGTGCGGGCGGCCGAGGCCGGCGTCGGGCGGCCGCTGGCGGTGCTCGCCGACCTGCAGGGCCCGAAGCTCAGGCTGGGCGAGTTCGCCGACGGGGTGGTGCGGCTGCGGCCGGGCCAGAACTTCCGCCTCGACCTGCGCCGCGAGCCGGGCGACGCGAGCCGGGTCCCGGTGCCGCATCCGGAGGTCTTCGCCTGCCTCAGGATCGGCGCCTTGGTGCTGCTCGACGACGGCAAGGTGCGCCTGCGCATTCTCGCCCATGGCCCTGACTACGCCGAGACCGAGGTGGAGGCGGGCGAGCAGCTTTCCGACCACAAGGGCCTCAACCTGCCCAACCTGTCTGTGCCGATCCCGGCGCTCACCGAGAAGGATCGCGCGGACCTGGCCTTCGCGCTGAACGAGGGCGTCGACTGGGTGGCGCTGTCGTTCGTGCAGCGCGCCTCCGACATGGCCGAGCTCCGGGCGCTGGCGCAGGGTCGCGCCGCCCTTCTGGCCAAGATCGAGAAACCCGCCGCCCTCGAGAGCCTGGATGAGATCCTCGATCTTTCCGAGGCGATCATGGTCGCCCGGGGCGACCTCGGCGTCGAGCTCGCCCCCGAGGAGGTGCCGGTCTTCCAGAAGAAGCTGATCCGCGCCGCCCGGCTGCGGGGCCTGCCGGTCATCGTGGCGACCCAGATGCTGGAATCGATGACTCATTCGCCGACGCCGACACGAGCGGAAGCCTCCGATGTGGCCGGCGCGGTCTACGAGGGCGCCGACGCCCTGATGCTGTCGGGCGAGACGGCGGCGGGCGACTATCCGCTGGAGGCGGTCGCGATGATGGACCGCATCATCACCCGCGTGGAGCAGGACCCCCGCTGGCCGGAGCTGATGCGCGCGGAATATCCGGTCGAGGACGCCGACGCCGACGCCCTGGTGGCGGCCGCCCGCAAGGCTTCGGAATCCTCCTCCACCGCGTGCATCGTGGCCTTCACCACCACCGGCCAGACGGCGCTGCGCCTGGCGCGGGAACGGCCCTTACAGCCGACGCTCGGCCTGACGCCCAATCTGGACACCGCCCGTCGTCTGGCCCTGGCCTGGGGCGTCGAGCCGCGGGTGATCCCCGAGGTCACCGACCCCGAGCAACTCGCCGAGATCGCGGTCGATCAGGCCGTGGAGACCGGCCTGGGCCCGCCCGGGCAGCGGGTCTTGATCCTGGCCGGCCTGCCGCTGGGCTCGCCCGGCGCCGCCAACATCCTGCGGCTGGCGCACACGCCCCGGCGCTAGACCGGAAGCTTCGTCCGCTCGCGCACCACCACCGCTGTGTCCTCGCGTTCGAACAGCAGGTCCAGAACCTCGTCGCCCACGATCAGCCGCTGCACGGTGAAATGGTCGATGCCGAACGGCAGATGCGGGTCGCGGATGTGGGTCACGCCGTGCTCGCCGTCGATCCCGAGGCCGAGACAGGCCTGCAGCATCATGAACACCGATCCTGCGGCCCAGGCCTGCGGCAGGCAAGCCACCGGATAGGCGACCGGCGGATCGCCCGGCGTGCGGGGAAATCCGCAGAACAGCTCCGGCAGCCGCATGTCGAACTGCGAGGCGCTCTCGAACATCGCCGAGGTGATCCGCATGGCGCCGTCGCGCTCGCCGTAGCGCGCCATCCCCATGACGCAGATCGCGGTGTCGTGCGGCCAGACCGAGCCGTTGTGATAGCTCATCGGGTTGAACCGGGCCTCGCCGACCGCCAGGGTCCGCAGGCCCCAGCCGGAGTTGAAGTCGGGGGCGAGCAGGGTCTCGATCACGCGGGCGGCGCGGTCGGGCTGCGGCAGGCCGGCGAACAGCAGATGGCCCTGGTTCGAGGCGCGGACGCGGCAGAGCTTGCCTTTTCCGTCGACCGCCAGGCCGTAGGAGCCCGCCTCCTCCATCCAGAAAAGGTCCTCGACCTTGCGGCGCATCTCTTCGGCGCGCTGGGCGTAGTGCTGGGCGGCCTCGCCGTCGCCGCGCTTCTCCGCCAGCCGGGCCATGGTCCGGAACGCCATGAAGGCGTAGCCCTGCACCTCGACGAGCGCGATCGGCGGCGGCGGGAAGCTGCCGTCGGCATGGAAGATGGAATCGCCGGAGTCCTTCCAGCCCTGGTTGGTGAGGCCCCGCTCCGACGTCTTGGAATAGCTGAGCAGTCCGTAAGGGTTTGACTCGATCCCGCGCTCGATCCAGGCGGCGGCGCGTTCGAGGTGCGACCAGAGGCGGTCGATCAGGCTCATTTCGCCGACCCGTTCGGCGTAGGCGCCGGCGAGCCCCACGAACAGCGGCGTCGTGTCGACCCCGCCGTAGTAGCGGCCGAACGGCACTTCCCCGAGCGCGGCCATCTCGCCGCGACGGGTTTCGTGCATGATCTTGCCGGGCTCGGAATCGCGGAAGGCGGAGACCTCCTCGGCCTGGTGCGTCGCCAGGTAGGTGAGGACGCCTTCGGCCAGGACCGGCTCGAACCACAGGATCTGCCAGGCGGTGATGATCCCGTCGCGCCCGAAAGCGGTGGAGAACCAGGGGATGCCCGCATAGGGATAGGGCCCGGTCTGCAGCGGCGTGGTGAGCAGCGCCAGGTCGGCCCGCGACTTCTCCATCCAGCCGTTGAACAGCCGCCCGGTGGTGCGCAGCCGCGCTCCGCGCCGCCGGCGGGCGCGCATGGCGAAGCGGGCGCGGGCGGCCGCGGCCCGGAAGCGTTCGCGGCTCGGGGTGGGGCCGGAATGGCCGCCGATCTCGACGTAGAGCTCGACCCGTCCGTCAGCCTGGAGGGCGTACATGAACTCGGCCCGATCATGGCTGAGCTTGCTCGGTGGATCGGAGAAGATGATCACGCTGCAGCGCTCGACCTTGTCGAGGCCGTCGTAACGGAAGCGGACGTCCCGCTCGCCCACCTCCACGGGATGCCGCGTCCCACGCTTCGGCCGCTGCGCGCCGCGCACCTCGAAGATGTCGCGGAAGTCGGCGTCGAACTCGAAGGCGAGCGGCAGCACCACCACGCTGTTGGAATAGTTGACGATCTTGATGCGCTCGAAGAGCCGTTCCTCCCACAGGAAGCGCTTGCGCTCCACGTGCAGCACGCCGGGCGGGCCGGGCGGGCCGCCGGGGGTGACCAGCGCCCCGTTCACCAGGTGCGAGGTGAAGAATACGTTGTCCTGGCTCGCTGAGCCGGAGAGCAGAGTGGGCGAGCTCGTGCCGAGCAACAGCCGCCAGCGCGACAGCACGCGGGTGTCGTCGTGGAACAGCCCGTCGGCCAAGCCCAGCACGTCGCCCATGCCGTCGGCGACCAGAAAGGTGTCGCGGTCCTTCAGCGCATGGAGCCGGGCGGGGACCCGCGGCTCCTCCATCTCACCCCATTCGACCGCGGCGTTCTGGCCGGGCGCGAGATCGTTCATGCCGACCTCAGGCCGGGATCGCGGCCGCCGGCCCCGGCGCGGAGGCGCCGGTGAGGCGGGCGTATAGGTCGAGATAGCGGTTGGCCATGGCGATCGCCGAGAAGCGCTCCTCGAAGCGCCTGCGGACCGCCCTCCGATCGAGGTACGGCGCGCGCGCGGCCGCGGCCATGGCTTCCTCCTTGCCGCGGACGATGAAGCCGGTGACGCCGTCCTCCACCACCTCGCGCACCGAGCCGCAGTCATAGGCGATCACCGGGGTCCCGCAGGCCATCGCCTCGATCATCACCAGGCCGAACGGCTCGGGCCAATCGATCGGGAACAGCAGCGCGTCGGCGCCGCCGAGGAACTCGGACTTCCGATCGTCACCGATTTCGCCAACGTACTCGACCAGCGGATGGTGCAGCAGCGGCTCGATCTTCTCGTCGAAGTAAACCTGGTCGGCGCGATCCACCTTGGCCGCGATGCGCAGGGGCTTGCCCATCCGCGTGGCGATCGCGATCGCCCGGTCCGGCCGTTTCTCCGGCGAGATGCGGCCCAGGAACGCCAGATAACCGCGGCCGGACAGCGAGGGCCGATAGAGGCTCGACTTGATGCCGTGGTGCACGGTGCCGGCCCAGTTGGCGAACGGCAGCGGCCGCCGCTGATCGTAGCTGATCGACACCAGCGGGAAGCTCCGCCAGCGGCGGTAGACCTGCGGCAGATCCTTCATGTCCAGGCGGCCGTGCAGCGTCGTCACCGTGCGATGCGCCATCTGCTCGAAGAATGGGAAGTGCATCATGTCGGTGTGGAAGTGCAGCACGTCGAACTCGTGGGCGCGCCGTCGCACCTCGGCGAGCTGGACCATGTGGGCGGCCAGATCGGACTTCAGCGGCGAGGGGTCGAGCCGGATCGCCCGATCGCGAACCGGTGCGAGCTCGGCCTGGGTCTGGGCTTCCGCGCTGGCGAACAGCACGACCTCGTGGCCGAGTTCGACCAAGGCGTCGCAGAGGTGCGCGACCACCCGCTCCGTTCCGCCGTAGAGCTTCGGCGGCACGGCCTCGTAGAGCGGGGAAATCTGGGCGATCTTCATACGCGCACCACACTCCGGAACACCGCTGCCGCGGTGCAGTTGGTCATGGGCCCCGACAAGAACGCGACAGGAAACCTGCGCGCCCTTGCACCCCCGGTCAATTGCGGCCGGCGGCCTCTTAGCGGGAATTTGTCATGCCTGGAAATCGCAGAGGGCCCGGGTTCCGTTCCCACGGCCCAGGCGTAGAAAAAACCCCATGATCGAGACATACGCCAACGCGCATGCTCTCGCCGAGGCCGCCGCCCACGGCGTCGCCATGCAGCTCGAGGCAGGCCTCAGGACGGGTCCGCGGGCCGCCCTCGTCGCGACCGGCGGGCGCTCGCCGGGCATGACCTATGACCGCTTGAGCGCGACCTGTCTGCTCGACTGGACGCGGGTGATCGTCACCCTCTCCGATGAGCGCTGCGTCGCGGCTGACGCGCCGGACTCCAATGCGCGGCTGGTCCGCGAGCGCCTGCTGAAAGGCGAGGCGGCCAAGGCTCACCTGCTGCCGCTGTGGCCCAGGCCGCAGCCGACGGCGCTCCGCGGTCTGACGCCGTTCGACGCAGTCATGCTCGGCATGGGCCAGGACGGCCACGTGGCGTCGCTCATCCCGGGCGATCCGGCGCTGATCCGGACGCTGGATCCGCGGGCCGAGGCGCTGATCGCCGACGTCCCCGAAGGGCTGGGTTCGCCGCCGGTCGCCAGGGTGACCCTGACGCTTTCCGCGCTCCTGGCCTCGCGGGCCATCTTCCTTCTGGTCGCCGGGGGGGCTAAGCGCGAGGTCGTCGATCGCGCGTTGTCCGGCGAGGCGCTGCCGGTGCGCAGCCTTCTGGCGCAGGAGACAGTTCCTGTGCGGGTGCTCTGGTGCCCGAGCTTCGAAAGGTGAGAGCCATGCATCCGGTCACGGCGGAGGTCACTCAGCGGATCGTGGAGCGCAGCGCCGACCGCCGCGCGGCCTATCTGCAGGAGGTCGAGGCCGCCCGCGCGGCGGGCCCTGGCCGCGGCAAGCTCTCCTGCGCCAACTTCGCCCACGCCTTCGCCGCGCTGCCCGGATCGGATAAGCAGCGGATGCGCGATCCGTCGGCGCCGAACGTGGCCATCGTCTCGGCCTACAACGACATGCTCTCGGCCCACCAGCCGCTCGAGCGCTTCCCGGCGATCATCAAGCTGGCCGCTCACGAAGCCGGCGCCACGGCGCAGTACGCGGGCGGGGTTCCGGCGATGTGCGATGGGGTGACCCAGGGCCGCCCGGGCATGGAGCTGTCGCTGTTCTCGCGCGACGTCATCGCCATGGCGACGGCGGTGGCGCTGACGCATGACGCGTTCGATGCGGCGCTGATGCTCGGCATCTGCGACAAGATCGTGCCGGGCCTGTTCATCGGCGCGGCCGCCTTCGGCCACCTGCCGGTGATCTTCGTCCCCGGCGGGCCGATGACCTCGGGCATCTCCAACGCCGAGAAGGCGCGCGTGCGGGCGCTCTACGCCGAGGGCAAGGTCACCCGCGAGGAGCTGCTGGACTCGGAGATGAAGTCCTACCACGGCCCCGGGACCTGCACCTTCTACGGGACGGCCAACTCCAACCAGATGATGATGGAGATGATCGGCCTGCACCTGCCCGGCTCGGCCTTCATCACGCCCAACACGCCGCTTCGCGACGCCCTGGTCGCGGCCGCGCCGAAACGGGCGGTGGAGATCCGCAACGGGAGCAACGACTACACGCCCTTCTCGGCGGTGGTGGACGCCAGGAGCCTGGTCAACGCCATCGCGGGCCTGTTGGCCACCGGCGGGTCGACCAACCACACCCTCCACCTGATCGCCATGGGCCGCGCGGCCGGGCTCGAGCTCACCTGGGAGGACTTCGACGACCTCTCCCGCGTGACCCCTCTGATCGCCCGCGTCTATCCCAACGGCAGCGAGGACGTGAACGCCTTCCAGGCGGCGGGCGGCATGGCCTTCGTGGTCCGTCAGCTGCTCGACGCCGGGCTCGCCCACGAGGACGTCGCGACGGTGGCCGGTCCCGGCCTGCGCCGCTACCAGACCGAGCCCTTCCTGGACCAGGGCCGGCTGGTCTGGCGCGAGGGGACCGCGGCCTCGCTGAACCGCGACATCCTGCGGCCGGTCGACGACCCCTTCCAGGCGCAGGGCGGGCTGCGCCTGCTCGACGGGCCGCTCGGGCGGGCGGTGATCAAGACCTCGGCGGTGAAGCCCGAGCACCTGGTCGTGGAGGCGCCGGCGATCGTCTTCGACGACCAGGAGGCCTTGCTCGCCGCCCACAGGCGCGGCGAGCTGAACCGCGATTTCGTGGCCGTCGTGCGCTTCCAGGGACCGAAGGCGAACGGCATGCCGGAGCTGCATTCGCTCACGCCCGCGCTCGGGGTGCAGATCGACAGGGGCTACAAGGTGGCGCTGGTCACCGACGGCCGCATGTCCGGCGCCTCGGGGAAGGTGCCGGCCGCCATCCATGTCACCCCGGAGGCCGCCGACGGCGGGGCGCTGGCCCATGTCCGCGACGGCGACGTCATCCGGCTGGATGCGCCGAACGGCGTGTTGGAGATCAAGGTCCCCCGGGAGGAGCTGATGCGCCGCGAGGCGGCCCGCCAATCCGAGCGCTCGGACCGCGGCTACGGCCGCGAACTGTTCGGCTGGATGCGGCGGACGGCGGGGCGCGCTGACGCCGGCGCCTGCACCCTGTTCGAGGCGGCCTGAGGTGAAGCCGCAATATATCGGCCTGGTCGGCGACGTCGGCGGCACCAACGCCCGCTTCGCCCTGGTGGACGCCACCGGCCACGTGCGCAATCCGCGCAGCTTTCCGGCGCGCGACTATGGCTCGCTCGCGGCGGTGATCAGCGAGTACCTGGAGACCACCGCCGGCCGCAAGCGCCCGCCGCGTGCGGTGATCGCCGTCGCCGGGCCGGTGATGGACGGCGAGATCACCTTCACCAACCTGGACTGGCAGGTGTCCGAAGGCGACCTGCTGGCCACCTTCGAGTTCGAAGCCGTGAAGCTGCTCAACGACTTCGCCGCCCAGGCGCTCGCCTGTCCGCTGCTCGATCCGGAGGACCTGAGCCCGATCGGCCCCAGACTGCGCGGCGGCGGCCCCGACTGCCCGATCGTCGTGCTGGGCGCCGGCACCGGCTTCGGCGTTGCGGGCCTGGCGCGAGGGCCGTTCGGCGACGTGGCGGTCGCCACCGAGGGCGGCCATGCGGGCTTTGCCCCGGCCGAGGAGGTGGAGCTGGAGATCTGGCGGCGGCTGCACGCCAAGTACGGCCGCGTCTCGATCGAGCGCCTGCTCTCCGGGGCCGGACTTTTCGATATCTACAAGGCGCTTTGCGAGATCGGGCGCGCGGAGGCTGCCTGCATCGACGAGAAGGCGGTGATGGATGCCGGCGTCGCGGGCGACGCCGCCGCCGGCGCCGCGCTCGACCGGTTCGCAGCGATCCTGGGCGCGGTGGCGGGCGACCTGGCGCTCACCTTCGGCGCCCGTGGCGGGGTGTTTGTCTCCGGGGGCATCGCCCCGCGCATGGCCGGGCGGCTGGCCGGCGGCGAGTTCCGGGCCCGCTTCGAGGCCAAGGGCCGGCTGAGCCCGTTCGTCCGCGAGATTCCCACCTCGCTGGTGCTGCACCCCTATCCGGCGATCGTCGGCGCGGCCCGCGAGTTGCAGCAGATGGAGCGGCTATGACGCTTGAGCAGATCCTGGGCCGCGTCCCGGTCATCCCGGTGCTGGTGATCGACGACGTTGACCACGCCGTGCCGCTCGGCCGGGCGCTGGTGGCCGGCGGCCTGCCGGTGCTTGAGGTGACCTTCCGCACGCCGGTCGCCGCCCGCTGCATCGAGGCGATGGTGGGAGATGTCGAAGGCGCGATCATAGGCGCGGGCACCGTGCTGGATGCCGCGATGCGGCAAGCCGCCGCCGACCTGGGCTGCGCCTTCGCCGTCTCGCCCGGCCTGATCGAGGGCGAGCGCGCAGACGGTCCAGTCCCGCTGCTGCCCGGCGTGGCGACCCCCACCGAGCTGATGGCCGGCCTCGCGGCGGGCTTTTCGCTGTTCAAGCTGTTCCCCGCCGACGTCGCAGGCGGCGTGAGCGCTCTCAAGGCCCTGCAGAGCCCCTTTCCGCAGGCCCGGTTCTGTCCCACGGGCGGGGTCAATGCGGCGAACGCGAAGGAGTATCTCGCGCTCCCCAATGTCATCTGCGTCGGCGGCAGCTGGGTTGCGCCGCCGGAAGTGGTCCGCGCAGGCGACTGGGAGAGGCTCACCCTGTTCGCCAAGGAGGCCGCGGCGCTGGGGAGGTCCTGAGCGCCACGGGCGCGGGGACAAGCCGGATCATGACGACTAAGCTTCACGAGATGGCCGACCCCCAGCGCGACCCCCCTCGCCACACCCCCGAACAGCTCCGCTGGCTGCTGACCGCCCGCGCGCGTCCCGGCCAGCCCGGCTCGGCCGCGGTGAGCGTGCTCGCGCGCAACGCCATGATCCCAGAGCTCGCCTTCGACATGATGGTCGACTGGCATCCCGGCGCCGAGGCCGCGGACGTCGAGGGCCGCGCGCTGGTGATCCTGTCGCTGCTGTTCAAGGAGCTCGCCGCCGAATGCGACCGCGCGGCGAGCGCCAGGTTCAGGCAGGGCTGAGCCCAGCGCGGAATGGGCGGCGATCCGATGGTGTTCTGGATAGCAAGCGCGGCGGGGCTGGGGATCGCCTACCTCTTCGGGGCCACGCCCACCGGCTATCTGGCCGGCAAGCTGCTCAAGGGAATCGACATCCGCGAGCACGGCTCCAAATCCGTCGGGGCGACGAACGTCCTGCGGACCTTGGGCAAGTGGCCGGCCTTGGCGGTGCTCCTGGCCGATGTGCTGAAGGGCGCGGCCGCGATCCTCTTCGCGGGCTGGTTCTATCCCTGGCTGGCCAGCTTGCCGGCCGTCACGCCGCCGCCCGGGCTCGATCCGGGGACCTGGACCCGTTGGGCGGTTTGCCTGGCCGGGCTTGCCGCCGTGCTGGGGCATAGCCGCTCGATCTGGCTGAAGTTCGCCGGCGGCAAGTCCGCCGCGACCGGGCTTGGCGTCCTGCTGGCGCTGGCCTGGCCGGTCGGGGCAGGCGCCGCGGCGGCCTTTGCGCTGGCCGTGGCGGCGTTTCGGATCGTCTCGCTCGGCTCGATGGTCGCGGCCTTGACCGCCATCGCGCTCGTCTTCGGCTTGCCGGAACCCGCGCCCTATCGGCTGCTGGTCATCGCAGGCGGCCTCTACGTGATCGCCCGTCATCGCGCCAACATCCAGCGGCTGCTGGCCGGAACAGAGCCGCGGCTTGGCAAGGCCGCGGCGCCCTAGGACCCGGGCGGCTCAGTCCGCTGTGGTCGGGTCGATGTGCGCCCGGACCGGCGAGATGGAGTTCGCCGGGAATCCACCCATCTCCGCGTGCTTGCGGATCAGCTCCTCGTTGGGCGCGCGATAGATGCAGTAGATCTTGTCGTCGGTGACGTAGCTGTTCACCCACTGGATCTCCGGCCCGAGTTCGCGAAGAACGCTGCAGGAGCCCTGCGAGGCCGCCTTCAGGTCCGCGGGGCCAAGCTTGCCGACGCCGGGCATGTTCCGTTCGATTACAAACTCGGGCATGAGCTCATCCGGCCTGGCCGGCTCCCTATCCGCGCAGACGCGCCTGACGACATCTAACAGCGTTACGTGGCGTACGGGGAGTCCTGCTCTAGCGACCGACGAAATTCCCCACCCGCCGCTCGGCCACGGAGCGGACGCCTTCCCTGTAGTCCTCGGTGCCTCGCAGCCAGCCCTGCTCGACGGCTTCCTTGTCGGTCTGGGCGCGGACCGCGGCGGCGAGGTCGGCGCGCATGGTCTTGCGGGTCGAGACGATGGCCAGGGGCGCATTCTCGGCGATCTCCTTGGCGAGCCTCAGGGCCGCGGCGCGCAGCTCCTCTAGCGGAACCACCTCGTCGACAAGGCCCCAGGGCAGCCCTTCCTCGGCCTTCACCCGCCGCCCGGTCAGGCACATCAGCTCGGCCTTGGTGGGGCCGACCAGCCGCGGCAGGGTGTGGGTGAGTCCGAAGCCCGGATGGAAGCCCAGCTTCACGAAATTGGCCGCAAACCGCGCGTCGGGCGAGGCGATGCGGAAGTCGGCCATCACGGCCAGGCCGAGGCCCGCGCCGACCGCCGCGCCCTGCACCGCCGCCACGATCGGCTTCTTGGCCGAGAACAAGCGGACCGCCTCATCATAGAGTGGATTGACCGCGCCCAGGCCGCCGGCGCTCTCACGGTTCACCAGGTCGGCCCCGGCGCAGAAGTTCTTGCCCTGCGCCTGCAGCACCGAGCAGCGCAACTCGACGTCCTCGTCGATGGCGTCGAAGGCGTCAGCCAGGTCGCGGATGAACTCCACCGAGACATGGTTGTGCGGCGGCCGGTCGATCGTGACGATGGCCACGTGGCCGTCCGCGGCGACGCGCACGTGATCCCCGAACTGCTCTCTCATTTCCTTGTCCCCAGAAGGTTGCGTGCCACCACCCATTTGTGGATCTCGGTCGCGCCGTCGTAGATGCGCATCGTGCGGAGCTTGGCCTGCATGAGCGACAGCGGCAGCTCCTTGGTCATGCCCATGGCGCCGAAGGCCTGCATGGCGCGGTCCACCGTCTCGTAGGCCATCTCTGTGGCGAACCACTTGATCATCGAGATCTCGTTGCGCACGTCGAGGCCGCGGTCGAGCTTCCAGGCGCAGTGGTACGTCATCAGCCGGGTGGCGTGGATCTTGGTCGCCGCCTCCGAGACCCAGAACTGAATCGCCTGGCGCTCGGAGAGCGGGACGCCAAAGGTCTTCCGCTGCGGCGCGTACTCGATGACCATGTCCAGCGCCCGCTGCGCCATGCCGACCGACCAGGCGGCCATCTGGATCCGCCGCGTGCCCAGCCGGGTCTGCATGGGCGCGAACCCCGCGCCCTCCTGGCCCAGCAGCTTCCAGCCTTCGACCCGGCAGTCCTCCAGCGCGATCTCGTAGGTGTAGGCGCCGCCGATCATCGGGATGCGGCGCAGCACGTTGAAGCCGGGCGTGCCCTTGTCCACCAGGAAGGCCGAGATGCCCCCCCGCGCGCGCTTCTCCGTGTCGGTCAGCGCCATCAGGATCGTGAAATCGGCGTGCTCGGCGCGGCTGATCCAGATCTTTCGTCCGTTGATTACCCAATCATTTCCGTCCCTTACGGCGCGGGTCTGCATGCCGGCCGGGTCGGAACCCGCGCCCGGTTCGGAGATGCCGATCGCCGAGACGGTCTTGCCGGCCACGTAGGGCGCGAGATAGGCCTCCCGCTGCCGGTCGTCGACGGTCTGCATCAGCATCCGCAGGTTCGGGCTGTCGGGCGGCAGCGTGTAGGGCGTGACCGTGCGGCCGATCTCCTCCTCCACGCCCACCATGGCCGTCATCGGCAGGTCCGAGCCGCCGACGTCCTCCGGCGCATCGAGGCCGAACAGGCCGAGCTCCTGCGCCTTGGCGTCGAGGCGCTTGTGGTCCGCCGGATCGATCCCGAGGCCCTTGCCTTCCGCCTCGCGGGCCAGGACGCCCGCCTCCAGCGGCGCCAGTTCGTCGCGGACGAACCGGGCCACCAGCTCTTTCAGCATGCGGTGCTCTTCGGCGAGCTCGAAATCCATGGGGCCCCTCCCGTCGCGCGGCTGATCTTGTAGTGTGATCTTAACGACCAGAACCGGCGAGGGGAGTGCTCACGTGGCGGAACCCAAGAGTTTGGCGAAGACGGCCACCGGCCCCCTCAAGGGGATCCGCATCCTCGACATGACCAGCGTCGTCAACGGCGCCTACGGCGTGCAGATCCTCGCCGACCAGGGCGCCGAGGTGATCAAGATCGAAGATCCGGTCGGCACCCGCGGCGGCGGCGGCGACATCATGCGCTGGAGCGGCCACATGCCCGAGGGCGCGCCGCGCGACATGGGCCCGATCTTCATGACGATCAACCGCAACAAGCGCTCGGTGGTCCTCGACCTGAAGAAGCCGGAGGCCAGGGCGGCGGTGCTGCGCCTGGCCAAGACCTGCGACGCGGTGGTCTCCTCGGTGCGCTACGAGGGCCTGAAGCGGCTGGGCGTCGCCTACGAGGACATCGTCAAGGTGAAGCCCGACATCGTCTACGTGCACGCCGCGGGCTACGGCTCGGATGGCCCCTCCGCCGGGGAGCCCGCCTACGACGACCTGATCCAGTCCGCGTCCGGCTGCGCCGACATCCTGCCGCGCACCGACGGTAACCCCACGCCGCGCATCGTGCCGACGCTGATGGCCGACAAGGTCTCCGGGCTGTTCCTGTCGCAGGCGATCACCGCGGCCCTGCTGCACCGCCAGCGAACCGGCGAGGGGCAGTTCGTGGAAGTGCCGATGCTGGAGTGCGTGACCAGCTTTCTGATGGTCGAGCACCTGTTCGACCACACCTTCGAGCCGCCCACCGGCCAGATGGGCTACACGCGGGTGGTCAATCCCAACCGCAAGCCGTTCAAGACCAAGGACGGCTACATCGGCCTGCTGCCCTACACCGACAAGCAGTGGGACCAGTTCTTCGAGATCGCCGGCTGGGGCGAGACGATCGCCAAGGACCCGCGGTTCTCCGACTACACCACCCGCAACCGCCACGCCCGCGAGCTCTACGCCATGGTCGAGACGGTGACCCAGGAGCGGACGACCCAGGAATGGCTCGAGCTTCTGAAGCCTCTGTCGATTCCGGTGGTGCGGACCAATCGCCTGGACGACCTGCAGGACGACGAGCACCTGAAGGCCGTGGGGCTGTTCGAGCTCTACGATCATCCCGACGTGGGGCCGTATCGGCAGATGCGCCCGCCTGTGAAGTTCGCCAAGACGCCGTCCGGCATCTATCGCCATCCGCCGCGGCTCGGCCAGCACACCGAGGAGGTGCTGGCGGAGATCAGCCAGGCCGAGGAGGCCTAGCGGAACCCCGTTCGCGCACTATCTTCCCGTCTTGGCCGTGCGCTGGAGGGGAGGATGCGCGTCGTGGTGGTGGGCACCTCGGGGTCCGGCAAGACGACCATGGCGAAGCGCCTTTCCCAGGCGCTGGGCGTGCGGCAGATCGAGCTCGACGCGATCAACTGGCAGGCGGGCTGGCGCGACCTCAACACCCACGATCGGGACGAGTTCGTGCGTCGGGTGGCGGAGGCCGCGGCCGGCGAGGCGTGGGTGTCGGACGGCAACTACGGCACGGTCCGCCACGTGCTCTGGCCGCGCGCGACGCACATGGTCTGGCTCGACTACGAGCGTCCGGTCGTCATGCGTCGCGTGCTGTGGCGATCCTTCTCCCGCGCCGTGACCGGCAACGAGCTCTGGCCCGGCACCGGCAATAGGGAGAGCTTCGCCCGCTGGATCGACAAGGAGCATCCCATCCGCTGGGCCTGGGACAGCTTCCACGACCGCCGGCGCCGCTACGGCGAGGCGATGGCGAAGCTCGAGGCGGGCGGCGTCCCCGTCTACCGCCTGCGCCGCCCCCGCGAGGCCGAGCCGCTGATCGGGCGGCTCGCCGCGGAAGCCGGCGGAGCGGCCGCGGCCTAGACGGGCGCGAACACCGGGGCGGGGGGACCGCCGCCTTCGGTCGGCTGGAACTTCACTTTGACCTTCATGCCGATCTTCAGGGTCTCGGGGGTGACGTCGACGAAGTTGGTGAGCACCGAGGGCCCCTCGTTCAGCGTCACGTAGCCGATGGCGTAAGGGGCGGCGCCCGGCGAGCGGCGCATGATCGAATAGGTGTAGACGACGCCTTCGCCGGGGCTTTCCTCCCACACCGTCTCGCCGGAGGCGCAGAACGGGCAGTAGGTCCTGGGATACCAGTGCGCCTTGCCGCAGGCGGTGCAGCGCTTGATCAGGAATCGGCCTTCGCGGGCGGCGTCCCAGAAGGGCTTGGTCTCGACGCTCACCGCCGGCGAGGGGATCGGGCGCGACAGCGTCTTCGGGCGTTCCTGGGTCTCCGACATCTTACGCCTCCCGTTCCATGATCACCGTGGCCGAGCCGTGCCGGGTGCCGAGCGAGCCGCCGGTCCCATGCGCGATCGCCAGATCGCAGTTCTTCACCTGGACCTTCGGGTGCGCCTCGCCGCGCAACTGGCGGACCGCCTCGATCACCTTGGTGATGCCGCCGCGGTTGGTCGGGTGATTGTTGCACAGGCCCCCGCCGTCGGTGTTGAACGGCAGCTTGCCGACCCCGGAGATCAGGTTTCCGTCGGCGACGAATTTGCCGCCCTGACCCTTCTCGCAGAAGCCCAGGTCCTCGATCTGCATCAGCACCGTGATGGTGAAGCTGTCGTAGATGGAGGCGTACTTGATGTCGGCGGGCTTCACGCCGGCCTCGTCGAACGCCCGCGGCCCCGACCAGACGGCGCCGGAGTAGGTGAGGTCGAGGTCCTGGCCGCCGAGCGGCGACTTGGGCGCCTCGCCCGCGCCCATGATCTTCACCTTCGGCCGTTTCAGCGACTTGGCGACCTCCGGCGAGGTGACGATCACCGCGCCGCCGCCGTCGGTGACCACGCAGCAGTCCATGAGGTGCAGCGGATCGGCGATCATCCGCGAGCTCACCACCTCCTCGACCGTGACGACGTCGCGCAGGAAGGCGTGCTCGTTCCACTGGGCGTGGTGGCTGGCCGCCACCTTGATCCAGGCGAGTTGCTCGGAGGTGGTGCCGTACTGGTGCATGTGGCGCATGGCGCACATGCCGTAGGTGTTGTGCGTCGAGCCGCCGTAGATGTTCTCGAAGCCGGCTTCCGGCGGCCCATCGGTCAGGCCGGGCGCGGCGCTCGGCGCCATGCGCGCGCCGGGCCGACCGCCGCCGTGGCGCGGGCGGCCGGCCAGGGTGATCAGCGCCGCCTGGCACTTGCCTTCCGCGATGGCCTGGGCGGCGTGGCCGACGTGGACGATGTAGGAGGAGCCGCCGGTCTCGGTGGAATCCATGTGGCGGACGTTCTTCAGGCCCATGTAGTCGATCATCGACATGCCGCCGAAGCCAGGCGCGTCTCCGGCGCAGAAGTAGCCGTCGATGTCGTCCTTCTCGAGGCCCGCGTCGGCCAGCGCGCCGAGCGCGCATTCCATGTGCAGCTGCGGGGTGGAGGTGTCGGGGGCGTCGCGGAGCGGATGCTCGAACGCCCCCATGATGTAGGCCTTGCCCTTGATGCTCATAATCCTCCCCGAATGAGGGTTCAGAAGAATGCGCAAGGCCTTAGCGCGCACGCGCGGGCCCGTCACCTGTGCGCTCGGCGGAAATCTACGCCGGCTGGTTCTGCTTCATCGCCGCTATGCGGGCGTCCCTGAGCGCTGTGCGGCGCACCTTGCCCGCGTCGTCGCGCACCGGCTCGTCGACGAACTCGTACGAGCGCGGCTGCTTGTAGGTGACCAGCCGCTCGGCGAGGTGCGCCTTGAGGCTCGCATCGTCCACCTCGCCCTTGGCGTTGACGATCGCGTGGATGCGGGCGCCCAGGTCCTCGTCCGGCAGGCCGATGACGGCGCAGGACTGCACCGCCGGGTGGGCTTCCAGGGCGGCCTCGATCTCCGCAGGATAGACGTTGGAGCCGCCGACCAGGATCATGTCGGTGCGGCGGTCCGCGAGATAGAGATAGCCGTCGGCGTCGAACCAGCCGAGATCGCCCAGGCTCTCCCAGCCGCCGGGCAGCGTCTTGGGCGTCGCGCCCACGTACTTGTAGCTGGGCGGCGTTCCCGGCGCGCGGCGCATGTAGATCTCCCCGGTCTGGCCGGCCGGCACTTCGTCTCCGGCCTCGTCGAAGATCTTCATCTCGCCGAAGGTCACCCTGCCGACGGACCCCGGGTGGTCCAGCCACTCGGCGCCGTTGATGATCGTCACCGCCTGGGCCTCGGTGCCGGCGTAGAGCTCCATGACGGTCTCGGGCCCGACCCAGTGGATCCAGGCCTCCTTCAGCCAGGCGGGGCAGGGCGCGGCCATGTGCCAGAGGGTCTCCAGGCTGGAGAGGTCGTACCCGGCTCGCACCTCCGGCGGCAGATGCCAGATGCGGTTCATCATCGTGGGCACGAGGTAGAGCCAGGTCGCCTTGCGGCGGGCCACCTCGGCCAGCGTCGCTTCCGGGTCGAACCGCGGCATCACCGCCACATGCGCGCCGAGCTGGGTGGCGCTCATCATCATCCCGAATGGGGCGTTGTGGTACATCGGCGCCGGCAGCACGACGATGCTGTCTGGCTTGATCCGGAAGCCGCCGGCCTCCGGCGTCTCCTTCGGCGAGACGCCCGGCTGACCGGCCAGGATCAGCTTCGGCCGGCCGGTCGAGCCGCCGGAGGTGGGCGCCTTGGAGATCGGCGGGACGGCGTCGGGCAGGTCGCTGTCGTCCTGGCTCATCGCCATCAGGCTTTCGGCGGTCAGCAGCGGCCGGTCGATCTGGTGCTTGAACTCGCCGATCACCACCGGCGTCCCCGCCAGATCCATGATCGCTTCGAGCTCGGCCTTGGGCAGACGGTAGGAGATCGGCTGCGGCGTCGCCCCGAGCTTCCAGATGCCGTAGCAGGCCTCGACGAAGCCGACGCTGTTCGGCAGGCCGAGCGTCACCAGGTCCCCCTGTTTCACGCCCAGCGCCGCGAGCGCCCGGGCGATGCGGTTGGTCCGCCGGTGCAGGTCCGCATAGGTGAGCGTCTGGTCGCCGCAGCTGACGGCCGGCGCATTCGCCTGGACGCGGGCGTGCTGCGCGAGCTTGGCGCCGAAGGAGATCAGGTCGTCGGACATCGGGTCGGTCTCTTGGGTTGGGGTTGGTCTGTCTTCATCCGGCCGGGAAGCGCAGCGGCGCCTTCGGCGGGGTCCAGATACGGGCGGAATCCAGCGGCGAGGCGATGACGAGATGGCCGC
Organism: Phenylobacterium sp.; assembly: GCF_025934275.1. GTDB lineage: Bacteria > Pseudomonadota > Alphaproteobacteria > Caulobacterales > Caulobacteraceae > Phenylobacterium. The sequence goes on from NZ_JAICYI010000028.1 coordinate 24,911, forward strand.
CGAAGTTGGCGCGGCGCATGCCTTCCACCTCGTAGAGCGCCTCGAAGGCCTGGGCGCGGCCGGCTCCGCGCCGGACCGCTTTCAGCACCTGCGGCGTCGTCATGGCTTCGGCGGTCTGCATCAGCCCCATGTCGCGGGCGCCGGCGAGGATCACGATGCGGTTGCCGTCCGGGCCCTGAAAGGCGGCGAAATAACCGAAGTCGCGCTGGCTCGCCTGGCCGTCGACAGGGCCGCCCTCCTGGCTCGCGTAGCGCCGGCCCGTCCGGCTGTCGATCAGCTCGTCGTAGGTTTCGCCCACCCGGAACCTGGAGCCAGCGAACACCGGATCCCGCAGCATCCGCAATCCCGAGAGATAGCCCACGTAGAGCACGTCGTTGCGCTTCAGCATCTCCGGCGTCAGGTTCGAGGCGGTGATGACGCGCACCTGGTCGCGGGCCGAGGCCTTCGGGGCCAGCACCGGCAGCACGTCGCGCAGCGCCGCCGCCGCGCCGACCGGCAGGTAGAAGAGGTCGAGGTCGCGATAGCGGCCGACCATCTCCGGGTGGTCCATCAGCCAGTCGTCGAGATCGGCGGGGGAGTTGATGCCGTACTCGCGGACCAGCCGCCCCGCGCCGGTCGCCTGGTCGAGGTCGCCGAAGATGTAGTAGTCGCCCACCACCACCAGCAGCGGCCGCTGGTCGCCCAGCACCTGCGCCCAGGGCGCCGCGCGGCGCACAGCCCCGTAGTCGCCGTCCCGGTGGGTGGCCCACCAACCCGCCCAGGCCAGGACGTTGGCGGCGAGCAGCGCGGCGGCCCACGGCCACAGTCGGGCCAGGCTCCGCCGGCCCGTGGCGACCGGGGCCGCCTCGGCCTCCTCCCGGGCCATCACCACGAGGCGGTACTCGCCGCGGGGCGCGGCGAGCCGCAGCTCGTCGTCGCGTCCCGGGCCGGCGTAGTAATCCTCCAGCTTCCGGCGCAGCCGATGAACCGCCACCCGCACCGAGGCGTCCTGCGCCCCGTCGAAGCCGGCGTCGCGGCCGAACACGGCCGCCGCCACCTCGAACTCCTTCGGCTTCAGGCCGCCCTCGGAGGCCGCGGCGAGATAGTCGAACAGCCGGTTGAGCACGTCCGAACGGCCGAGCGCCTGGCGGCGGCGGAGTTCCGCGGCCAGCGCCCCGATGCCACCCTGGTCGAGCCGAAGTTCCAAGCTGTAACGTCCGTGTAACGTCGCCTGACACCGTTCTTAACCGGACAGAGACCAGCTTGGCAAAGTATCCGCGCTCTCGACGTCCGAACTCGGGGATTCGATCTTGAAGCGCCTACTCACTTTCGCGGCCGCGGCCGCGCTGCTTGCGGCCTGCTCGCCGCAGAAGCCCGCCCAGCCGACTGCGGCCGGAATCCAGCTCTCGCCCATGGCGAAGCTCAACACAGACCTGCCGATGGACGAGTTCATGGGCCACGTGGTCGACCCGCAGTCGTTCATCTACTGGGGGGGCTCCGGCACCGTCGAGACCGCCAAGGGAATGCAGGATTTGTCGCCGACCACCGACGAGGGCTGGGAGAAGCTGGAGAGCGCCGCGGCCACCCTGATCGAGGCGGGAAACATGCTGCAGCTGCCGGGTCGCGCCCGGCATTTGCCCGATCATCCGGACAGCGACTGGTACAAGCACGCTCAGACGCTCAGCCAGCTCGCCGTGGTCGCCAAGGCGGCGGCTGAAAAGCACGACAAGGCCGGCGTCTACAAGTCCGGCGCTGACCTCTACGGCGAATGCACCTCCTGCCATGAGGAGTACGTCATCCAGCCGCAGATCAAGGCCAACGGCCCGGCCCAGGGCAAACCGCTGCCCGACTGGCCGGCCGACGTGAAGGCCCGGCAGCAGGCCTATGCCGCCAAACAGAAGTAGGCCCCCGATCGATGAGCTTGCGCGCCCGTCTGCAATCTCGGTCCCGGGGCGGCGGCTTACTTCGACCTCGCTCCGCCCCGCCTCACGCTGACGGCCGAGGTCTAGGCGGAGCGGCGCCCGCGCGGCCGGGCTAGTGCTTTGCGGGTCCCGGATCGGGCTGCGGCGCCGGCAGTTGCTTCCAGGCGGCGGCCGCCGCCGGCGGCAGCTTGTCCATGTGCTTGAGGAACAATGCGATCGTCCAGATCTGGCGATCGTCCAGCGCGCCGGCCCACGAGGGCATGCCGGTCAACCGGATGCCGTGCTTGACTTTCCAGAAGGTGTAGGCCTCGGGATCGTCCTCCACGCCTTCGGTCGCGAGCTGCGGCGGCGCGGGATACTCGCCTCGCGCGATCGCCGAGGCGGCCGCATCGCCCGCCGCGACGCCATGGCAGACGGCGCAGTGCTCGCCGTAGAGCTTCACCCCTTCCACGAAACTGGCTTCGGTCGCAGGCACGGGATTGGGCCCTTTGGGCGCATCGCGCCTCAGCGTCGCGCCGAGCGATGCGCGCGCGGCCCAGGTCTCCAGGCCGCCGGCCTTCGCGTCGGCGTTGGCCGGGACCATGCCGCTATGGAGCAGGGCGTAGCCCAGGACGAGCGCGACGACGATGGTCGCCACGATGCCGAGGATGAAGCCGCGCATCGTCTTGCTTCCTTTCGACGGCGCGGACGTGCGAGGTCCGCAGCATGCTCAAGCTTCAAGCCCCCGGCTCGCCAAGTTGTTCCCTGGGCTGCGACGCTGTCCCGGGCCGGCGACCCGCTCCCGCGGCGGCCACGCGGGGCCCGCGCCTCTTCGCGATCTCACCAAGACGCCGGATCGGGACCTCGGCCGCTGGCTCGACGACCTCGCACCGTTGTCCCGCTGACTTGCCGCTCAGCAGGACAGGAACAGCGGCAGCGGCGGCCGTGTCAGCATCGTGCGCGTGACGCCGAGTATCGCCTCAGCGATATGTGGCCGGCTGTAGGCGCCAAGCGGGCCGATCCACCAAGCCATATGGAAAGCGCCCCGGCGTCGCGGACGTCGGGCGCCATCGAGCCCGCCGCGCTCGGGAGAGATCAGGCGGCCTCTATCTCGACGGTCTTGGTCTGGGCGCCGGCCCGCTTGAGTCCATCCCGCATTTTGCAGACGAAATAGAGACCCACCCCCTGCGGCCGCCTTTCGCAAGGTCAAGGCGCTCGCGAAGCAGAAGGTATTTCTCGTCCGGTTGGCTCCCGGTCAACAACGTCAACCATGAACAAGGGCCGGAGCGGCCGCTGCGGGGGCGTTCGTCTCGGCGCGCGCGACCACCTCGAGGGTCTTGGCCAGGCTCTGCGGATTGACGCTGATGGACTCGATGGCGAGCCCGACGAGAAAGGCCGCGACCTCCGGGTAGTTGGCCGGCGCTTCGCCGCAGATGCCGACATGCCGTCCGTTCCGCCGCGCGCCCTCGACCGCCATTTGCAACATGCGCAGCACGCCCGGATCGCGCTCGTCGAAGTCGAAGGCCACCACCTCGGAATCGCGATCGACTCCCAAGGTGAGTTGGGTGAGGTCGTTGGAGCCGATGGAGAAGCCGTCGAAGAGGCGCGCGAACCTGTCGATCTCGATCACGTTGTTCGGGATCTCGCACATCACATAGATCTCGAGGCCGTCCTCGCCCCTCTTCAGGCCGTTCGCGGCCATGGCGGCCAGCACGCGCTCGGCCTCCTCAACGCGGCGGCAGAAGGGCACCATCACCTTGAGATTCTTGAGGCCCAGTTCGGTGCGCACACGCCGCAGCGCCTCGCATTCCAAGGCGAAGCCGTCTGCGTAGAGGGGATGGGCGTAGCGGGCGGCGCCGCGGAAGCCGATCATCGGGTTCTCCTCGCGCGGCTCGAATTCGGCTCCGCCCAACAGGCGGGCATATTCGTTTGTCTTGAAGTCCGAGAGCCGCACGATGACCGGTCGCGGATAAAATGCGGCAGCGATCACGCCCACGCCTTCGGAGAGACGGTCGACGAAGTAATCGCGTGGCGAGGCGCATCCGGAGGTGAGCCGCGCCAGCCGCTTTCGCTCCAACGAGGAGCGCAGGCGTTCGGGATGCGCCGCGGCCATGGGATGGATTCCGATCTGCTCGCCGATGATGAACTCGAGGCGCGCCAGACCCACGCCCGCCGAGGGCAGCATCGCGGTTCGGAAGGCCAGGTCGGGTTGCGCGAGATTGAGCATGACGGCCGTGCGCGGCCGCGGCAGCTCCGCGACGTCCAGGCGATCCACCGCGAAGGGCAACGCCCCGTCGTAGACATGGCCGGTCTCGCCTTCGGCGCAGGAGACGGTGACCGGCTGGCCGGGGCTCAAGCGTGAAGTGGCCTCTCCTGTCCCCACGACGGCCGCGAGCCCCAGTTCCCGCGCCACGATGGCGGCATGGCAGGTGCGGCCGCCGCGGTCGGTGACGACAGCCGCGGCGCGCTTCAGCACGGGCTCCCAGTCGGGACTGGTGGATTGCGCGACCAGCACTTCGCCCGGCTGGAAGGCTTCGAGGTCCTTCGGGCCGCGAATGATCCGCGCCGCGCCGGAAGCGATGCGTTCGCCCACCGCCTTGCCAGACACGAGCACGCGCCCCTTGCCCTCCAGCCGGAAGCTCTCGATCTGCGCGGAGCGCCGAGACGCGACGGTTTCCGGCCGCGCCTGGACCACATAGAGACGGCCATCGAGCGCGTCCTTGGCCCATTCGATATCCATGGGCGTGGGTTGGCCTGCGCGGCGCGAATAGTGATCCTCGATCACGAGCGCGACCTCGGCGAGGCTGAGCACCTCCGGATCGGAGAGGCAGAAACGGCCCCGCTCGGATTGCGATATCCGACGGCTCGCGACCGCGCGCTGGGCTTGCGACCACACGAGCTTGCTCTGCTTCGCCCCGAGGCTGTGCTTCAGGACACGACGGAAGCCCGCCCGGAACGTGGGCTTGTGGACGTAGAATTCGTCGGGGTCCACCTGGCCTTGGACGAGGCTTTCACCCAGGCCGTAGGTTCCGGTGACGAACACGACGTCCCGGAACCCGCTCTCGGTGTCGAGGGTGAAGGTCACCCCGCTCGCCGCAGCGTCGGAGCGCACCATCTGCATGACGGCCACGGAAAGAGCGACCTTGAAGTGGTCGAAGCCGTTGTTGGCGCGGTAGACGATCGCGCGGTCGGTGAACAGCGAGGCGAAGCAGCGACGGCACGCCTCGACGAGGCCCGCCTCGTCGCGGACGTGCAGGAAGCTCTCGTGCTGGCCCGCGAAGCTGGCGTTCGGCAGGTCCTCGGCGGTGGCGGAGGATCGCACGGCGACGGAGACGGCCCCACCCGCCATTTCCCGCAGCTGTCGATAGGCCGCGATGATCTCGGCCGCCAGGCCTGCGCCGCCGGTGGCCTGGTAGACGATATCGCGCGCCTGGGCCGCGCGCTCGGCGAGCGTGTGGACGTCGTTGACGTCGAGGTCCTCGAGCAGTCGATGCAGCGCCGGCCAGGCCTTTGCGGACGTGAGGGCCTCGCGGTAGGCCTGGGCCGTGATGGCGAAGCCGGGCGGGACCGTAACCGGTCCCCTCGCCAGCAGAGCGTGCAGTTCGCCCAGCGACGCCGTCTTGCCGCCCACGAGCCCGACGTCGCCCAACCCGATCGTCTCGAACCAGAGAATGTCTTCGGACATCGCGGGCCTCCGACCGGAAGCCTCGCCAAGCTCGGCGCCGGCCGCCTTGAGCCAAGTCAAGCATCCGACGTTGATCCGGATCAGGTGACCCTGTCATCAGGCGCGATCGAGCGCCCCCAGCAGCGTGGCGATCCGGCCTTCCGCCCACAGCGGGAGAAGCAGCCGCGTGTAGGGGCGCTCCACGTCGTGGCGATAGAAGGTCGGCGCGCCGCACTCGACCGTGGCCGCGCACTGCGAGGCCAGGAACTCGAACGGCCTGGGGAGCCGCGCCTCGTCGAGGAAGGTTCCGCAAAGGCCATCGGCCGCAAGGGAAGATCCGACAAGGGCGAAGCGGAAGCGCTCCGGGCGCTCGAAAGCGTCCAGCATGAAGAGGCGGGCCTTGAGATCGGGGATGTCCGTCAGCTTCAGGTCATCGGCGAAGGGAATGGCGGCGGCGCCGCGCAGCAGGCTCCGCCAGTAGTCGAGGATCCGCGCTTCGTCGGGCGCCAGCTGCCGGGGAAGGGGGTAAGGGTGGGTGTGCCGGGCGCGCGGCTTCGCGGTGCGTTTGAGCGTGGTCATGAAGCAAAGTCTGCGCGAGGCCGGCGCGGCCGCCTTGATCGGCGTCAATCGACCAGCCGAACCGCGGGATTGACCTCGCTCAAGGCGCGACGCGTGCATTGCGCGACAAGGCGCTATGTCCCTCGTCGCCACGCTCACGATGAACCCCGCCATCGACCTCTTCACCGCGGTCGACCGCGTCGAGGCCGGCCCGAAGCTGCGCTGCCACGGCGCGGGCCGGGATCCCGGCGGCGGCGGGATCAATGTGGCGCGCGTAGTCCACCGACTGGGCGGCTCGGCGACCGCCGTTTTTCCGGCCGGCGGGTTCACAGGAGACCAGTTGCGGGCCCTGGTGCGGGCGGAAGGCGTCGCCTGTCGGACGATCCCGATCGCGGGCGAAACGCGCGAGGACGTCACCGTCTTCGACGAGCGCGCGGAGAGCCAGTTCCGGTTCGTCCTGCCAGGACCGCATCTGCATGGCGCGGAATGGCTGGCGTGCCTCCATGCCCTGGCGAACCTGACGGAACGGCCGAGCCTCGTCTGTGCAAGCGGGAGCCTTCCTCCTGGCGCGCCGGACGATCTTTATGCGCGGGTTGCGGAGATTGCGGCAGGGTTCGGGGCGCGCTTCGTGCTGGACGCCTCCGGCCCGGCGCTCAACGCCGCGCTCGACGCTCACCTCCACTTGATCAAGCCGAACCTGGCCGAGCTCGCCGAACTCGCCGGGCGACCCCTGGACAGCGAGGCGGCCCAGGTCGCCGCTTGCCGGGACCTGATGAGGGGCCGCCGACTCGAATTCATCGCCCTCACCCTGGGCAAAGCCGGGGCTCTCCTGGTGACGCGAACATCAGTCAAGCGCATCCGCCCGCCGCCGCTTCGCGCCGTCAGCGCCGTGGGCGCCGGCGACAGCTTCCTCGGCGGGATGGTCTGGGCGCTCGCCGCCGGACAGCCGATCGAAGAAGCGTTCCGCTACGGCGCTGCGGCCGGCGCCGCGGCGGTCCTGGCGCCCGGAACCGAGCTCTGCAGCGCCGCCGACGTGCGGCGGTTCGCGCCGGATCTGCGCGTCGAATCCCCGGCCGAGCCGGAGTCGCCCGAGGTAACCCTGCCGAGCCTCCCGCGAGCGTCAATTGCCGACCAGGCGCCGACATGAGCGAGAGGGAATCATCGGGTCGTGCAGATGCACGGCTGCGTTGCTGGCGCTTACGCTTCCCAGCGCATCGGCCATGGCGCCGTGATCGCACCTGTCGATCAGGACGTCCGGATCTCGGGCGTGGAGGCGGCCTGCACATCCGAGCCTGAGTCGCGGTGAGATCATCCCATCGCATCACGATAAGTTTTTTGAACTCGCTCCAATGGCGGACGGTTAGCGAAACGCCGGCCCAGAGCTCTACCTGTCGCGGGCGAACCGGGTCCCGGGGCTAGCTGCACCGGGACCGCAATTATGCCAGATGGTGAACTTGGGGACATGAGCGCAGCCCCGACTATCATGGTGGCCCGCACCGGCGCGGGCACGGCCAGTCGCACCGCCACCAACTTTCGCCAATCCCCGCGCTTTGCGCCGGAGCGGCGCCGTCGCCGCCGGTCTGATCAGGACCGCGGCGTTGGCCGCAAGCGCCCGCATCCGCCGGTCGCGCGCAGCAAGCTAGATGCTTCTGTTGACACGCGACATCCATGGATCACGATATTGTTGCCTCTCGGGGGAGGCGGACTGCGCGCTCGTCACGACGGGAGGAGAGATGGCGCATCCTAGTCCTGCCCCCTATTGCGGCGCGCCGCCCGCATCCGACCATCTTTGGTCCAGGTGGAACCTTGATCCGATCCTGATCGGCATTCTCGCCGCGGCCGCCGTCGCCTTCGCGTGGCGCGCGCGGCGGGCTCGGATCGCGAACTGGCGCCGCGCCTCCTTCTTCGCGGGCTGGGCCGCAACCGCGCTCGCGCTGATCTCGCCGCTCTGCCCGCTGTCCGTCGCGCTCTTCAGCGCGCGGGTCGGCCAGCACATGTTCCTGGCGTCGATCTGCGCGCCGCTCGTGGCGCTCGGACGGCCCTGGACGCTTGTCACGGTGGGCTCACCTGGCCGGGGCGGACTGTGGGCGGCCGCCGCCTTCGCCGTGGCGCTGTGGTTCTGGCACGCGCCCGGGCCCTACGACGAAACGTTCCACAGCACGTTCGCATACTGGGCGATGCATCTCACGCTATTCGGGTCGGCGGTCTGGCTGTGGGCCTGCCTGCTCGAGGAGGACGGCCGCGCCTTCCTGGTGGCCGTCGCCGCCACCGCCTTCACTGCCGTACAGATGGGCGTGCTGGGCGCCCTCATCACCTACTCGGCGAGGCCGCTCTACGCGTGGCATCTGACCACCACCTGGTCCTGGGGCCTGAGCCCGCTCGCCGACCAGCAGCTCGGCGGCGTGCTGATGTGGGCGCCGAGCGGCATCTTCTTCGTCTGCGGCTTCGCGAGCGCCTTCCTGGCGATGATGCGGCGCGCCGGTGGCGAAGCGATCGCGGCGGCCGCCTGATGCGCGCCCCGGAACATCTGCGGCGCACGTCCGTCGCATGGCTCGCCGCAACGAGCCTGGTGTCGCTGGCCGCCTGCTCGCCGACCAAGCCTACGGTGGCGTCTACGCCGCCGCGCGTCGCGCCGTTGGCGGGGGCGACGGGCGCGGGGGCGGACCTCGCGCCCAACGATCCGCCGGGCGAATGGCGCCGCCAGGCGCGCGACTTCGCCAACACGCGGTTCAGTCCGCTCAACCAGGTCAACACCGCCAACGTGGCGCGGTTGAAAATCGCTTGGTCGTTTGCCGACGGGATCCCGTACGGCCACGAGTCGGCGCCGCTGGTGGTCGGCGACACCATGTACGTGGTCACGCCTTATCCGAACATCGCCTACGCGCTGGACCTGACCAAGCCCGGGGCGCCGATCAAGTGGACGTATCAGCCGCACCCGCCGCCGATCGCAATCGGCAAGGCTTGCTGCGACGCGGTGAATCGCGGCCCGGTCTTCGCGGACGGCAAGCTGATCTACACCCTGCTCGACGCCGAGGTCGTCGCCGTGGACGTCAAGACCGGCAAGCCGGCTTGGCGCGTCAAGCTCGGCGAGCCCGCAAACGGCGTCACCATGACCATGTCGCCGCTGGTGGCCGGGGGCGTCGTTCTGGTCGGCAACTCGGGCGGGGAGATGGGTGTGCGCGGCCAGCTGACCGCACTGGACCTCGCCAGTGGCAAGGAGCTGTGGCGCGCCTATTCGACCGGTCCGGACGCCGACGTCCGGATCGGGCCAGGGTTCAAGCCTCCCTACGCCTGGCTGACCGGCAAGGACCTGGGCGTTCGGAGTTGGCCGGCCGGGGCCTGGAAGCATGGCGGCGGCACGGTGTGGGGCTGGATATCCTACGATCCCCAGCTCGATCTGATTTATCAGGGCACCAGCAATCCCGGGCCGCGGGTGCCGGCGCAGCGCCCCGGCGACAACCTCTGGACCAGCGCCATCTTCGCGCGCGATCCCAAGACTGGCGACGCCAAGTGGGCATTCCAGTTCACGCCGCATGACCAGTGGGATTACGACGGCGTCAACGAGAACATTCTGATCAACGGCCCGGTCGGCGGCGCGATGCGCAAGCTGCTGGTCCACCTCGACCGCAATGGTTTCGGCTACACCCTCGACCGGACCACGGGGAAGATCGTCGTCGCCCGTCCCTACAGCACCATGAACTGGGCGAGGGGGATCGATCCCGCGACCGGTCGGCCCATCGTGGTCGCCGACAAGGAAGCCAAGGTGGAAGAGCAGGTGAAGGACATCTGCCCCACGCACATCGGCTCGAAGGACTGGAATCCGGCGGCCTTCTCGCCGCGCACGGGCCTAGTCTACGCCACGGTCTTCAACATTTGCATGGACCTCACCGACCACAAGGTCGGATACATTCCCGGCACCCCCTACGACGGGATGGACCTCACGACCCATCCGGGCGCGCAGAAGTCGAACTGGGGCGCCTTCATCGCCTGGAATCCCCTGACCGGCCAGCGCGTGTGGGAGATCCCCGAAACCTTCATGACCATGAGCGGCGTGCTCGCGACGGCCGGCGACGTCGTCTTTTACGGCACGACCGACGGCTGGTTCCGCGCCGTGGATGCGCGCAACGGGCGCGTGCTCTGGAGCCAGAAGCTCTCCTCCGGGGTCATGTCGCAGCCCATGACCTATCTCGGCCCCGACAGACGCCAATACGTCGCCGTTTTCGCCGGCGTCGGTGGCGTCGCCAGCCAGGTCATGGGCCAGAAGAACGGCTTCCCGCCACGAGGAGGCACGCTCTACGTCTTCTCGATCGACGGGCTGTCGCCGAGCAGCGGCGCGGGCCTGATCACGACGGAGGGGGCGGGCGCTCCCGCCGGCCACTACGACACGCCGGATTGACGGGGACGCGGCATGATCGCAAGGACCTCCACCGGGTTCCTCCTGCTGTTGCTGGCCGGTCTGACGCTGGCCGCGTGCAGCAAGCCGCGGGGCGGCTCGACGGCCAACACCAATCCCGCGGCGATTCCCGCCGACGAGACGCTTAACCGGGTGCCGCTGGGCGCGCCTCCGGGCGAGCCGGTCAGCATCGCCGCCACCATCGCCAACCCCTTCGAAGGCAATGCCCAGGCCGTGCAGCAGGGCAAGCAGTTGTTCGGCGCCATGAACTGCGTCTACTGCCACGGCGCAGAGGCGTCCGGGCTGATAGGGCCCGCGCTGAACGGCCAGGGCTGGCGCTATGGCGGCACGCCAGCCGAGCTCTACAACTCGATCCACGACGGGCGTCCGAAGGGCATGCCTGCCTGGGGGACCCGCCTGCCGCCGGACCAGATCTGGAAGCTCGTGGCCTACCTGGAGAGCCTCGGAGGGAGCGCGCCCCCCGCCGGCCCGCAGATGGTCTCCCTCGGCGGAGCCCAGGCCTCGACCACCGGGCCGGAGCCCGCGGGGGAGTCGCAGGCCGACACGGCGCATCAGGTCCTCACGTCCTCGCAACCAGGACACCGGCGCTAAGCGATGGCGAGCGCTCCTTTCACCCCCGCCTCGCCGATGGGATTTTGGCAGACCTTCGGCCCGCGGGCGGATCCGGTCACGGCCCTGAACTGGGGGTTCAGCGCGCTCTCCGTCGCCGTGGTGGTGATCGTCACGGTGCTGGTCGTGGCGGGCGTCGTCACCCGCGCCCAGCGCGGCGTCACGGACATGGCGGGTCTGGCTGTCTCACGCCCGCCGGGCGGCATGCGCTGGATCTATATCGGCGTGGCCCTGACCTTTGTGGCATTGGTGGCCTCGCTGATCTGGACGGTGGCGGTGCTGGCGGCGGTCAATTCTCCCGCCGGACGGCCGGCCGTGACCCTCGAGGTCACCGGGCATCAGTGGTGGTGGGAGGTCGCCTATGACGGCGGACCCGGCGAGAGCTTCACCACCGCCAACGAGATCCACATCCCCGCCGGCGCGCCGGTCGAGGTGAAGCTGAAGGGGGCGGACGTGATCCACTCCTTCTGGATCCCGGCGCTTACCGGCAAGACCGACACCATTCCCGGCCGCACCAATCTCGCCTGGCTGCAGGCGGACCGGCCCGGCGTCTACCGCGGCCAGTGCGCCGAGTACTGCGGCGAGCAGCACGCCCACATGGCGCTCTATGTGAAAGCCGACGCCCCCGCAGATTTCGAGGCGTGGCGTCAGGGTCAGCTGAAGCCCGGCGCCGTCCCCGCGACGCCCGATGCCATAGCCGGTCAGCAGGTGTTCTTCGAGCGATGCGGCGCCTGCCACACGGTCCGCGGCACCGAGGCTGGCGGCGCCGTGGGCCCTGATCTCACCCACCTGATGAGCCGCACGACCATCGCGGCCGGGACCTTGCCCAATACGGTGGCCAACCTCTCCGGATGGATCGAGAATCCGCAGGCGCTGAAACCCGGCGCAAAGATGCCGGCCACCTACGTGCCGCCCGCGCAGCTGGCGCAACTCCGCGCTTATCTGGAGACGCTGAGATGAGCGCCTGGGAAGACACCCGCGCGCCGGAGACGCGCCGCCTCGGCGCGCCCGGACTTGGCCGCGAGCTCGAGGAGATCTGGGGCGAGAAGCCGGGGCTCCTGGGCTGGATATCTTCCGTCGACCACAAGGAGATCGGCAAACGCTACATCGTGACCGCCTTCGCGTTCCTGATCCTCGGGGGACTGGAGGCCTTCGTCATGCGGCTGCAGCTGGCCGGCCCCGAGCTCCGTCTGCTCACACCCGAGGCCTACGACCAGCTCTTCACCATGCACGGCGTCACCATGATCTTCCTCTACGCCGCGCCGATCCTCTCAGGGTTCTCCAACTACCTCTGGCCGCTTCTCTTGGGATCGCGCGACATGGCGTTTCCGCGGCTCAATGCGCTCTCCTACTGGATCTACATCGCGGCCGGCCTCTTCCTCTACGCCGGATTCGTGGTCGGCCGCGGGCCCAACGACGGCTGGTTCAACTACGTCCCCTATGCGGACCGCGCGCACGACCCCGGGATCAACATCGACGTCTACGCGCTCGGGCTCATCCTGCTCGGGATCTCCACGACGGTGGGCTCGGCGAACTTCGTGGTCACCTTCCTGCGGACCCGCTGCCCGGGCATGTCGGTGAATCGCGTGCCGATCCTGACCTGGGGCACGCTCACCGCCTCGGTGGGCAACCTCCTGGCCGTGCCTTCCGTCAGCCTCGCTTTCTTCCTGCTCTGGATGGACCGCCAGTTCGGGACCCACTTCTTCGATACCGGCCAGGGGCAGCCGCTGCTTTGGCAGCACCTCTTCTGGATGTTCGGCCACCCCTGGGTCTACGCCATCGTGCTGCCGGCCATGGGCATGGTCTCCGACGGCCTGCCGACCTTCTGCCGTCGACCGCTGGTGGGCTACACCCCCGTGGCGCTGGCGACCGTCACGACAATGGCGCTGGGGTTCGGCGTGTGGGTGCACCACATGTTCGCGACCGGGCTCCCCAGCCTATCGCTGTCCTTCTTCTCCGCCGCCTCGATCATCATCGTCATCCCGAGCGCGGTGGCGGTGTTCGCCTGGACGGCCACCATCTGGACCGGCCGGCCGGTGATCACCACCGCCTTCCTCTTCTTCGCCGGCATGATCGTGCTGTTCGTGATCGGCGGCGTGTCGGGGTTCATGACCGCGTCTGCGCCGCTGGACTGGCAGCTCACCGACACCTACTTCATCGTCGCCCACCTCCACTATGTCCTGATCGGGATCAACGTCTTCCCGGTGGTGGGCGGGCTCTACTACTGGTTCCCGAAGATCACCGGCCGCATGCTCGACGAGCGCCTCGGCCGCTGGAACTTCTGGACAATGTTCCTGGGCTTCAACATCGCCTTTCTGCCGATGCACCTGCTGGGCGTGCTGGGCATGCCCAGGCGCATCTACACCTATCCCGACGGGATGGGCTGGAGCACCACCAATCTCATCGTGACCCTCGGCTCGGCGCTGTTCGCGGCGGGCGTGCTCCTGCTGCTGGTCAACGTGGCGGTGAGCCTCCGGCGCGGGGCCAAGGCATCGGACAACCCCTGGGCCGCGCCGACCCTGGAATGGGCGACGACTTCACCGCCGCCGCCCTACAACTTCGCCGTCATCCCAAGCGTCGCGAGCCGGCACCCGCTCTGGGAGGCTCGGCTCGGCGAGAGCGACGCGCGCTCGCGCCTCGACGAGGGGCTGTTGCTAGACCACGGTCGCGAGACGATCGCCACCACCCCGCTGGACGCCGAGCCGAACCTCATCCTGGAGATGCCGCCGGACACGCCCGCTCCGTTCCTGCTTGCGCTGGGGTTGGCCATCATATTCTCGGGCGCGGCCGGCCATTGGTGGTGGCTGGTCGGCCTGGGCGCTGTGCTGATCATTGTCGCGCTGCTGATCTGGTTCTGGCCCAACCGCACGCACGCGGACGAGCCCGGGCAGGCAGGCCATGTCTGAGGGGGTCTACCGCGGCCAACCCTTGCCCGTCGGCGCACGCGGCAAGAACAGCGTGGGCTGGTGGGGCATGCTGTGCCTGATCGCCACCGAGGCCTCGCTCTTCGCCTACCTGCTGTTCAGCTACTATTACGTGGCGATCCAGCGCGGACCGTCCTGGGCGCCGCAGCCGCATCCAAGCCTGCGGCTCTCCGGCCCCAATACCGTGGTGCTGCTCGCGTCCAGCGTGGCCGTCTGGTGGGGCGAGGAGGGTGTCAAGAAGGGCGAGCGCGGCCGCCAGCTTGTGGGCCTCGCCATCGCCATCGGGCTCGGCGCCGTCTTTCTCGTCGTGCAGGGCTTCGAGTGGCGAGCCAAGACGTTCAACCTCGCAAGCGGCTCCTACGGATCGCTGTTCTTCACCATCACCGGCTTCCACATGGCCCACGTGATCGCGGGACTGCTGATCCTGATCGCCGTCTTCGTCTGGTCAGCCATGGGTTACTTCAACATCCGCCGGCATGCGCCGGTGAGCATCTCCTCCATCTACTGGCACTTCGTCGACGCGGTCTGGCTGGCGGTCTTCTTCACCTTCTACGTCACCCCCTACCTGTTCTGGTGAGGCAATGAGCACGGCCTTTCCTCAGGAGCATCCTTCGCCGCACAGAAACAGGGTGCGCCTGCTCGGGCTCCTTTTCGGGCTCGCCGCGGGTCCGGCCGCCTGGATCGGCCAGATGCTGCTCGGCTATGGCCTCTCGAGTTATGCCTGCTATCCCAAGGACGAGCCGAGGACGGCGAGCCCGCCTCCCGGCTGGAACGGCGAGCAGCTCTGGCTGCTGGTCATCAACCTCGCCTGCCTGGCGCTCGCCCTCGCGGGCCTGCTGGTCGCGCTCGCGCACTGGCGGCGCGTCGCTCAGGAGAAGGCGGGCGGCGCCCATCACATGCTGAACCTCGGCGAAGGCCGCGCCCGCTTCATGGCGCTCAGCGGCATGCTGACGAGCGGCCTGTTCGCCGCGACGATCCTCTTCAACACCGTCAACATCCTGGGGGTGCCGGCCTGCTGGAGCATCGTGCGGTGAGGCGCCTCTCGCTTCCCTGCCTCGCGTGCGCCGCCGTTCTGCTGGCGAACTGCACGGCATCGCGGCCGCCGGGCGGCGCGTCCGCCGCCGGCGGCGATCCGCAGCGCGGGCGGATGCTCGTCAGCCAGGTCGGCTGCGGCGCCTGCCACGAGATCCCAGGGCTGAGATCAGCCCGTGGCCTGGTCGGACCGCCGCTCCTGCACATGGGCCGCCGCACGACGATCGCCGGCGTCCTGCCCAACACGCCGGAGAGCATGGCCCGCTGGGTGCAGCACCCGCAGGCGTTCGTCGCGCGCAACGCCATGCCGGAGATGGGCCTCTCTGAGGCCCAGGCCCGCGACGTTACGGCCTACCTCGAGAGCCTGGAATGAAGCCGGTCGCGGCCATCGCATGCCTTGGCCTCGCGGCGGCCATACTTGCCGGCTGCGGGCCAAACCCGCCGCCGCGCCGGCTTGGCTTCGGGGACGTCGAGCAGGGGAAGATCATCGCCGGGCGCGAGGCGTGCGGCTCGTGTCATCTCATCTCCGGCATGCAACAGGCGGACGGTCTGGTGGGGCCGCCGCTTGACGCGTTCGGCCGCCGCACCGTCATCGCGGGCGTGCTGCCGAACACCACCGATAACCTGACCCGCTGGCTGAAGTCGCCCCAGGCGGTGGTCCCCGGCAACGCCATGCCCGACACGCGCCTCACCGACCAGCAGGCGCGCGACCTCGCCGCCTTCCTGGAAAGCCTGCAGTGAGGCCGGTCCCAACCCCGCTGAAGTGGCTCCTGGCCGGGCTGGTGGGCTTCGCAGGCGCCGGGGTGCTGGCGGGCGCGGCGGCGCTCTATGTCATCTTCTCCGGCGCATTCGACGCCTCCGCGAGCACACCCCACCGGGCGATCGTCGCCTGGGCGACCCACACGACCATGATCCGCTCCGTGCGGGCCCGGGCGGCGGATATCACGGCGCCGCGCGCCTTCTCGGCCGCGGAGGTGCAGGCGGGCCTCGGGTCCTACGATCAGCACTGCGTCGCCTGCCACGGCGGACCGGGGATCCCGCGGGCGCCCTTCGTGAGCGCCATGACCCCCACCGCGCCCTACCTGCTGGACGCGGCGCGCCGCTGGTCGCCGGCCGAGCTCTATTACATCGTCCACCGCGGGGTGAAGATGACCGCCATGCCGGCATGGGGCGAGGTGCTCTCCGACAAGGAGACCTGGAACCTCGTGGCCTTCCTCGAGGCGCTCCCCAAGATGTCCGCCGCCGACTACGCTCGGCTCCGGCAAGCTCAGCTCGCCGCGGCGAGCCCGGCGCGGCCGGACCGCTAGCGCAGCCGGAGCGCATGTTCGCGGTTCAGAGACGCGCGTCGCAATTCGCGCCTGTTGGCCGGTGAAGACGCCGCGTTGGGCGCGGAGCTTGTCGGCGGTGACTGAGATGGCTCCGAGATTCCCGGCAGTTGCGCGGAGGGTGGGAAGCGGAGCTAG
>NZ_JAICYI010000069.1 GCF_025934275.1 Phenylobacterium sp.
GTCATAGGCCTGCATCGAGCGGTAGAAGGCCGCGAACGCCGGGTCGCGGCCATAGGCCTGGGCGAAGATGCGGGTGCGCGCGGCGTCGCCCAGGCCGCGGGTGGTCTCCGCCTCCTGGGTGGCGGTGGCGAGCGTGACGGTCACCGTCTTGTCCGCCGTCGCCATGATCTGCCGCTTCTGGGCTTCGCCCTGGCCGCGCGTCTGGGCGGCGATCTGTTCGCGCGAGGTGCGCATGCGCTTGAAGACGGAGGCTTCCACGTCGCTCGGCAGGTCCACGCGCTTGGTGCGCACGTCCACCACCTTGATGCCGAACCGCGCGGCGTCGGCGCGCTTCTGCATCTCGGCGCGTGAGGCCTCCATGAGTTGGGCGCGGCGGGTGGTGATGATCTCGCTCTGTGTCGTGGAGCCCAGGATGTCGCGCAGCGTCGAGTTGAGCAGCCGGTCGATGCGATCCGTGGCGGTCCGCTCGTCCCGCAGCGTGCGGTAGAACTGCAGCGGATCGCCGATCCGGTAGCGGATGAAGGCGTCCACCACCAGGCGCTGCTGGTCCGAGGAGAGGATCTCCTCCTGGTCGACCTCCTGGCCCAGGTTGCGCCGGTCCAGCCGCACCACGTCCTCGACGAACGGCTGCTTGACGTGCAGGCCCGCTTCGTTGTGGCCGGGGGCGTTGATCACCCGCTCCGGATCCCCGAAGCGCACCACGATGGCGCTCTCGCGCTGGTCGACGATGAACAAGGTGTTGAAGACGAGCACGAGCACGAAGACGCCCACGACGATCCAGCCGATCCAGCTGCGGGTCATTGGCTGGGCCCCCCGCTGGAGGGCGCCGCCTGCGCCTGCGGCGCCTGCTGGTCGGTCTGCGGCGGCGCGGCGGGGGCTGGCGCGCTCCGCGGCTTGAACACGTCCGGAGGCAGGACGATCGGCGCGTTGGTGCCCTTGCCGGAGACCACCACCTTGTTCGAGTGATCGAGCACCCGCTCCATGGTCTCGAGGTAGAGCCGCTCGCGGGTCACGCCGGGGGCGCGGCGGTACTCGGTTTCGATGGAATCGAAGCGGGCGGCGTCGCCGGCCGCCTCCCGCACCGCCTGCTCGCGGTAGGCCTGGCCGGCCTGCACGATCCGCGAGGCGTCGCCCCTGGCCTCGTTCACCACCCGGTTCGAATAGGTGTTCGCCTCGTTGACCGCCGAATCGGCGTCCTGCTGCGCCTTGGTCACGTCCTTGAAGGCGGCCACGACGTCGGGCGGCGGCCCGGCGCTGCGGATCTGCACGCCGACCACGCTCACCCCCGCCCCCCAGGCATCCAGGGTCTTCTGAATCAACTCGGTCGTCTGGGTCTCCACCTGCCCCCGGCCGGTGGTCATGATCTGGTTGAGGTCGGTGGCGCCGATCACCTCGCGCATGGCGCTTTCCGCGACCGCCTTGACGGCCTCTTCCGGATTGCGGGTTTGGAAGATGTAGCGGGCCGCATCATTGATGCGCCAGGTCACGCTGAAGGTCAGGTTCACGATGTTCTCGTCGGCGGTGAGCATCAGGCTCTCCTCCGGCGTGTCGGCGTTCTGGCCACCGCCGATGTCGATGCGGTTCAGGTTGGTGACCGGCACCTTCTCCGCCCGCTCGATCGGCGCGGGCAGGTGGTAGCGCAGGCCGGGCCCGGTCGAGCGCGAATAGGCCCCGAACGTGGTGACCACCGCCTCCTCGTTGGGCTGCACGATGTAGAGGCCGGACAGCGCCCACAGCGCGAAGACGCCGGCGGCGATCGCCGCCACCGCGCCCGGCCGCACGCCCTGGCCCGGGCCGCCGCTGAACAGGCCGCCGAGCCGCCGGCGCAGCCGCTCGAGCAGCGCCTCGAACTCCGGCGGCCCCTCCGGCCGGCGCGGTCCCCGCGGGCCGCCCTGGTCGCCCCGCCGTGCGGGCTCGCGCCGATCGTCGTCCGGCGGGGGCGATCCCCATGGGCCGGGATTGGCGTTGTCGTTCCAGGGCATCAGGCGCGACGCGTCTTGGTCAAGCGCAACTCCAGTCGCGGCCGCCCGCGGATGGGCTTGTAAAGCGGCCTCGTCAGCCGGATATGAAACCCCTTCTCGGCCAAAGCAAGTCATTGGCGTCCTTGAGGCTTCGATGGGCGATCCCGCCATTCCAGACCGCGCGCAGGTGCTCGAAGCCCTCGACGCCGTGAAGGACCCGCTCTCGGGCCGCGGACTGGCGGCCGCCGGCCTGGTGCGCGGCCTGGTCCTGCGCGCCGGCCGCGCCGCCTTCATGCTGGAGGTTCCGGCCGACCAGGTCGAGCGCTACAAGCCGGTCCGCGACGCCGCCGAGCGGGCCCTGGCCCAGGCGCCCGACGTGCAGTCCGCCCAGGTGGTGCTGACCGCCGAGGCGGCCCCCGCCAAGAGCTTCGCGACCGCCCCGCGCCGCGCCCGCGTCGCCGAGGACCCGCAGGCGCGGCTCGGCCGCATGCCCGAGGCCGAGAAGCCGGAGCACGTGAAGAAGGTCATCGCCGTCGCCAGCGGCAAGGGCGGGGTGGGCAAGTCCACCGTGGCGGTCAACCTCGCCGCGGCCTTCGCGACGCTCGGCCTGCGCGCCGGCCTGCTCGACGCCGACATCTACGGGCCGTCCGCGCCCCTGATGCTGGGGATCGACCAGGAGCCTGGCTTCACCGCCGACAAGCGGCTGATCCCGCTGGAAGCCTGGGGCGTCAAGGTGATGTCCATCGGCTTCATCGTCGAGCCGGGCTCGGCGGCGATCTGGCGGGGGCCGATGGCCACCTCGGCGCTGCGCACCATGATGGCCAGCGTCTGGGGAACCGAGGCCGAGCCGCTGGACGTGCTGGTCGTCGACCTGCCGCCCGGCACCGGCGACGTGCAGCTCACCCTGGTGCAGCGCATGAAGCTGGACGGCGCGGTGATCGTCTCCACGCCGCAGGAGATCGCGCTCATCGACGCCCGCCGCGCAGGCGCGATGTTCCGCAAGCTGGAGGTGCCGATCCTGGGCGTGGTCGAGAACATGGCCTGGTTCGAGGGTCCAGATGGCGCGCGGATCCCGATCTTCGGCCAGGGCGGGGCGGCCAGGGAGGCGCAGGCCCTGGGTGTGCCGCTGCTGGCGGAGGTGCCGATCGAGGTGGCGCTGCGCGAAGCCTGCGACGCGGGCCGTCCGCTCGCCGCGACGGCGCCGGACAGCGCCGCCGGCCGGGCGTTCCTGGCGATGGCGAAGGCGCTCGCCTGACTACTCGGCCGCCGGCGCCGCCTCGCTCGGACCCACGAGGCTCTCTTCGGCGGCGTCCGCGCCCTTCGCCGCGAGGGTCTCCAGGTCGTCGCGGATCTTTCTCTGACGCTCGGCGGTGAGCGTGTAGCCGAAGAACATCGAGCCCCCGACGAGCACCAGGATGATCGGCGCGAACAGGTAGCACATCTCCAGGCCCCAGATGGCGTGGGCCGTATTGTGCGCGCTCTCCTTCGGGTCGTAGCCCACCGCCGCCAGGATCGGATAGACGATCGAGACGGTGATGGAGGAGCCGAACTTCTGGGTCATGGTGGTGAAGGCGTAGAGCACGCCCGAGCGCTCCTGGCCGGTCTCGAGCCTGAGCTGGTCGGCCACGTCGGCGACCATGGCGCGGACCAGCAGCAGGAAGGCCGAGGCCGTGAAGCCTACGCAGAACATGCCCACGAAGGTCGGCCAGAACAGCTTGGCCGGGATCGCCATCAGGATCGTCTGGGTGATGGCGTAGCAGATGCAGGCGACCTGCACGGTGCGGTGCTTGCCGAGCTTCTGCGCGATCCGCCCCCAGATCGGCGCCCCGATCAGCCCCGCGGCCGTGTAGGGGATCAGCAGGATCGGCACCTCGGTCCTGAGCGAGAAGCCCTTCGCGTCGTGGAAGAAGAAGACGTAGATCGGCCCGGTCGTGCCCGGCCCCAGCACCAGGAACAGGTCGGCCAGCACCAGCCTGAGCATCGCGGGCGTGGTGATCACCGCGAAGTAGTCCCGGAGCGTCAGCCGCTCCTTCTTGGCCACTGGCGCGATCCGCTCGGGCGCGAACAGCACCGCGATCGGCATCAGGACTACCGCGAAGCCGATGATGATCCAGCTGATGATCGGCACGCTGGCGGAGTCCGCCGGACTGATCCGGCCGTGCGTGATCAGCGGCAGGATGTTGGTGAAGACGCCGCCCAGCACGGCGATGCCGATCAGCCAGCCGAAGATCCGCGACCGCTCGTCGTAGTCGCGCGACAGCGATCCGGCCCAGGCGAAGTGCGACAGCGCCAGCATCGAGTAGGCGACGTAGAGGACGAAATACCACAGGAGCAGGTACTGGACGCCCGCGCCTGCGGGCGGGTTGAACACCATGTAGATGGCGATCACCGCCACCGGCAGGCCCGCGAGGTACCAGGGCTTGAAGCGGCCGATCGCCGTCTTGGTCTTGTCCATCAGCCAGCCGAGGCCCAGGTCGACCCCGATGTCCGAGAGCCGGATCACCGCGATGGCGCCGCCGAGCGTCAGCAGGCTGATGCCCAGGTGGGCCGCGTAGAAGCGGGGCAGGTAGACTCCCATCATCCCCAGGGTCATGGCGCCGGGAATGGAACCGGCCGAGAAGGCGAGCAGCCGGGACAGGGGAAGCCGGTCGCTTCTCTGTGACGTGGCGGTCGTCATGGGCGTCTCCTCCCGGCGGCCGCCCTCTGATGAGGCGGTCCGGCCATGTGCTTATTCAGCCGCGATGGGGGACTCCTCCGCCGGTTCGCCGGTCAGGCTGACCTCGGCGCCCGCCAGCGAGGCGGCCTCGAGCGCCGCGAGATCGGCGCGGATCTGGGCGTGGCGCTGCGGCGTCAGCTTGTAGCCGATGAGCAGCAGCCCGCCGGCCGCGACCAGGATGATCGGGGCGAACAGGTAGCACATCTCCAGGCCGTGGATGGCCGCGGGCGTGTTCACCGCCGTCTCCTTGGCGTTGTAGCCGACCGCCGCCAGGATCGGGAAAATCACCGAGACGGTCATCGACGACCCCAGCTTCTGGGTCATGGTCACGAAGGCGTAGAGGATGCCCTGCCGCTCCTTGCCGGTCTTCAGCCGCACCTCGTCGCCGACGTCGGCGACCATGGCCTGCAGCAGGAACAGGAAGGCGCTGGCGCAGAAGCCCACCGCGAACATGCCCGCGAAGGTCGGCCAGAACAGCTTGGCCGGGATGGCCATCAGCGCGGTCTGGGTGATCGCGTAGCAGACGCAGGCGAGCTGGACCGTCCTGCCCTTCCCGAGCTTCACGGCGACGCGCGCCCAGACGGGCGCGCCCAGCAGGCCGGCGCTCATGTAGGGGATCAGGAGCAGGTTCACGACCGTGAAAGCGAAGCCCTTCGCGTCGTGGAAGAAGAACAGGTAGATCGGCCCCGTCACGCCCGGGCCGAGCACCAGGCACAGCTCGGCGATGATCAGCCGGTACATCGAGGGCGTGGTGATCACCGCCAGGTAGTCCTGGACGGTCGTCCGCTCCTTCTTGATCTCGGCCGTGACCGGCTCGTGGGCGGCGAACAGGGTCAGCGGCACGACGACCAGCGCGACCCCGATCACCACCCAGCCGACCGCGCCCATGGTCGTGGAGACCGCCGGGTTGATGCGGCCGCCGGTGACCAGCGGCAGGGCCAGGATGGACGAGGTGCCGAGCACCGCCATGCACTGCATCCAGCCGAACAGCCGCGACCGCTCGTGGTAGGCGCCGGCGATCCGCGAGGCCCAGGCCGAGTGCGCCAGCGCCAGCATCGAGTAGCCGATGTAGACCACGATCAGCCAGATGAAGAGGTAGCTCGTCCCGGCGCCGGCCGGGGGGTTGAACAGCTGATAGGCGGCGATGGCGAAGATCGGCAAGCCGGCCGCATACCAGGGCCGATAGCGGCCGAAGCGCGTGTGGGTCTTGTCCATCAGCCAGCCGAGGGCGAGGTCGAAGCCCAGGTCGGTCAGCCGCACCGTCGCCATCACCCCGCCGAGGGCCAGGAGGGTCAGCCCGATGTGGCCGGCGTAGAACTTCGGCAGGTAGACGCCGACCAGGATCGCCATGATGTAGACCGGCGTGCTTCCGGTCGAGAAGGCCAGCAGCCGCGGGAACGGCAGCGAGCGGCCCCCGGATGCGGAGGGGGTGGCGGTCAAGAGCGTCTCCTCAAAAAATCAATGGTCGCCCTCTGGCGGGGCGCTAATCGGGTCAGGGAAGCGCGGCGCGTGAGGCGGCGCAAGGCATTTCCGTCGCGCAACATCAGGCGTTGGGCGGGGTGGCCAGGGGCTCCATGGCGCCGCCTGTCGCCGCTTCGACGGCAGCCGGTTCGGCATAGACGGCGTCGCGCTCGTCGAGCTGGCGGCGGATGTCGGCGTGCTTGTCGGCGGTCAGCTTGTAGCCCAGGAAGCAGGCGCCGCCCGCCATGACGAAGAAGATCGGCCCGACGATGAAGGCCAGCTCCAGCCCGTGGATCTGGGCCGGGCCGTTGGCCGGTCCCAGCTTGGGGTCGTAGCCGATCATCTGCAGCACCTTGAAGGTGAAGGTGATCGAGAAGGCGCCCGCCACCTTCGAGGTGGCGCTGGTCAGGGCGTAGAGCAGGCCCATCTGGTGGCTGCCCTTCTCCAGGCGGATCTCGTCGCCCACGTCGGCGGTGATGGCGCGGATCGTGACCACGAAGCCGGCGGCGAACGCGCCCAGGCAGAACATGATCGGCACCGAGGGGATCCACGCGCCCTTGGGGGTCAGCGGAATGATGATCAGGAACAGCGAGTAGAGCGTTGTCGAGACGATCAGCGCCCGGTGCTTGCCGATCCGGTTGGCGAGCAAGGCGGTGACCGGCGCGCCCACCAGGCCGGCCAGGATGTAGATCACCAGGAGCAGGTTCGACATGCCGAAGCTGACCCGCCGCGAGGCCTCCCAGTAGAAGATGTAGAGCGCGGCCATCCAGCCCGGCCCGAGGGTGACAGCAAGGTCGGCGGCCAGGATGCGCAGCACGTTCGGCCGGGTCACCAGGCTGAGGTAGTCCCGCAGGGTGAAGCGCGCGGCATGCGCGCCGCCGACGATCCTCTCCGGCGTGTTCAGCACCGCGAAGCCGATCGCGATCGGCGCGAGGCCCGCGAGGAACCAGCCCACGGCGCGCACGCTCGCCGCCTCGCCGCCGCCGCTGACCCGCCCGACCACGACCGGGATCAGCATCACCGTGGCGGAGCCGGCCACCCCGAGCGCCGACATGATGCCGAAGATCCGCGAGCGGTCCTGGTAGGTGCTGGCCAGCGACGAAGCCCAGGAGTTGACTCCCAGCACCAGGATCGAGGTGCCGAGGTACATGACCAGCAGCCAGATCATCAGCGTGCCGCGGGTCACGCCGACGGGCGCCTGGTAGAGCATGTAGAGCGCCAGCATCAGGATCGGGATGCCGACGATGATCCAGGGCCGATAGCGGCCGAACGGCGTGCGCGTGCGGTCCATCATCAGCCCGAGCGCAGGGTCGATCGGGATGTCGATCAGCCGCACGAGCCCGAACAGGCCGCCGACCGCCAGACCGACCCCGAGGTCCTTGGAGAAGAACGGCGGCAGCTGCACGGCGACCGAAGTGTTCAGCGCCGCGAACGGCAGGTAGGCGCAGGCGAACGCCAGGGCCGAGAAGATGGACAGACGACCGGCGTCGGTGCGGGGGGCCTTGGGCAAGCGGCGTCTCCTGGGGTTGTCGGGTCTCTGGCGGACCCGATCGGCCCTCAGGTTACGCGCGATCACCTGGGCTCAGGCAAGTGGATTCCGTGTAATTTCCCGAGCCAAGCGAAGAGGAGACCGGCGAAGGGCGGGGGCCAAGCTGAAGCTTGAAGCGTCGCGACGCTCGGCGGAATCCGTCTACGCTTCGCTCCCGGACATCTTGCGGAAGAACTTCTGGGTTTGCTCGCCGCCGGCGACATAGGCCTTCTGGCCGGCCGCATCGGTGATCTTGCTCAGGTTGTCGCGCACCTCTTCCGCCGAGAGGCCGCCGTCGCCCAGGTAGACGCCCTCGGTCTCGACGATCCGCGCGCAGGCGAAGGCGCCGGCGCCGGCGGTCAGGATGGTGCCCGTGGGCGCCTCCTCCGAGCACAGGAACACCACCGCCGGGGTCACGAACTCCGGCTTCAGCCGCTCCAGGATCTCCGGCGGCATCAGGTTCTCGGTCATCCGGGTGGCGGCCACCGGCGAGATGGCGTTGACGTGGATGTTGTTCTTCTGCCCCTCGAGCTTCAACGTGTTCATCAGGCCGATGACGCCCATCTTGGCGGCGCCGTAGTTCGACTGGCCGAAGTTGCCGTACAGCCCGGAGGACGAGGTGGTCACCACGATCCGCCCGTAGTTCTGCTCGCGCATGATCTCCCAGACGGCCTTGGCCGGCTTGACCGTGCCCATCAGGTGGACGCCGAGCACGAACTCGAAGTCGGCGATCTCCATCTTGGCGAAGGTCTTGTCGCGCAGCACGCCGGCGTTGGCGACCAGGATGTCGATGCGGCCCCAGGCGTCCATGGCGTCCTTGACCATGCGCTGGACGCCCGCGTCGTCGGTCACCGAGGAGCCGTTGGCGATCGCCTCGCCGCCCAGCGCCTTGATCTCCTCCACCACCCGATGCGACGCCTCCGAACCGCCGCCGGAGCCGTCGACCGAGCCGCCGAGGTCGTTGACCACCACCCTGGCCCCGCGGCGGGCGAGCTCGAGGGCGTGCTGGCGGCCGAGCCCGCCGCCCGCGCCGGTGACGATGGCCACTTTGCCGTCGAAGCGGATGTCCGCCATGAGGAACCTCTCGCGTTGCGCTGCGGCGCGCCTTGTGCGGCGCGGCAGAGGCAGCCGTCAAGCGTCCCTCCGTAATGGGGGAGGCACAGACCGCGAAGCGGTCAGGGCGGGCAAGCGGCGATGGGCTATCCCCGCGGAACGGTCCGGGCCTGCGCCTGCTGCTGGCGCATGAACTTCACGAGCACCCGCTGGCCGATCAGGAACGGCGCGCTGTCGGCCGAGACGACGACCTCGACGACGCGCTCGTCGGTGCGCTCCGCCGGGTCGTCCGACTGCAGCTTGCGCGCGCCGAACACCGGCGCCTCGCGCAACACCTTGCCGGTGAACATCTGGCCCGGATTGGCTTCCGGCGACATCTGCACCGGCTGGCCCACGGCGACGAACGGCAGGGAGCCTTCGGTGATCTCCGCCCGGACGATGTGAGCGGCGTCCGGCTCGAGGTCGAACATGTTCGAGACATTCAGGGTCGATGCGCCGGCGCCGGGATTGGCGTAACGCCGCACGATCCGCCCGTCGGCCGGCGCCCGGATCACCGTCAGCTCCTCATTGTATTTCGCCTCGTCGAGCTTGGCCTGCGCGGTCGCGATCGCCGCCTGCTGCGCGTCCAGGTTGGCTTGCGCCTGGCGCACCGCGTCGTGCGACTGGTCAAGCGCCTGCTTGGTGACGAACGACTTGGGCGCCAGCGGCAGCAGCCGCGCCTCCTCCCGCCGGGCGGTGGCGAGCTGCACCTTCAACAGCTCCACCTGGGCGCGGGCCTGCTGCAGCTCGGCGGCGGCAGATTGGGCCGCAAGCCGCGGCTGCTCGTCCTCCAGGCGCGCCAGCACCTGGCCCTTCTTGACCTGGTCGCCTTCGTGCACGAGCACCTGCTGCACCACCCCGGCGGTCCGCGCGGCGACCTGGATGATGCCGCCTTCCACGTCGGCCTTGCCGGCTCCGATCGCGACATAGGGGCTCGGCGCGGCGGCCGCGGCCTGCCTGGCCTCGGTCGCCTTCCTGGCCTTGGCCTCGGCGGACATGATGCTGAAGCCGCCGCCGGCCAGCAGCAGCGCGACCATGGCGATCCAGATGATCGGTTTGCGGAGGATGGCGGTCATGGATCTCAGGCTCCGACGAGCTCGGGTTGCGGGACGGCCGGGGCGGCGGCGGGCCGCGTGGCCGGCTGATCGCTGAGGATCTGGCCGTCCTCGATGTGGATGATGCGGTCGGCGTAGGCTTCCAGCCGCGGGTCGTGGGTGACGCAGACCACCGCCGCGCCATGCTCCTTGGCCGCCCGCTGCAGCAGCTTGATGATCACCTGGCCGGTCTCGCCGTCGAGCGCGCTGGTGGGCTCGTCGGCGAACAGGAGCTGCGGGTCCTTGGCGAGCGCCCGGGCGATGGCCACCCGTTGCTTCTCGCCGCCGGACATCTCCGAAGGTCGCTGGCGCAGCCGCGGCGTCAGCCCGACCTCGTCCAGCGCGACCGCCGCGCGCTTGCGCGCCTGGCTGCGGGAAAAGCCCTTGTATTTCAGGATCAGGGCGACCTGGTCGAGCGCGTTCAGCGACGAGAACAGGTTGAAGCCCTGGAAGATGAAGCCGCAATGGTCCAGCCGGAAGCGGTCGATCCTGGCGGCCTTCAGGTTCCAGAGATCCTCGCCCATGGCGGTCACCTGGCCCTGGTCGGGCTTCAGCAGGCCGGAAAGGCAGGCGATCAGCGTCGACTTGCCCGACCCGGACGGGCCCATGACCATGGTCACCTCGCCGTGGCGCGCGTCGAAGTCGACCCTCTTCAGCACCTCGATTTGGCTGCGGCCGGTCTTGAACCGCTTGACGAGGCCGTGGGCCGAAAGGGCGGTCTGGGTGCTCATCTCAACAGGTCCGCGGGCTGACTTTTCTTGAGCACGCCCAGGGAGAGCAGGCCCGAGGCGATGGAGATGACGAGGAGCAGGATCGCGACGGTCACGATCCATCTGAGCGGGAAGCCCATCGGCACGCCGGCGTTCCTGCCGAGCAGCGACACCAGCCAGGTGAACAGGCCCGTGAAGCCCAGGCCCACCACGCCCACCCACAGCGAGAGTTCCAGCACCAGCTTGCGCAGCGAGCCCATGGAGACGCCGAGCGCCCGAAGGCTCGCCAGTTCCTTGATGTTGGCCAGGACGGCGCCGCGCAGCGTCTGGGAGGTGATGCCGACGCCGATCAGGAAGCCCAGGAACACCGAGAAGCCGAGGAACACGCCGATGATCTGCTCCCTCATCAGCGCGCCCTGGTTGGCCTTCGAGAGCTCCGCGCGGGTCCAGGCGCGATAGAGCCCGTGGCTGGTGGCGTTGAGCTGGTCTCGGACTTGCGTGGCCTTCTGCGGATCGCGGATGCGGACCATGAGGGGCCCATCCCGCTGGCTGTTGGGGTCGTCCATCCCCAGCATGCGGAGCGTGTCCTTGGACATCACCACATTGACCTGATTGATGCTGGGATAGCCGTCGAGGACGGCGGCCACGCGCACGGAGTGCTTGTTCAAGGTCGCGGTGTCGCCCAGCTTCACGCCGAGCCGCGCGAGGCTCGTTCGATCGATCGCCACCGCGAACGGCTCCTGCAGGGCGATGCGGGTCGCCTCGGAGTAGTCGACCGGAAGGCTCACCGACCCCTTCCGGGTGTTCACCCCCCAGGTCTGCACGAACTCCGTCTTGCGCTTCTCGCCAGGCTTGGGGGTGTTGATCCACATGCCGCCGCCGCCGTCGAGCGGCTCGACCTCCACCACCTCGGGGTTCATGTAGATCTGCGGCGCGACCCGCTTCGGCACGCCGGAACCCGGCCCGGAGTCGATCATCGCGGTGACCTTCGGCCCCAGCACCATGATGTCGGCGCGGGAACGGTCGATGGTGGCGGTGATGCCCTGGACGATGCCGGTGAACATGCCGACCTGGGCCAGGATCAGGAGGCCCGAGAAGGCCAGCGCCACCACCGCGGCGGTGTAGCGGCGCCACTCGTAGAACAGGGTGGACAAGGCCAGAGACATGCTGCGCGACGCCCTCTTGGTGAGCGCGGGAGATGTCGCCGCGGCCGGGGAGGGGCCAGTTAAATCGCCGTAAGACGCAGGCTCGGCCGGTCGCGGGATGCGCTCGCCTGTTAGGAGGCGCCGAGACGAGGGCGCGGATGCGGCAGGCGGGATTAAACCTTCGTAATCCGGTCCTTCGGCCGCCGGCTTGCACGCGGGCGGCTTCTCAGCGCCAATCCCCGGGGGGCCCGCGACTCTGCGGGCGTGGGGTGGGTTTCGCAGCATGTTCGGTCCGCAGAACGCGCAGAGCCTGGTGGGCCTGGCCGTGATCCTGGCGCTGTGCTGGGCCGCCTCGGAGAACCGCCGGGCGTTCCCGTGGAAGCTCGCGCTCGGAGCGATCGCCCTGCAGGCCATCCTGGTGGCCGCGCTGTTCGGTTTTCCGGCGCTGCGGGCGGGGCTGGCCGGCGCCGGCCAGGCCGTCGACGGGCTCTCAGCCAGCACCCAGGCGGGCGTCGCCTTCGTCTTCGGGTTCCTGGCGGGCACGCCGGACCAGCCCTATGCCCTCACCAATCCCGGCGGCCTGTTCGTCTTCGCGTTCCGCGTGCTGCCGGTGATCCTGGTGGTCTGCGCACTGGCGGCGCTGCTCTGGCACTGGCGCATCCTGAAGTGGATCACGCGCGGCTTCGGCGTGGTGTTCGAGAAGACCATGGGCCTGCGCGGGGCGCCCGCGCTCGCGACCGCCGCCACCATCTTCATGGGCCAGGTCGAAGGCCCGATCTTCATCCGCAGCTATCTGGCGAGCCTCTCGCGCTCGGAGCTGTTCATGCTGATCACCGTGGGCATGAGCTGCGTCTCGGGCTCGACCATGGTGGCCTACGCGACGATCCTGAAGGGCGTGCTGCCGAACGCGGCCGCCCACGTGCTCACCGCCTCGATCATCTCCGCCCCGGCCGGCGTGCTCTTGGCCCGCATCCTGGTGCCGCGCGATGCCGAAGCCGAGCAGCCGCAGGCGCTCGAGCCGGATGCGGAGAAGGTCTACGACTCCTCGGTCGACGCGCTGATCCGCGGGACCTCCGATGGGCTGGCCATCGTCATGAACGTCGCCGCGACCCTGATCGTGTTCGTGGCGCTGGTGGCGATGGTCAACGGCCTCCTGGGCCTCGCCCCGCCGGCGGGCGGCGCGCCGCTGTCGGTGGAGCGCGGCCTGGGCGTGATCTTCGCCCCGCTCGCCTGGGCCATGGGAATCAACTGGAAGGATGCCGGCCTCGCGGGCTCGCTGCTGGGCGTCAAGCTGGTGCTGACCGAGTTCACCGCCTTCATCCGGCTGGGCGCCGTGCCGTTCGGCGCGATCGAGCCGCGCACGCGGGTGATCATGACCTATGCGCTCTGCGGCTTCGCCAACGTCGCCTCCGTCGGCATCAACCTCGCCGGCTATTCCGTCCTCGTGCCGCAGCGCCGCGCCGAGGTGGTGGGCATGGTCTGGAAGGCGATGGCGGCGGGCTTCCTCGCCACCTGCCTGACCGCCTCGATCGTCGGCGCCATGCCGCAGGCCCTGTTCGGGTGACCCAGGGTTACCGTTGACGTCGCCGCTGGCCGGGGTTTCCTGTTGCAGCGCAGCAAGCGGAGGCCCGCCATGAAGCTCTACGACACGCCGCTCGCCCCCAATCCGCGCCGGGTGCGCTGGTTCCTGGCGGAGAAGGGCGTCACCGACCTCGAGATCGTCACGCTCAACCTGATCGCCGGCGAGCACAAGACGCCGGAGTACTTGGCCAAGGCGGGGCTCGCCAACGTACCGGCCCTGGAGCTGGACGACGGCACGGTGATCACGGAATCGGTCGCCGTCTGCCGCTACCTGGAGAGCCTCTATCCCGAGCCCAACCTGTTCGGACGCGATGCGAAGGAGACGGCGATCATCGAGATGTGGATGCGCCGCGGCGAGATGCTGGTCGCCACCCCCATGATGCTGGGCGTGCGGCACACCCATCCCGCGCTCGCCGCCCTTGAGAAGCAGGATCCGGTGATCGCCGAGTACAACAAGCAGTCCGCGCTTCGCGCCTGCCGGATCCTCGACCGCCGTCTGTCCGAGAGCGAATGGCTGGGCGGTCCCCGCTTCACCGTCGCCGATATCATCGCCTACATCGGCATCGACTTCGGCCGGATGATCAAGCTCCTCCCGCCGGAGGACCTGTCCCACCTCGGCCGCTGGATGGCGGTGATGCGCGACCGGCCCGGCGCCAAAGCCGGCATGCCGCAGAGGGAGCCGGCCTAGAAGCCAGGGCCGCTCGCCCGCCGCCGGCCCGACTCGTGGTTAGGTGCGGGCGTGGCTTTGAGGTACCGGCCAGAGCTCGACGGACTGCGCGCCATCGCGATCTTCGCGGTGATGGGCTTCCACTTCGCGAGGCCGCTGGCGACCGGCGGCTCGTTTGGCGTCGATATTTTCTTCGTTCTCTCCGGGTACCTGATCACGTCTATCCTGCTCGGCCAGGCCGAAGAGGGCGGGATAAGATACGGCGCCTTCCTCGCCCGGCGGGCGCGGCGGCTGCTGCCGGCGCTGTTCCTTCTGCTGGCGGTCTATGTCGCGCTGGGCCCGATCCTATGGCCGCAGTTCGCGAATCGCCGGTGGCTCGACGCCGCCACGGCGGCCTTCTACGTGACCAACCTGCGCGAGACCTTCTGGCCGGCCGACACGCCGCTCTCCCACACCTGGTCCCTGGCGATCGAGGAACAATTCTACATCGGCTGGCCGCTGGTGATCGGCCTGCTGTCACGCCTGAGCCGAAGGCGGGCGGTGCAGCTGCTGGTCGCGGCCTGGGCCGTGCTGACCGTGGCGCGATGGGGTTGGGAGACGGCCTGGCCCGCGCACGCCAGCGCCTACTACTTCACCCCGCTGCACGCGACCGGGCTCCTGCTGGGCTCGGCGCTGGCGTTCCGGCCATGGCCGATCCGCTGGGGCGGCGGCGCCCTCGCGGCGCTCGGCCTACTGATCGTCGCCGGGCATTCGACCCAGGGCTTCGTCCTGCAGACGCCGGTGGCCGAACTCCTGGCGGCCCTCGTGCTCACCGATCCGCCCAGGCTCCTGGCCGCCGCGCCGCTGCGGTTCGTGGGCCGGATCTCTTACGGCGCCTATCTCTGGCATATCCCCATCGCCTGGGCCTTCGACTTTCCTGCCAATTTCGTCGCCGCAGCCGGACTCATGGCGCTCAGCCTCGCGGCGGGCGCCGTTTCCCACTACGGACTCGAGCGCTGGTTCCTGGTCGGACGTTCAGGCCGGCCCGCGCCGGCGGGCGCGCCAGCCTAGCCTGGTGCGCCGGCCTCGCCGGTCCATCGCGAACGGACTCGCGCGAATCCTTGACCGTTTGTTCCCGTTATGTTCTAATCCGCCGATGACCGATCTGGCGGACATGGCTGGCCGGCACGAGGCCGTGCTGAAGGAGCTGACGGCGGTGGCGCTGACCGCCGCCCGGGAGCTCGGCGAGCGGCTGTCCCGCGCCGAAGCGGACGAGTCGGCGGCCGCGCTCGGCCTGGCGCTCTCGCGGATGACCCGCTCCGTGCGCCAGTGCCTGGCGCTGGAGAGCAAGCTCGCCCAGGCCCGGCAGAAGCTGGCGCGCGAGGCGGCCCAGGAGGCGCGCGACGCCCGGGCCCGGCAGGTCGAGGTCCGCAAGGATCGGCTCGCCGCCGCGGTCACCCGCGCCATCTACACCGAGCACGAGCGCGACAGCGATGAGGCCGACGAGGCGCTCGCCCTGCTGGACGACAGTCTGGACGAGGCCGCGCTCTCCCCGGAGTTCCTGCTCGAGGAGATCGGAGCCCAGGTCGAGACGCTCTGCGCGGACCTGGGGCTCGACACGCGGCAGGTCGCTCCAGCGGTTGCGGCCTATCAGGGCGACCGCCGTCGGCCGGATTCCGGGCGCGCTGAGGACATCGACTTCGACGCCGCTCCGCCGCCGGAGCGACGAAGCTCCGGCTGAGCCTGCCTTAGTCCGGCCTCAGCAGCTCCAGCGAATGGATGCGGGCGGCGAGCGAGGGGCCGGTGGCCATGATGAACAGCTCGTCGGCCCGGCTGGTGCGGGTCTTCTCCGCCAGCCGCCCCAGCACGGTCATGGGATCGGCGGCGATCGTGCGCGCCTCGATCATCTGCAGGGCCGGCGAGGCGCTCCGGTCGGCCAGATAGGCCATCGCCTCGGCCACGTCGGGGAAGCGTTGGCGCGCGCCTTCCAGCATGGCGACGCTCGCCGCCCGCCGCGGCGCGTCGAGCCGCCAGGCCTCGTCGGCCTCGTCGGCGGCGAAGGCGATCAGCGCGATCCCCGCCCAGGGCTGCTGTCGGAACGCGGAGGGCTGGAAGGCCTGGCGGTACGCCGCGACCGCCTGATCGCCATCGGCGCGGGCGATGAACTCGGCGAACACCATGCCGATGCCGGCCTGGCCCGCGAACACCGCGCTCTCCGCCGACGAGCAGAGCATGAACAGCTCCGGATGCGATGGGCCGGCGGGGCTGGCGTGGATGCCGTGCAGCGGGTGCTCGTCGCCGATCGGCTCCTTGCCCGCCGCGTCCAGCAGCCAGGCCGAGAGCAGGGCGAGGTAGCGCGGGAAGGCCTCCGAGCCCACCGAGCGCAGCGCCCCGCCGGTGCGCGGATCGGCCCCCAGCGCGCGGCCAAGCCCCAGGTCGATCCGCCCGGGCGCCAGCGCCTCCAGCTCCATGAAGGTCTCGGCGACCTTCAGCGGCGAGTAGTTGACCAGCATCACGCCGCCCGAACCCAGCCGGATGCGGCTGGTGGCCTGGCTGAGCGCCGCGATGAGGATCTCCGGGTTGGGCGAGCCCAGGCCGCGGATGTTGTGGTGCTCGGCGACCCAGAAGCGGTGAAAGCCCAGCCGCTCCGCCGCCTTGGCGACCTCGATCGTCTCGCGCACCGCCTGGGCCTGGGTGGCGCCGGCGGTCACGGGCGACAGATCGAGGACCGAGAGCAGGGGCATGGGCGCGGGATATGCGCGCGTGGCTCCGCGCTAGTCCATATAATCCCAGGTGTTCGCGCCGTCGAAATGGCGGATGCGGATCTTGTCCCAGTCGAGCCCGTCGACGTTGCGGGCGTTGATCGCCATGCGCTTCTGGGCCCCGTCCAGGCTCTGCCAGTGGGTGGTCACCCCGCAGGTCTTGCAGCGGTGGAAAGCCAGCATCCGGTCCCCCCAGACGTAGGGCTGGGTCATCCCCTGCTTGGTGATCTTCACCTCCGACGGCGAATAATAGGCCCAGCGCGCGCCCAGCCTCCGGCAGATCGAGCAGTTGCACTCGGTCACTTCCGTGGGCGCGGTCTCGACGGTGAGCTTCACCGCCCCGCAATGGCACGCCGCCTCGATCATCGCGCGCTCCTCCCGAAGAGCGTTGCCGCAATCAGGAGGTCATATGGGGTCAGGAGTCCAGCTTAGCCGCGGCGCGGCGTGGTCTTCTTCAGCACCGACGAGAAGCTCATGATCGGCTCGCCGCCGTTCTCGATCAGGCCGCGCACGAAGACCATCGAGCGGCCGGCTTTCACCACCTCGCCGGTGCATTCCACCAGCGCGCCGACGCCGGCCGTGCCCACCAGCTCGCAGTTGAAGGTGGCCGTCACGGTCGGAGTCCCGGCGATCGCGTCGCGGGCGATCACGAACAGCGCGAAATCGGCGAAGGTCATGACGCAGCCGCCGTGCAGGAAGCCGCCGCCGTTCATATGCTTGCGCTCGGCCCGGAACGCGCAGCGCGGCCGTCCCTCGGCATCCTTCGTCCAGTAGAACGGCCCGGCGTGGTCCTCGAACGGATCGCCGCCGGGATAGCAGAACCACCCGGCCCACTCGCCCTCGGTGACGGGCGTGAGCTTGGCGGTGTAGTTGGTCTCCAGCTGCTCTGCGCCGCCGTCCATTGCCCCTCGCAAATCCAAACACTAGTTTGCCGGCCGCCAGCCAGCCCGCTCGAGGACCCCATGCGACGCGCCGCCATCGTCTCCCCCATCCGCACCGCCGTTGGCAAGTACCTGGGAGCGCTTTCGGACCTCACCGCCGGCGAGCTCGGCGCGGTGGTGCTGAGGGCGCTGGTGGAGCGCACCGGGATCGACCCGCAGAAGATCGACGACGTGATCTTCGCCCAGGGCTACGGCTCGGGCGAGGCGCCGTGCATCGCCCGCTGGTCCGCCCTGGCGGCGGGCCTGCCGATCGAGATCCCCGGCTACCAGCTGGACCGCCGCTGCGGCTCCGGCCTGCAGGCGGTGATCGACGCGGCCATGATGGTGCAGACCGGCGTCGCCGACGTGGTGATCGCCGGCGGCGTCGAGAGCATGAGCAACGCCGAGTACTACACCACCGACATGCGCAAGGGCGCGCGGGCCGGCTCGGTGACCCTGCACGACCGCCTGGCGCGCGGCCGGGTGATGAGCCAGCCGATCGAACGCTTCGGGGTGATCTCCGGGATGATCGAAACCGCCGACAACCTGGCCCGCGACTACCAGATCAGCCGCGAGGCCTCCGACGAATACGCCGCCATGAGCCACCAGCGCGCCGCCAAGGCCTGGGCCGAGGGCAAGTTCGACGACGAGGTGGTGCCGGTCTCCGTCAAGCAGAAGAAGGGCGATCCGATCGTCTTCGCCCAGGACGAGGGGGTCCGCGCCGACGCCACGGCCGAGAGCCTCGGCAAGCTGAAGCCGATCGAGAAGGACGGCGTGGTCACCGCCGGCAACGCCAGCCAGCAGAACGA
>NZ_JAICYI010000035.1 GCF_025934275.1 Phenylobacterium sp.
CTGATCCCAGTCCCAGAGCTCCCGGCGCCCGCCTGAGCGGCGACGGCCACCGCGAGCCTCATCCGGCCGCGCTGACAACGCCGCTCAAAGCCGCCTTCTTCAACACAATCGGTCGAAAGCGGTCGTTGGTCTTCTGCCCGCAACTCGCCGGCGCCGCCGCCGCGCTGGAAGGGTGAGTTTCTGGAAGAGACCCAATGTCCGCTCTTGGCGCAACACAGAACCCCAAGAGCGTCTCGAGTGGCGATTGCAGAGATCATCGTCCACGCTGGCGCCTGTGCGCAGATGATGCGCTATGCCGCGCAATTGGCGGTTGTGTTTTCGAGTGTGCGATCGGGCTCGGACGCGGACGTTCGCGAGTTCCCCCACATCCACCCAGGTGCGCCTCATCGCGCACTCAGGCCGCCTTCGCAGGGGATCACCGCGCCCGTGGTCCATCGCGCCTCGTCAGATAGAAGCCAAAGCGCAGCGCGCGCCATATCGGCGGGATGGGCGATGTAGTTCATGGGAAACGATTCAGCCATGGCGGCGCGCGCTTCCTCCGTGGGCATCCACCGGTCGAACATCTCCGATCGGGTGGGTCCCGGTGCGATGGCGTTCACGCGGACGCCGTCCCGCGCGTAGTCGAGAGCCGCGCAGCGGGTGAGGCCCGCGAGGCCGAACTTCGAGGAGCCATAGATGGCATTTCCCGCGCCACCTTTGAGTCCGCCGATCGAGGAGGTGTTGACGATTGATCCGCCGCCGCTCGGCAGCATCGCTGCGATCTCGTGCTTCAGGCAAAGGAATACGCCGCGCAGGTTGACCGCGTGGATGGCGTCGAAGGTGGCGACATCCAAGGTATGCACCGGCCCGCGCCCGCCGCCCTGGCCGGCATTGTTGAAGGCGCCATCGAGGCGGTCGTAGCGCTCGAGGCAGAACCCGACCGCAGCCGCGACTGAAGCCTCGTCGGTAACATCCAATTCGACGTGGGCGACTTCTAGGCCCTCGTCGACGAGCTCGCGGCTCAAGGCGGCGATGCGGTCCTTGCGGCGGGCTGCTGCGATGACCTTCGCCCCTTCGGCCGCGAAAAGCCGGGTCGCGGCGGCGCCGATGCCCGACGAAGCGCCCGTCACCAGGACCACGCGGCCCTTCAGGCGCTCGGCGCGAAGAGTAAGAGGCGGCGGGTTGGCGTAGGCCATCGTCGAGACTCCGCATGTGGTTGACAACGTCAACCTTGGGATCGGAGGTTGACGTTGTCAACCAGTGCACCGATCCTTGCGGTCATGACGCCGACACGCGAAGCCCTGATCGCGGCCGCCGCCGACCTGCTCGACCGGGGCGGTCCCGAAGCCGTTACCTTGCGCGAAGTGGGCCGCGCGGCGGGCGTCTCACACAATGCGCCGTACAAGCACTTCGCGGACAAGTCCGAGCTGCTGGCGGCCATCGCGGCGCGCGAGCTCTCGCGTCAATCAGAGATCATCGCTGCCCGAGATGGGCCGGTCCTCTCTGCCCGCGATTTGATGCACGGCTATGTTCGGCGCGCGCTGCGCTATCCCGAACGCTTCAAGCTGACCTTCCGACGGTGGGAGCGGGACGCCGCCGGGTTAGGTGAGGCGGCCTCGCAAGCCCACGGACTGCTGGTCGCCGCCGTGACCTGCGCCCAGGCGGCCGGCGAGCTTCCCTCAGGCGATCCTGAGCGGATGAGCTCATTAGTCCGCGGCCTGGCTCATGGCGCCGCGGATCTGGCCCTTTCAGGTCACCTGAAGTCGGGCGGCAAGGGTAATGCCGATCCCGATACGCTGGTGGACGATCTCTTTGATTACCTGCGGCTCGCTGCCGCCAAATGACAGCGGTGGGAGATCAGTGGCGCCCCGCGTGTGCGAAGCGTCACGACTTCGCCAACAGGTCGGAAACGGACATCAAGAGAGCAGGGCGAGCGAGGGTCCGCTTCCCGGCTCGGACCCAACGCCCGTTCCTGGCGCGAAGCGGGCGGCGGTCGTCCGGCCGGCTGGGGCTTGCGAAGCGGAGCAAGATGTTCTATCTTTGTTCTTCTCATGCCACCCGCCCCCGCCACGTCCGACATGCTCGCCGAGATGAGCGCGTGCGCTTATCGGCTGGGGGTGGGCTTCGCCGCGGAGGCGGAGCGGACGGAGGACTTTGGCCGGCGGCTGGAGATGTTCCAGCTGTTCGACCGCTGCTTCTTCGCCGTGCGGGTGGCGACCGCCCTTAAGCTGCGCCTGCGGCGCGAGTCCGGGTGGGCCCAGGCGCGCGAGCCGGCGGGCGAGGCCGAGGTCCTTGACGAGCCCGAGGCTCCCGAACGGGAGCGGCCCGAGCCGGCTGAGCCGGAACGCGAGCGGTTCGAAGCCGACCGCGACCGCGAGACCGAGCGGGCGAGCCTGCCGGTCTTCCTGAAGACGCTGCAGGGCGTGGCGGCCGACGCCGCCGCCCTGCCCGGGCCGGGGCCCGCCGAGCTGCCGAGGCTGCGGGACCTGCTCGCCAGGGCGACGGCTGCGCCTGAGCCGGCGAGGCCCGAGCCGCGCGCGCCCTTGCGCGACCGCCTGGCCGGCGGCTCGGCCGCCGTTGCGGTGGCGACCGCGCCGCGCCCGCCGGCCTCGCCCCGGCCTTTCCTGCCCGGACGCCGCGCCACCGGCCCGCCGCGCCGCTGAGCCTCTCCGCCGACGCCCGTCTTCCGACTGAGCTTGGGTCCCTCCCCGCTTGCGCGGGGATGCGCGGAGGCGTGCGTGCGCCTAGCTGATCTTCTCGGCGATCTGGTGCGCCAGCGCCTTCAGCTCCTCCATGTCCGCCATGCCGCCCGAGGCGTGGCGGCCGACCGGCACGCCCTCCCAGCGCGGGATGATGTGGAAGTGCAGGTGGAAGATCGTCTGGCCGGCGGTCGAGCCGTTGAACTGGGTGACCACGATGCCGTCCGGGTTCAGCGCCGCGCGCACCGCCCGCGTCACCCGCTGGACGCCGAGGATCAGTTCCCTGAGCACCTCCGGCTCCTCGTCCATGAGGTTGCGGGCCCGCGAGTGCTTGGGGATCACCAGGACGTGCCCCCTGGCCTGCGGGAAGACGTCCATGAAGGCCAGCACGTGGCTGTCCTCGTAGATGCGCGCCGCCGGCGCCTCGCCGCGCAGGATCTTGGCGAAGATGTTGCCCTCGTCGTAGGCGCCGTCCAGGCTCATGGCGTGCTCCTCGCGTGCTCGGCTGGTCCTAGCAAATCGGCGGCCGGGGCGGAACGCGCTCCTCCCCTGTCGCGAAGACGACGGGGAAGGATCGGGAGCCTACCCTTCCTTGCGGAACGGCGAGTACTCCTCGGCGAGCCACTCGATGTCGGCTTCGACGCCGGCCCGCTCGCGGCGCAGGAAGTCCTCGACGGGGCCGCGCAGCGCCGGGTCGGCGATGTAGTGGGCCGAGTAGACCGGCCTCGGCAGGTAGCCGCGGGCGATCTTGTGCTGGCCCTGCGCGCCCGCCTCGACGCGCGGCAGGCGGTGGGCGATCGCCCAGTCGATCGCCTGGTAGTAGCAGAGCTCGAAGTGCAGGAAGGCGATGTCCTCCACGCAGCCCCAGTGGCGGCCGAACAGCGCCTCGTCGCCGATCAGGTTGAGCGCGCCCGCCACCCAGCGGCCGCCGCGCCGCGCCAGGATCAGGAGCACCCGGTCGGCCAGCCGCTCGCCGAGCAGCGAGAAGAAGCGCCGGGTGAGGTACGGCCGGCCCCACTTGCGCGCGCCGGTGTCCATGTAGAAGCCGAAGAAGGCGTCCCAGTGCTCCTCCTTCAGGTCCGCGCCGGTGAGCGGCAGGATCTCGACCGCGGCCTGGGCCTCGCGGCGCTCGCGGCGGATGGTCTTGCGCCGGCCCGAGGAGAGCGCGGCGAGGAAGTCCTCGAAGCTCGCGTAGCCGGCGTTCTCCCAGTGGTACTGCTGGCCCTCGCGGCGGCCCAGGCCCTGCTCGCCCATCCACCGCCACTCGGCTTCGGTCGGGAAGTTCACGCTGAAGGACGAACAGCCATAGTCCTCGCAGAGCGCGAGCGCGCCGCCGACCAGGTGTCGCCGCGCCTCGTCCGGCTCGACGTCGGGCCGGGCCAAGAGGCGCGCGCCGGTGACCGGCGTGAACGGCACCGCGCAGAGCAGCTTCGGGTAGTAACGGCCGCCGGCCCGCTCGTAGGCGTCGGCCCAGGCGTGATCGAAGATGTATTCGCCCTGGCTGTGGGACTTCAGATAGAGCGGCATGACCGCGGCCACCTCGCCCGCCTCGTCCTCCACGGCCAGATGCTGCGGCCCCCAGCCGGTGCGCTCGACCGCGCAGTTGGCCTCCTCCAGCGCCTGCAGGAAGTCGAAGCGCAGGAACGGATCGCCGGCATAGGCCGGGTTGCGGGCGCAGGCGTCCCAGGCGTCGCGCCCGATCTCGGCGATGCGGCGGTGGACCTTGACCGCCGGCTTCAGCATCACGCCCGGAAGCCCTCGAAGATGAGGTTGTCGCAATGCGCCTTGATCGCCTCCCATTGCGACGGCTCTTTGACCGTCCAGGCGACGACCGGCAGCCCTTTGGCGCGATGCCGCGCCGCCGCCTCGCCGGGCAGCATGTCGAGTCCGAGCGCCAGGAAGTGAGGCTTGGCGATGGCGACGTGCTCCAGCTCGGCCATGGCGCGCCGCTGGGCGGCGTCCATGTTGCGGGCGTCGGCGTAGGAATAGCTGTCGAGGCCGCGCAGCACGTTCGGGTAGCGCTCGGCGAACCAGGCGTGGGAGTAGGCGTTGAAGCCGATCACGCAGACCGGCCCCGCGTGGTCGATGATGATCTCGTGCACCCGCTGCTCGAGAGGACCCACGGCGCCGTAGGGCGTCTTCAGCTCGATGTGCACCATGGCGCGCCGGCCGACCACCGCCAGCGTTTCGGCCAGCGTCGGGATGCGCTCGTCGGAGCCCGCCAGACGCAGCTCCGCGAGCTCCGCCGCCGTGCGGTCCGCAAGGCGCCCCTCCGCGCCGGTCATCCGCTTCAGCCCGCCGTCATGGAACACCATGGCTTCGCCGTCCGCCGAGAGCTGGACATCGAGCTCGATCCCATAGCCGGCGGCGCAGGCGGCGCGGAACGCGGCCAGCGAGTTCTCCGGCGCCCCGTCGGGAGACCACAGGCCGCGGTGCGCGATGGGCGGCGCGAACAGCCGCTCCCAGGCCTCGCCGAAGTGCGCCTTCACGAGAGCGCCACCACGGCGTCGACCTCGACGGCGAAGTTGAGCGGCAGGCGATAGACGCCGACGGCGGAGCGCGCGTGGCGGCCGGTCTCGCCGAACACCTCGACCATCAGGTCGGAGGCGCCGTTGAGCACCTGCGGGATCTCGAAGAAGCCGGGGCCCGCCTGCACGAAGCCGCCCAGCTTGACGACCCGCCGCACGCGATCGAGGTCGTCCTCGCAGGCGGCCTTCATCTGGGCGATCAGCGACAGCCCGCACAGCCGCGCCGCTTTCCTGGCGGTCTCCAGGTCGACGTCCTCGCCGACCACGCCGCGGATGCCGCCGCCGGCGTCGAGCGACACCTGCCCGGAGATGTGCACGAACTCGCCCTGGCGCACGAACGGCACATAGTTGGCCACCGGCGCATTCGGCCGCGGCAGCTCGATCCCCAGCTCGGCCAGGCGTGCGTCGATCTTGGACATGGCCGAAGCTCTAGAGCGGCCCCGGACATAAGAAAAGGCCCGGACCTCGCGGTCCGGGCCGTACTGCCGCGCGCGCTCGGGAGGAGACGCTCAGCGGGTGGCTTGCAGCACGCCCATCACGTCGGTGACGCGCGCGTTGATCGGCTTGAGGCTGTCCTTCACGGAAGCCGCGAAGGCCTCCGAGAAGCGGCCGAGCTCGCCGACATAGGTCTCGAAGGCGCTCTTGGCGAAGGCGCTCTGCAGCTCGAACAGCTCCTGCGGGGTCTTGGCCGCGGCGAGCGCCTTGGCGGCGTTCACCTGGGTCTCGAAGGCGGTCTTGGAGTAGGCGACGGCCTGCGCGCCCAGGGTCTCGGCGCCGCGCGCGGCGGCGGACACCGAAGCGGCGACCGCTTCCAGGTTCTTCTTGGAGTGGGTGTTGGCCTCGGTGATCGCCGAAAGCGCCTTCTCCACGCCGTCCTTGAAGGCGGCGTTGGCGGCGGTGGCGAACTGGTCGACGGTGGGTTTCAGGGTCTCAGCGGCGGCTTTCGCCTTTTCGGCCCCGGCGTTCACGGTCTCGGCGGCGTCCATGGGTCGCGTCCTCGTCTGTCGATAGTGCGGCGGAATCGCCGCAACGCAAAATGGCGGATAGGGATGTCGTGCTCTTGGGGAACGTCTCATGTTGCGCCGCAACAGTCAAACGAATTTTGTGCACTGCACAATGACACTGGCCCGCGTCTTGCAGCGCCCCGGCGCGACAATATGGGACGTTCAAGAGCTGTTTACTCCGCCGCAACGGTCCCGGTGTGATGGTAAGGAGTTCCTAAGGCGGCGCTTCGCCGCTGAGTGGATTCGCTTTGGATTGACGGACGCACGTATGCTCAAAACCGCCCGCCGCCTTCTTGTCTCCCTGGGCCTGGCCGCCGCGACCCTCGTCGCCGCCACGCCGCCGGCGGCGCAGGCGCAGATCCCCTACTTCCGCAGCCTGCTCGCGGCCTCCGAAAGCAAGTACGCGGCGATCGTGCTCGACGCCAAGACCGGCGAGGTGCTCTACGCCAACCACGCCGACAGCCCGCGCTATCCGGCCTCGATCACCAAGCTCATGACCCTCTACCTGTCGTTCGAGGCGCTGGCCTCCGGCAAGCTGCACATGGACGATCGGGTGGTCTTCTCGCCGCATGCTTCGGCGCAGTCGCCCACCAAGCTCGGCGTGCGGCCCGGCGACAGCATCTCCGTCTCCGAGGCCCTGCACGGCATGGCCATCAAGTCGGCGAACGACGCCGCCGTCGCCATGGCCGAGAAGCTGGGCGGCTCCGAGAGCCGCTTTGCCGCGCTGATGACCCAGCGCGCCCAGGAGTTGGGCATGCAGAACACCCACTTCGCCAACGCCTCGGGCCTGCCGGACAGCCGCCAGATCACCACGGCGCGCGACCTGGCGACGCTCTCGCGGGCGATCATGCGGGACTATCCGCAGTACTATAAGCTGTTCGACGAGCGCGCCTTCGAGTTCCGCGGCCGCACCATCAAGGGCCACAACCACCTGCTGAACATCCCCGGCGTCGACGGCCTGAAGACCGGCTTCACCAACGCCTCGGGCTTCAACATCGCCATCTCCGGCGTGCGCGACAATCGCCGCCTGATCGTGGTGGTGATGGGCGGCCCCACCACCGCCTCGCGCGACCAGAACGCCGAGGACCTGCTGCTCACCGGCTTCGACGTCATGCGCCATCGCGCGCTCGGTCAGAACATGACGGTCGCCCAGAACCTGTCCGAGCCGCCGCCTTCGGGCCCGGTGGTGCGCGCCCCCAGCGAGCAGGGCGATGCGGACCAGGACAGCCTGAAGATCGTGCTGACGTCGGCTCCGCCGCGGGCGCAGGCGCAAGCTCCGGCGCGCAGGGCGAAGCATGCGGAAAACTGGGCCGTGCAGGTCGGCGAGTTCCATCGTCGAACGGAAGCCACCCGCCAGATCGCCTTCGTCGAGAAGCGCTTCTCGCGGCACTTCGATGACGCCGCCGGCTCGGCCGAGCGCCAGGGTCGCCGCTACAAGGCGGTGTTCACCGGCTTCTCCGAATCCGAGGCGAAAAGCGCCTGCCGCGCCCTGCACGCCCGCCGGCTGGCCTGCGAAGTCCTCGAGCCGAGCTGACCCTCGCCGCTCATCCCGCTCATCCCCGCCAGGCGGAACGCAAGCGACATATCACCGAGGCCCCGGAGCCACTCCGGGGCCACTTGTCACTTCCCGAGCAGTCGATCGCGCGCGGCGTTGAGCTGGGCGGCGAGGCCGCTGGTGCCGCCCTTGTCGGGATGCGCGAGCCGCATGAGCCGGGTGTAGGCGGCCTTGATCTCCGCGGCGGACGCCTCGGGTCCGACGCCCAGGATCGCGCGCGCCTCCTCGCGGCTCATGGGCTCCCTGGGCGCGACCGGCGCGCGACGTGGCCGGGTGTCGATCCGGGAGGCGACGGCGAGGCTGAGGCCGAAGCCCGCGATGAGCAGGGCCGGCAGCCAGGCTTCCCTGAGGACCAGGAGGGCCGCGGCGAGAAACGCCGCGATCGCCCCGGCCGAGGAGAGGAAGCGCCACTCGCGGCGGACGCGCATCGGACGGCTCGCCCGCCCTGCTGTGACCAGCACCAGCAGCGCCAGGCCGCCCAGGATGATGTAGCCCATCGCCTATTCTGCGGCGATCGGCTGGACCTCCGCAAACCCCGAAAGGCCGAGCGCGGCCATCAGCGCCCGAAGCTCCTGCCGCGCGGCCACGTGCTGCAGGCTCATGGAGACCGGGCGGATGGCCGGCGACAGGTCGGCGATGGTCAGGCCGAAGGGGAAGAGCTCGCGGTAGATCACCCGATCCCGCAGGCCGGGTCCGAGGCGAAACCCGACCTTGCGCGAGAGCGCCACGACCCGCTCGTCCAGCCTGCGGCGATTGCGCGCCTCGGTCGGCGCGAGACGGTTCCGCAGCACCACCCAATCGATCATCTTGCGGTCGAGCGCCGCGCGCTGCTTGCGGCATTCCCAGACCGTCTCGGAGTAGAGGCTGTGCCGCTTCAGCTCGAGCGTCACCGGATCCACCACGCCCAGCATGTCGAAGTCGACGAAGCTGTCGTTCATCGGGGTGACGATGAGGTCGGCCTTGGCGTGGGCGGCGCGGCTGACGTCCGTGTCGCTCCCGGGCGTGTCGACGAGGATGAAGTCCGCGCCTTGGGAAGCCTCGGCGAATGCCAGCTCGAACCGGGCGGGCGCGTCTTCGCCGAGCGGAATCGCGAATTCCAGCGGCAGCGGCGCCGCGGCGTTGTTGGCGCTGAGCCAGGCGCGGCGATTGGCGAAGAAGTGGGCCGTCGACTGCTGGCGCAGGTCGAGGTCGATGACCGCCACCCGCGCGCCGCCGTGCAGCAAGGCGACGGCGGTGTGGATGGCGATGGTGGACTTGCCCGCCCCGCCCTTCTCGTTGCCCACCACGATCACGCTCGCCTGCGGCATGCGCCCGGTCTCCAAAGCTCGTCCGGCGAATCCGCGACTCGCCCCGTTCGCTAGGTCATCCCGGCGCCCCCGCTGCGTCAACGCGCGGCTGCGCGACGGCTGTGGATGGACGCGCGCGCCCCTCTGCCTCATAAGCGGGCCGCCTCGCGAACGCCCTCCATGTCCTCTGTTCCGTCACTTCCGATCGTCCGCACCGTGGCGAACCTGCGCGCCCAAGTCGCGGCCTGGAAGGAGGCGGGCGAGCGCGTGGGACTCGTCCCGACGATGGGGGCTTTGCACGAGGGACACCTGTCGCTGATCCGCCTGGCGCTGGCGCATGCCGATCGGGTGGTCGCCAGCCTGTTCGTCAACCCCGCCCAGTTCGGGCCCAACGAG
The DNA here is from genome assembly GCF_025934275.1 of Phenylobacterium sp. Lineage (GTDB taxonomy): Bacteria > Pseudomonadota > Alphaproteobacteria > Caulobacterales > Caulobacteraceae > Phenylobacterium. Next base: position 9,448 of record NZ_JAICYI010000035.1, read on the forward strand.
GACCTCGCCGCCTACCCGCGCGACGAGGCCGGCGACGCCGCGCTGCTGGCGGCGGCCGGCTGTCATCTGCTCTATGCGCCGGGCGTGGGCGAGATGTACCCACAAGGGTTCGCCACCACGGTCATGGTGCGCGGCGTCTCCGAACCGATGGATGGGGCCGCCCGGCCAGGCCACTTCGCCGGCGTGGCGACGGTGGTCGCCAAGCTGCTGCTGCAGAGCGGGCCGGACCTGGCGGTGTTCGGCGAGAAGGATTACCAGCAGCTGCAGGTGATCCGGCGGCTGGTCTGCGATCTCGACATCCCCGTCCAGATCATTGGCGGCCCGACAGCCCGGGCCGAGGACGGCCTGGCCCTCTCCTCCCGCAACGCCTACCTGACCCCGGACCAGCGACGCGCGGCCCCCGAGCTGAACGCGGCCCTGCAGGAAGCGGCCGCCAGGCTGCGGGCCGGCGAGCCGGTCGCGGCCGTGGAGACCGCCGCGCGGGCCCGGCTGACGGCGGCTGGCTTCGCGCGCGTCGACTATGTCGAAGCCCGCCGCCCGGACGATCTCGGCCGTCTGGGGCCGGGCCCGATCGAAGGACCGGCCCGGCTGCTCGCCGCAGCCCTGCTCGGCCGGGCGCGGCTGATCGACAATGTGCCGGTCTGAGGCGGGCGCCGCGGCGGGAAAGCGCTCTTGCGACACGCTTAAACCCACCGTCCGGAATGGGGCCGAGGTGGCGCGCCAGTGGGCCGTCGTAGCCCGCCGCAGCCCCTGCAATGTAGGCGCGAGGCGCCCGCCCCGGTAGCCGGCCTGCCGTCGGGGCGCCCTTGACCGCAACGGCCTCGCGCCTCGAACTCGCGAAAAAGCCGGAGGCGCCCATGGGCTACCAGACCATCCGCTATGAGATCGAAGACCGCATCCTCACCATCACCCTGAATCGGCCGGATAAGCTCAACGCCTACACTGCCCAGATGGGCGCGGAGCTCGCCGAGGCCCTGGAACGGGCCGACGCAGACGACGACGTCCGGGTGGTGATCCTCACCGGCGAGGGCCGCGGCTTCTGCGCCGGCGCAGACCTCTCGGCGGGCGCGTCGAGCTTCGACACCAAGGCTGGGGCTGGCGCGACCAATTTCGGCGCCGGACGAACGCCGCGCGGCGGCGGTCTCGGCTTCGTCGGCGCCCTGTTCAATTGCCGCAAGGCGACCATCGCCGCCTTCAACGGCCCGGCCGTGGGGGTCGGCGTCACCCTGGCGCTCCCAACCGACATCAAGATCGCCTCCACGGCCGCGCGGTTCGGTTTCGTGTTCGCCCGCCGCGGGCTGGTGCCGGAGGCCGGCAGCGCCTGGTTCCTGCCCAGACTCGTAGGCCTGCCGCAAGCCTTGCGCTGGTGCCTTTCCGGGCGGTTGTTCGGGGCAGAGGAGGCGCTCAGCGGCGGGCTGGTGAGCGAGGTCGTGGAGCCGGAGACGCTGCTGCCGCGCGCCCGCGAGATCGCTCGGGAGATCGCCGACAACACCGCTCCCGTCTCCATCGCGCTGACCCGGCAGATGCTCTGGCGGTTCGGGGCCGAAGCCGAGCCCTGGGGCGCGTTGAAGGTGGACGGCCCGTTCGCCATGGCGCTCGGCGCAACAGCCGACGTGAAGGAAGGCGTCAGCGCGTTTCTCGAGAAGCGGCCGCCGAACTTCCCTGGGCGCGTCTCCGACGGTATGCCGGCCGGCTATCCCTGGTGGGCCGAGGGGACTTGAGAGGCCGCGCCCGAGCCGACATGCTAGGACGAGCCCGCCGCGTGAGACAGGTCTCGCCCATGCCCACATCGATCGCCTTCTCGGTCAACGGCCGCCCGGTCGAGGTGACCGCCGAGCCCGAGGACACGCTGCTCGACGTCCTGCGCAATCAGCTCGGCCTGACCGGCGCGAGGTTCGGTTGCGGGGCCGGCCAGTGCGGCGCCTGCGCGGTCCTGGTCGATGGCGAGCTGAAGGCGGCCTGCCACATGGAAATCGCGGCGGTCGCCGGAGCGAAAGTGACCACCGTCGAGGCGTTGAGCGCATCGAACCCGCCGCATCCGTTGATTCAGGCGTTCCTTGAGAAGCAGGCCGGCCAATGCGGCTTCTGCCTGAACGGCATCCTGGTTTCGGCGAGCCTGCTCCTGGAGCGCAACCGCCACCCCAGCCGCGCTGAGATCGCCCGGGCGCTCGATTGGCACCTCTGCCGCTGTGGGGCGCACAACCGCATTCTCGACGCCATCGAACTCGCCGCCACACGCATGAAGGAGCCCGCCTGATGCTCCCGCCGAGCCTTGAGAAGACCCCCACCCCCGCCCGTTGGGTCAGCTTCCGCCCCGACCGCAAGGTTGGTCTCAATGTCGGCAAGGTGGAGTTTGGCCAGGGTATCGCCACCGCCCTGACCCAGATCGCCGCCGAAGAGCTGGACGTCATGCCGGAGCAGATCGCGATCACGTTCGGCGATACCGAACGGGCGCCCGACGAGGGTCTGACGGTCGGCAGCATGTCGATCGAGATCTCCGGCGCCTCGGTGCGCCTGGTCTGCGCCGATGTGCGGCGGCGTTTCCTGGACGTCGCGGCCGAGCGGCTGAGCTGCCGGCGTGAGGACCTCGCGGTCGACGAGGGCGTGATCCGGCGCGGCCGCCAGTCCACGGGCGTCGATTACTGGACGCTCGCCGACGTCGTGGACCTGGACGCGCCCGTCGCCGAGGACGCCCCGCGCAAGGACCCCACGGCTTATCGCGTGGTGGGCAAGAGCGCGCCACGCATCGACCTGCCGGGCAAGCTGGCGGGCGGCGGCTTCATCACCGATCTGCGGCCCGAGGGTCTGCTGCACGCCCGCGTGCTGCGCCAACCGAGTCCGCAGGCCAGGCTGCAGCGGCTGGACGAGGCGGCGATCCGCTCGGCGGCGCATGGCGAGGTGGAGATCCTGCGCGAGGGCGACTTCGTGGCCGCCCTGGCGCCCAGCGAGAGCGCGGCCGAGCGCGCGGTCGCGGCCGCCGAGTCCGTGGCGGTGTGGGACGATCCGCGTCGGCTCACGCCCGAGCAGCAGGAGGCGGCCTGGCTGCGCGGCCAGCCCGCCGAGGACAACGTCGTGGGCGAGCCACAGACCGGCCCGAGCGGCAATCGCCTGCACCGCGCGACCTACTCCAAGCCCTACCTCTCCCACGCCTCAATGGGGCCCTCAGTCGGGCTGGCGCAATATGTCGACGGCCGCCTGACCGTCTGGAGCCATACGCAGGGACCCTATCCCCTGCGCGATCGCATCGCGCGCGCGGCCGGACTTCCTCCTGAGCAGGTGACGCTCAGGCACGCCCAGGGCTCGGGCTGCTACGGCCACAACGGCGCGGACGACGCCGCCTTCGATGCGGCGCTGATCGCGCTGCGCAGGCCGGGACCGCCGATCCGCGTGCAGTGGCGGCGGGAGGACGAGTTCGGCTTCGAGCCGGTCGGCTCGGCCATGGTCGTGGAGCTCGCCGCTGAGCTGGACGAGGCCGGCCGCCCAACCTCGTGGACCGGCGAGATCTGGAGCGGGCCGCACGGCAACCGCAGCCGGCTGCTCGCCGAGACCGCCCTGCCCGGCGCGAAGGACGCCCCGCAGGCCAGGCCGCCGTCCAACCGCATGTTCTCCGGCGCGGTCAGGAACGCGCCGCCGTCCTACGACATCCCCCGCTGGGGGGTCATCGACCACCTGATCCGCGAGACGCCGATCTACTGCTCCTCGGTCCGCACGCTGGGGGCCCTGCAGAACGTCTTCGCGGCCGAAAGCTTCGTCGACGAGCTGGCGGCTCTGGCCAGCGAGGACCCCCTCGCCTATCGCCTGAGCCTGACGTCGGACCCGCGGGCCCGCGCGGTGCTGGAAGCGGCGGCCGAGGTGGCGGGCTGGTCCCGGCGCGGCGGCCGCGCGCTCGGCATCGGCTACGCCCGCTACAAAAACTCCGGCGCCTATGTTGCCGTAATCGCTGAGGTGGAGGCCGCCGAGACCGTGCGGCTGAAGCACATCTGGTGCGCCAGCGACATCGGCCTGGTCATCAATCCGGACGGCGCCAAGAACCAGATCGAGGGCGGAATCCTGATGGCCGCGAGCTGGTGCCTGAAGGAACAGGTCCGCCTCGATGAGCGAGGCATCGCCTCGCGCACGTTCGGCGACTATCCGATGCTGCGGTTCAGCGAGGTCCCGCCGGTCGAGGTGCGCCTGATCGAGACGCCAGACGCGCCTTCGGTGGGCATCGGCGAGGCCTCGTCCGGGCCGGCGGCGGGCGCGATCGGCAATGCGGTGGCCTCGGCGCTCGGCGTGCGGGTGCGCGACCTGCCCTTCACCCGCGAGCGGTTGGCCGCGGCCATCCTGGCGGCCTGAGCGCGCACATGGGGAGCGCCCCAGGCGAGGCCGTCCTATCCGCCGAGGGCCTCACCAAGCGCTTCGGGGCGCTTCTCGCCGTCGACGGGGTCTCGTTCCAGGTCGCGCCCGGCGAGATCGTGGGGCTCGTGGGCCCCAATGGCGCCGGCAAGACGACCATCATCAGTATGGTGCTGGGCATTCTGCGGCCCACCGCCGGGCGCGTGCTGATCGGCGGGATCGACGTGGCTGCCCAGCGCAGCGCCGCGCTGGAGCGGACCAACTTCGCCGCCGTCTACACCCCGCTGCCCGGCAACCTGACCGTCGAGCAGAACCTGCGCGTGTTCGGGCTGATCTATGGCGTCAAAGCCCTCTCGGCGCGAATCGAGGCCCTGCTGGCGGACTACGACCTGACGCGTCACCGCAGGACCAAGACGGGCGTGCTGTCTTCCGGCGAGCAGACCCGCGTCGAACTTGCCAAGGCGATGCTGAACCGCCCCAAGTTGCTGCTGCTCGATGAGCCGACGGCCTCGATCGATCCCTCGACCGCGCGCGACATCCGCGCCCGCATCGTGGACTTCGCCGCCACGGAGCAGGCGGGCGTGCTCTGGACCAGCCACAACATGTACGAGGTGGCCGAGGTCTGCCACCGGGTGCTGTTCCTGTCGCGCGGCCGCATCCTGCTCGCGGGCTCGCCGGCCGAGCTGATCAAGCAGCACAACGCGCCGAACCTCGAGGAGCTGTTCGTCGAGGTGGCCCACGAGGCGCTGCATCCGGCTGCGGGAGCGCAATGATGCGCGCCTCCCGCGTGGCCGCGGTCGCGCTCCGCTACTTCTACCTAGTGCGAGGCAGCCCTGTGCGGCTCTTGCCGATGATCGCCTGGGTGGCCATCGACATCGTGCTCTGGGGCTTCATCACCCGCTATCTCGGCGGGCTGACCCGATTCAACTTCGTCGCGACCCCGCTGGGCGCGGTGCTGCTCTGGGACTTCCTCGCCCGGGTGATGCAGGGGATCACCACGGCCTTCTTCGAAGATGTCTGGGCGCGCAACTTCCTGAACGTCTTCGCCACCCCGATCACCATCGGCGACTACCTGCTGGGGCTGGTGCTCACCGGAATCGTCACCAGCCTGTTGGGGCTGGCCGCGATGCTGCTGCTGGCGACCAGCGTGTTCGGGCTCTCCTTCTTCGCCTACGGCGTGGCCCTCGCCCCGTTTGTGTTCGTGCTGTTCATCACCGGCATATCGCTTGGGATCGTCGGAACATCGATCGTGCTCCGCTTCGGGCCGGCGTCGGAGTGGCTGATCTGGCCGATCCCATCGCTGCTGTCGCCGTTCGTGGGCGTCTTCTATCCGCTCGCCACCCTGCCCGCCTGGATGCGCGCCATCTCCCGCCTGCTGCCGCCGTCCTACGTCTTCGAGGGCATGCGCGCGATCGTCACCGGCAAGAGCGCGCGCTGGGACCAGCTCGCGTTCGGGAGCGTGCTTTCGGTGCTCTATCTGGTCGCCGCCTGCGGGCTGTTCGCCGCGGTCTACAGCTACGCCCTGAGGACCGGGCTGATCGCCCGCTACTCCGCCGAAACGGCGAACTAGTCCGGTTGATCTCGATGGAGCGGCAAGCGCATGCTCGGCGAGAACGTGCGAGAGGAGCCGCCATGCAGAGCCTCGTGGCCGAACTTGAGCGCTGTCTGGGCGCGGGCGGCCTGGTCAGCGGCGAGACCGCCGCCGAGCAGGCCTTCAGCCCCTGGACGCGGCTCGGCAAGCCGATGGCGATCGCCAGGCCCCGCTCGACGCAGGAGGTGGCCGAGGTGCTGCGCAGCGCCGGCAGGGCCGGCGTTTCGGTGGTGCCGTGGGGCGGCCGCACGGGTCTCGTGGATGGCGCCCTGGCTGAGGGCGCCATCGCGCTGAGCCTCGAACGCATGAACGCGATCGAGGAGATCGATGCGGTCGGCTCGACCATGACCGTCCAGGCAGGCTGCGTCCTGGAGCGGGCCTGCGAGGCGGCCGATGCGGCGGGCCTGTTCCTGCCGCTCGACCTCGGCGCGCGCGGCTCGGCCACGGTGGGCGGGGTGATCTCGACCAACGCCGGCGGCAACCGGGTGATCCGCTACGGCATGACCCGCGACATGATCCTGGGGCTGGAGGCGGTCTTGGCCGACGGCACGGTGATCCCGGCCATGAACCGGCTGATCAAGAACAACACGGGCTACGACATCAAGCAGCTGTTCATCGGCTCGGAGGGCACGCTGGGCGTGGTCACCCGCGCGGTCTTCCGCCTGCAGGCCAAGCCGGCCGCGCAGAATACCGGCTTCCTGGCGGTGGACGGTTTCGAGGCGCTGCCGAAGCTGCTGCGGCGGATGGATTCGGAGCTCGGCGGCGCGCTCTCCGCCTTCGAGGTGATGTGGCCGGAATTCTACGAGCTGGTCACCACCGAGCCCGCCGCCGGCCGGCCGATCCTGCCGCCCGGCCACGCCTTCTACGTGCTCGTCGAGGCGCTGGGCGCCGATCCCGAAGCCGATGGCGAGCGGTTCGAGGCTGTGCTGGCCCAGGTCCTGGACGACGGCCTCGTGGTCGACGCCGTGGTCGCCAAGTCGCAGGCCGAGCGGGATCGGATGTGGGCCCTGCGCGACGACGTTCGCCAGACCGCCCGCAACGGGCCGACAGTGGTGTTCGACATCAGCCTGCCGATCCCCGAGATGCAGGGCTACCTCACCGAGGTGCGCCAGGCGCTGACCGCCCGCTGGCCCAAGGCTCAGCTCACGGTCTTCGGTCATCTCGGCGACGGCAACCTGCACCTGATCGCAGGCGTGGGCGATCCCAAGGCCCGGCATGACATCGAGGAGCTGGTCTATCGCCCCTTGCAGGCGCGGGGGGGTTCGGTCTCCGCCGAGCACGGGATCGGACTGCAGAAGCTGGCTTATCTTTCCACCTCGCGTTCGCCGGCCGAGCTCGCCCTGATGCGCACCATCAAGGCCGCCCTTGATCCCAAGGGCGTGCTCAATCCCGGCAAGGTGCTCGGATAGGAGGCGCAGCCGTGGGCCTGGTGGTGGATTGCGACTCCCACGTCATGGAGCCGGCGGGCTTGTGGCAGGAGTACCTGGAGCCGAAGTTCCGCGATCGCGCCATCCGGATCGAAGAGCGCGATGGAGTCGAGCACCTGATCATCGGCGAGACGAGCGTGCTCTCGGGCATGCTCGCCGGCCTCGGCGGGGCGCACCTCGACCGCAAGGACCTGTTCAGCCCCGGCCGCACCTACGCCGAAGGCTGTGAGCCGGCGAGCTACGATCCCGCGGCGCGGATGCGGATGCTCGACGCCTGGGGCGTCGACGTGGGCGTGCTGTTCCCGACGATCGGCATCCTGCCGTTCCCGACCGAGGACCACGCGCTCGCCTCGGCCTACTGCCGCGCCTACAACCGCTGGCAGGCCGACTTCGCCGCCGGCGCACCGGGCCGCGTTGCTCCGATCGCCGCGATCAACTGGCGCGATGTCGAGACCGCCGCCGAGGAGCTCGCGAGCTGCGTGAAGGCCGGTTTCAAGGGCCTCTTCGTCCCGCCGGAGATCGTTGACGGCCGCCGGCCCAGCGATCCGCGGTTCGATCCGATTTGGCGGCTCTGCGAAGATGCCGGCATTCCCGGCTGCCTCCACGTGATCGTCCGCTTCTCCGGCTCCGCGGGCGGTTTCGGCGCCTGGCACGAGACCAAGCCCGGGCCGGTGTTCACCTTCGGCCTCGGCGCGACGGGGCAGCTCATGCCCGCCATGGCCGCCATGGTCACCGACGGCCTCTTCGATCGTTTCCCCAGACTCAAGATCGTCAGCGTCGAGGCGGGCTGTGGTTATGCGGCCTATCTGATGGACCGGCTGGACGAGAAGGCCGAGGTGCTGCGCGCCCTGCTGCCCGCGCCGCCCAAGCTGAAGCCCAGCGATTACATCCGCCGCAACTGCTGGTTCGTGGCCGAGCCCGAGGAGCGGACGATCGGGGCCATGCTCGAGCTCGTGGGGGAGGACCGGATCCTGTGGGGAAGCGACTACCCGCACGTCGACTCGACGCTAGCGGCCCCGCAGCTGATCCGCCGCTCGCTCGCAGACCTCCCGCCGGCGCGCCAGGCTGCGGTGCTGGGCGAGAATGCGCGGGCGCTGTTCGGGCTCTAGTGCGGCTGCGAGCGTGGCGCCTACCAGCGTCCCCCGGGGAATCCAGGCCGGCCCGCACCCATGCCATGGGCTTCGACATGATGGCGAAACGCCCCGCGGCGATGGTGATCGAAGATCAGCGGATTGTTCACGAACACGCCGAACCCGTACCCGAACGGCCAGTCGTAGCCGAAATCATCGTCGCCCAGCCCATACAGCATCGGCGCCGGCGGATAAGCCCCGGGATAGTAGGCCTGCTCATAGGGAGAGACTGGCGGAGGCCGGGCCACGGTCTGCTCGCCCCCGTAGTAGTTCACAACCTGGATCATGGCGGCCCGATGACGGACAGCCGCGTGCGTTGGATGGTGAGCGCTCGCGCAGCTGCAGAGCTCACGAGCGCTGAGCGGCCCGGCGCAGGCTGCACCGATCACGAGGGCCGCGATCCCCGCGGATATTCTTGAGATCATGAGCTTCGCCTTTCGCCGCGGGCGGCGAAATCGGCGGCGTTCCCGCGCGCCGCCGCCGCGCCGTGGATTCAACCTGACAACAGTCGCGGTTGTTCCTGGCGCCCGGCGACATTGGTAGGCCGGGTGGGGATCGAACCCACGACCATTCGATTAAAAGTCGAATGCTCTACCGCTGAGCTACCGGCCCCCGACGTGACGGGGCTCGTCCAGCCCGGTCGCGAAGCGGCGCGGACCATAGGGACCGTGATCTTGCCGCGCAAGGGAGGAGGCCTTAACAGGGCGGGGGGACGCGAAGAGCTCGGATAACATGCGCAAGGCCGCACGCGCCGTCCTGCCGCTCGCCGCCCTCCTGATCGCGGCCTGCACGACCACCTCCCCCAAGAACCCCGAGCGGGTCGAGACCACCGACCAGGCGGAGCGCGACAACGTCGAAGGCGCGGTGTCGGCGCCATTGCGCGACTTCAACGTCATGCGCACGAAGATTCCCGGCATCCTGCTGGAAGCCATGGCCGATGCGTACGACGAGCCGCCCCCGCACTTCACCTGCGGCCAGCTCGAGACCCTGATCGAGCCGCTCGACATCGCGCTCGGCCCCGACCTCGACATCCCCGACAAGAAGGACGAGAGCCTGCGCCAGAAGGGCCGCGGCGCCACCCTCGGCGCGGTGGCCGGGGTCACTTCCGGCGTCATCCCGTTCCACAGCTGGGTGCGCAAGCTCACCGGCGCGGAGCGGCACGATCAGTACGTGCAGGACGCCATCAAGGCCGGATCCGTGCGCCGCGCCTATCTGAAAGGCCTGGGCGAGGCCAACGGCTGCCCGCCGCCGGCCACGCCCTCGCACGTCATGGCCAGCCGCCCGACCATGGAACAGGCGATCAAGCCTCGCTATCCGACGCGGCTGCCGCCCGCCGGGCGAACGCCTGGCGAAACGCCGAAAGGCGAGCCTCCGCGATAGCGGCCCGCAGGTCGACCATCAGGGCCTCGAAGAAGGCGAGATTGTGCCACGACAGCAGCACCTGCCCCAGGATCTCGTCCGACCGCACAAGATGGTGCAGGTAGGCCTTTGAATAGTCGCGACTGGCGGGCACGGGGATCGACTCGTCCAGCGGGCTCTCGTCCTCGGCGAAGCGGGCGTTCTTCAGGTTGATCGGGCCGGACGCGGTCCACGCCTGGCCGTGCCGGCCCGAGCGGGTGGGCAGCACGCAGTCGAACATGTCGACCCCGCGCGCGACGGCCTCGATGATGTCGACGGGCTTGCCGACTCCCATGAGATAGCGCGGCCGATCGGGCGGCAGCATCGCCGGGGCGAAGTCGAGCACATCCACCATGGCGGCGTGGCCCTCGCCCACCGCCAGGCCGCCAATGGCGTAACCGTCGAAGCCGATTTCCAGGAGCCGCTCGGCGGACTCTCTCCGGAGGGCCTCGGAGATCCCGCCCTGCTGGATGCCGAACAGGGCCTGCCGCTCGCGGGCGCCGAACACCGCCTTGCAGCGCGCGGCCCACTGTGCGGAGCGGCGCATAGCTTCGGCGACGCGCTCGGCGGGCGCCGGCAGGCCCACCAGCTCATCCAGCTGCATCACGAGGTCGGCGCCCAGGAGGTCGGCCTGGATCTCGATCGAGCGCTCGGGCGAGAGCGCATGGCGCGAGCCGTCGAGGTGGCTCTGGAATGTGACCCCGTCGTCGGTGACCTCCGAGATCTTCGCGAGCGACATAACCTGGAAGCCGCCGGAATCGGTCAGGATCGGCTTCTCCCAGCGCATGAAGCGGTGCAGGCCTCCGAGCCTCGCCACCCGCTCGGCGGTGGGCCGGAGCATCAGGTGGTAGGTGTTGCCCAGCAGGATGTCGGCGCCGGCCGCGGCGACCTGATCGACGCTCAGCGCCTTGACCGTGCCGGCCGTGCCGACCGGCATGAAGGCGGGCGTGCGGATCTCGCCGCGCGGCGTGGCCAGAACGCCGGTGCGCGCGGCGCCGTCGGTCGCGGCGACGCGGAACGGGAAGGCCGCCATCAGGGCGCCCGCCAGATGAGCGAGGCGTCCCCGTAGGAATAGAACCGGTAGCCGGCGTCGATCGCGTGCGCATAGGCGGCGCGAACCGTCTGGGTGCCCGCAAACGCGCAGACCAGCATGAACAGGGTCGACTTCGGCAGGTGGAAGTTGGTCATCAGCCCGTCGGCCGCCCGGAATCGGTAGCCGGGGGTGATGAAGATCTCGGTCTCGCCCGTGAACGGCCGCACCACGCCATCCTCTCCGGCCGCCGACTCCAGGAGCCGCAGAGAGGTGGTGCCCACGCAGACAATGCGCCCGCCCGCTGCTTTGAGCGCATTGAGGCGCTCGGCGGCGGCGGCATCCACCTCACCCCATTCGGCATGCATGCGGTGGTCTTCCACGCGTACGGCCTTGACCGGCAGAAAGGTGCCCGCGCCGACGTGCAGGGTGATGCGGACGATCTCGACCCCGGCCCCCGCCAACCGCTGCAGCAGCTCGGGCGTGAAGTGCAGGCCGGCGGTCGGCGCAGCCACCGAGCCATCCTCCTGGGCATAGACGGTCTGGTAGTCGGTGCGGTCCTGCTCGTCCTCCGCCCGGCGCGCGGCGATATAGGGCGGCAGCGGCATAGCCCCGCGCTCCGCGATCGCCGCGTCGAGGTCCGGGCCCGACAGGTCGAAGGCGAGCGCCACCTCGCCCGCGTCTCCCTTGGCCTTCACCGTCGCATTGAGCTCGCCCAGGAAGCAGGCCCGGTCATGCGCCTCGCCGAACACGATCCGGTCGCCCTCCGCCAGGCGCTTGCCCGGCCGCATGAACGCCGTCCAGACGTGGCCGGAGAGCCTCCGGTGCAGCGTCGCCTCGACGGCGACCCGGCTGTCGTCCCGCAAGCGCTGGCCCTTCAGGCGCGCGGGGATCACACGGGTGTCATTGAGCACCAGGGCGTCGCCTCGCTGAAGCAGCCCCGGCAGATCGCTCACCCGAGCGTCGGCGAACGATTCACCGGGCCGCACGAGGAGCAGCCGCGCCGCATCGCGCGGGTGGGCGGGACGGAGTGCGATCCGATCCTCCGGCAGGTCGAAATCGAAGTCGGCGAGCTGCATCGTTGCGCCTTGCGCCACGCGGCGGCTGGCGCGTCAAGCCGCGCGGCTGCTAGAGGCGGACATGGGTCTCCTGCGACTCGCGCTGAACATCGTGCTCGGGCCGCCGGTGGTGCTGCTGGCCCTGATCAGCGCCGCGGCTGGCGTCGCGGCGCTGCAGGGCCGTCACAGCCTGCGCTGGGACCTGCTCACCCACTTCGCACCAGTCTGGCTGGCGGGCGCGCTGCTGGCGGGCCTCTTCGCCCTGCTGCTGTTCGGCGGGATGACGCGGCTGCTGGTGCTGGCGCTCACGGGCGTCGGCGTCGTCGCCGGGGGCGCTCTGATGGCGCCGGAGTTGACGCGCAGCGCCGGGCCGCGCGCCGGTCCCGATGCGCCGGGCCAGCTGAAGATCATCCAGTTCAACGTCTGGAACCACAACTCCGAGATCGCCCGCACGATCGACTGGATGGCCGCCGAACGGCCCGATCTGGTGATCCTGGAGGAGACCACGCCCGCGTTCCGCCGCGCGCTCGAGGCGCGCACCGGCTGGCGTTCGGTCTGCCGCGATTGCGAGGTGATGATCTATTCGCCCCGTCAGATGACGCGCGGCTATGTTTCCGCCGAGCCCGCCGTCGGGCCGCTCGCCCACGCCATCTTCCACGACGTGGAAGGCGCCTTCGACGTGGTCGGCGTGCATGACGCCTGGCCGACGGACGGGAACGACCAGCAGCGCCAGGAGGCCCGCCTCGCCCGCGCGCTGGACGAGCTGCCTCGCGAGCGCACGATCCTGGCCGGCGACTTCAACTCCACGCCCTGGTCGTTCGCCCGGCGCGACTGGGACAGCGCCTTTCGCCTGATCCGCCGCGATCGCGCCCTGTTCACCTGGCCGGCCGGCAAGGTCCTGGCGCGGCGAATGAGCTTGCCGTTCGCCATCCTGCCGATCGATCACGTCTATGCGGGCCCTGCCTGGGCGACGGTCGACATACACAGGGGCCCGAGCCTGGGCTCAGACCACTATCCGCTGGTGGCTACTCTAGCGCCCGTCGAGCCGCCGCCAGCGACTCTTGACGACGCGACCGCTCGACCTGGAAGCGGGAGGTAAGCGCCTCGGCCTTGCGGTCGAGTTCGGCGCGCTGATCCTCGATCTCGGACAGGGCCTTGGCGTGCTCGGCTTCCAGGGTCGCAAGCGCCTTCTCCAGGTCCGCAACCTTCTTGAGCGCCGCCTTGGACGGGCCCGCCGGCTTCGGTTTGCGGGCGGGCTTCAGCCCGGCAAGCGCATCGCGGCCGCCCGCCGGCCGGCGGAGCACTTCGCCGGGGTTGGCCTTGGCGGCCGTCACCAGTCTCGGATCGTCCGTCTGGTGGGCGAGCCCGGTCTTGAAGAGATCCTGGCGGCTGCCCCACGCGGCCAGCGCCTTGGCCTTCGAGGACGCCGCGACCACGTAGTCCGTGAGGCCGTCGGAGGTGACGAAGACCTTCAGGCGCGGCGCCATGGCCCAGGCCTCACGCGTCGGCCGCCACTTTCATCGAGACGATCTTGCCCGGGTTGTGCGGCGGCTCGCCCTTGGGCAAGGCGTCGACGTTCTCCATGCCCTCCACCACCTCGCCCCAGACGGTGTATTCGCCGTCAAGGAAGCGGGCGTCGCCGAAGCAGATGAAGAATTGGCTGTTGGCCGAATTGGGATTGGGCGTGCGCGCCATCGAGCAAACCCCGCGGACGTGCGGCTCGCGGCTGAATTCGGCCTTCAGGTTCGGCTTGTCAGATCCACCCGAGCCGCTGCCGGTGGGATCGCCGCCTTGAGCCATGAAGCCTGGGATGACCCGGTGGAACACAACGCCATCGTAGAATCCCTCGCGGGCCAGCTCCTTGATGCGCGCCACGTGTCCGGGCGCGAGATCGGGCCGGAGCTTGACCGTCACGGGTCCGGTGTCGAGTTGCATGATCAGTGTGTTCTCGGGATCCATCACTTCACCTCGGCGGGCATGTCCAGCTCGCACATGAAATCGTTGGGGCTCGCCTTCTCGGCGCGCGCCACCTGAGCCTTGAACCAGGCGCTCTTGGGATCGATCACCCGGATCTTCGGCTGCTCGGCAGGGGGCAAATCGGCGAGCAGACGCACGCGTTCCATGCGGTCCTGCGGCGGCTCGACCGGCTCGCCGGTCTTGATGGCGCGGACCACGTCCTCGCCGGCGATCACGCGGCCGAACGCGGTGTAGCGCTTCTCGAGGTTGTGGTGGCTCTGCCGCATCAGGAAGAACTGGCTGTTGTTGGAATCCGGGTTCTCGTCGCGCGCCATGCCGGCGACGCCCGGGCAGTAGAGCGCCCAGGCGGAGACCTTCTGGTCCTTGGTCATCGGCGCGAGCGACATGGACTGGCTGGTGACCGGCAACGACTTGATGAATCCCACCTCGGCCACGGTCTGATCGGCGGCGAGCGCGAACGGCGTCTCGGGACCGCGTCGGAAGGTGAACTCGCCGGGCACATTCGGCTTGTCCGAGCCGCCCGTGCCGTTGTTCTGCGGATCGCCGGTCTGGGCCATGAAGTCGTCGATGACGCGGAAGAACCGCAGGCCGTCGTAGAAGTGCTCGTGGGCGAGCTCGCGCACCCTGGCGACCGTCTGGGGCGCGACCTCCGGGATCATCTCCACGATGATCCGCCCCTTGTTGGTGTCGATGAGCAGGACGTCGTTGGGGTCGGGGGTGCGCCAGTCGGCGGGCCCTGGCGCGGCGGGATTGGCGAGCGGCGCGGCGGGGCGGGGCTTCGGGGCAGCCATGACGGCGGTGGCGAGCCCGGCTGCGGCCGCGGCGGCGATCAGGGCGGTCTTCATGGAGTCACTCGTAGAAGCCGGCGGAGTCTCTGACCAGCCCTTCGGCGTCGGGCCTCATTGGCGGCCGACCTTCTCCAGGAGACGGCCCTTGACGCGCGGGCTGACGAACTTGGTGATGTCACCGCCGAGCAGCGCGATCTCCTTCACCAGCCGCGAGGCGATGGCCTGGTGCCGCGGATCGGCCATCAGGAACACCGTGTCGATCTCGCGATCGAGCTGCTGGTTCATGGCCGCCATCTGGAATTCGTATTCGAAGTCGGTGAAGGCGCGCAGACCCCGCACGATCAACGTCGCGCCGACGTCGCGTGCGAAGACGGTCGTGAGCCCTTCGTAGGGCAGCACCTCGATCTCGACCTGGCCAGCCAGGTGGGCCGTCTCCTCGCGCAGGATCCCGACCCGCTCCTCCAGCGTGAACATCGGCCCCTTGCCGATATTGATCGCCACCCCGATGACCAGCCTGTCGACCAGCTTGGCCGCCCGCTCCATGATGTCGATGTGCCCGTTGTGCACAGGATCGAAGGTGGCGGGAAACAAGCCGACGCGCGTCATACGGTTAGGTCCCCCAACTGTCCGCTTCCGCCTTTCGCCGTGGAGCGCGGTTATGGCAAGCGCTAAGTTGGGACCGGTCCGCCGGACGCCTCCGGCGCGTCCTCGCCGGGCTCTTCGGCGTCGCCCGCATCGTCCTCGCCCTGGTCGGGGAGCCGCTCGACAGAGACCACGTGCTCGTCCTCGCCTTTGCGGAAGATGATCACGCCCTGTGTGTTGCGGCCGGCGATGCGGACCTGGTTGACCGGTACGCGGATCAGCTGGCCCTGATCGGAGACGAGCAGGATCTCGTCGCCTTCGTCGACCGGGAACGAGCCCGCCAGGCGGCCGCCGCGCTTGGTGAGATCCTGCGCGATGAGCCCCTGGCCGCCACGGCCGGTGCGGCGATAGTCGTAGGCCGAGGTGCGCTTGCCGAAGCCTTCCGTGGAGACGGTCAGGATGAACTCCTCCGCCGCTTCCAGGTGCGCCAGCCGGTCCAAAGCCAGCGCCGCATCCTGGTCGGCGGGTTCGACGTCATCGTCGTCCGCCGCGCCGTTCTCCTCGCCCTCCTCGGCCTCGCCACGGGCGACCCGCATCGCCTTGGCGTGCTTCAGATAGGCCTGGCGCTCGGCGGGCGTCGCCTCGACCGCGCGCAGGATCGCCATGGAGATGACGCTGTCGCCCTCCGCCAGCCGGACGCCACGCACGCCGGTGGACTCGCGGCCGGCGAACACCCGCACTTCGTCCACGGCGAAGCGAATGCAGCGACCGAGGGCGGTGGTCAGTAAGACATCGTTCACCTGCGGCCGGCAGACCGCCACATCGACGATGGCGTCACCCTCGTCCAGCTTCATGGCGATCTTGCCGTTGCGCTTGATGCCGATGAAGTCGGAAAGCTTGTTGCGCCTCGCGCCGCCCGAGCGGGTCGCGAACATCACGTCGTACTGGTCCCAGGCGGCTTCATCCTCGGGCAGCGCCAGGATCGAGGTGATGCTCTCGCCCGGCTCGATGGGCAGCAGGTTGACGAACGCCTTTCCGCGGCTGGTGGGCGTGCCGAGCGGCAGCCGCCAGACCTTCAGCTGGTAGGCCTTGCCGCCGGAGGAGAAGAACAGCATCGGCGTATGAGTGTTGGCCGAGAAGACGCGGGTGACGGCATCCTCCTCCTTGGTGGCCATGCCCGAGCGGCCCTTCCCGCCGCGATGCTGCGTCCGATAGATCGAGAGCGGCGTCCGCTTCACATAGCCGCCGTGGGTGACGGTGATCACCATCTCCTCACGGGCGATGAGGTCCTCGTCTTCGACGTCGGCGTCGCCCTCGACCATCTCGGTCCGCCGCGGCGCGGCGAAGGCTTCGCGCACCTCGACCAGCTCCTCGCGCACGATGGCCATGACCTTGTCGCGCGACGCCAGAATGCCGAGGAACCCGGTGATCGCCTTCGCCAGGCTCTCCGCCTCGGCGAAGATCTCGTCGCGGCCGAGCCCGGTCAGTCGCGAGAGGGTGAGCGCCAGGATGGCGCGGGCCTGGTCGTCGGTAAGCCGGATCCGCGCGCCGTCGATCGCGACCGTGCGGGGATCGGCGATCAGCTCAACCAGCGGCAGCATGTCGCCGGCCGGCCAGTCGCGGGCCACCAGCCGCTCGCGGGCTTCGGCCGGGTCCTTGGACGAGCGGATGATCTGGATGAACTCGTCGATGTTGGCGACGGCGATGGCGAGGCCGACCAGCACGTGGCCCCGGTCGCGCGCCTTGCCCAGCTCGAACTTGGTCCTGCGGACCACGACCTCCTCGCGGAAGTCGACGAAGGCCCGCAGCATCTCGCGCAGGCCCATCTGCTCGGGCCGGCCGCGGTTGAGCGCCAGCGCGTTGACGCCGAACGAGGTCTGCAACGGCGTAAAGCGGTAGAGCTGGTTCAGGATCACGTCGGCCGGGGCGTCGCGCTTCATCTCGACGACGATCCGCATGCCGTCGCGGTCGCTCTCGTCGCGCAGGTCGGCGACGCCCTCGATCCGCTTCTCGCGCACCAGCTCGGCGATCCGCTCGACGAGGGCGGCCTTGTTCACCTGATAGGGGATCGCGGTGATGACGATCGCCTCGCGCTCCTTGCGGATCTCCTCGACCGAGGCCTTGCCGCGCACCACGACCGAGCCGCGTCCGGTCATCAGCGCCTGGCGAGCGCCGGTCCGGCCGATGATCTCGCCGCCGGTCGGGAAGTCTGGCCCAGGGACGATGTCCAACAGCTCATCGAGGCCGATGTCCGGGTCGTCGATCATCGCGAGGCAGGCGTCGACCACCTCGCCCAGGTTGTGCGGCGGGATGTTGGTGGCCATGCCGACCGCGATCCCACCGGCGCCGTTCACCAGCAGATTCGGGATCCGCGAGGGCAGCACCACCGGCTCCTGCTCGGAGCCGTCGTAGTTCTCCTTGAAGTCGACCGTGTCCTTGTCGAGGTCGGCCAGGATGGACATCGAGGCCTGGGTCAGGCGGCATTCGGTGTAACGCATCGCCGCCGGCGGATCATTGTCCACGGAGCCGAAGTTGCCCTGGCCATCGATGAGCAGGAGTCCCATCGAGAACGGTTGGGCCATGCGCACCAGGGTGTCGTAGATCGCCAGGTCGCCGTGCGGGTGGTACTTGCCCATCACGTCGCCGACCACGCGGGCGGACTTCACATAGCTTCGGTCGGGCGTATGGCCCTGCTCGTTCATCGAGAACAGGATACGGCGATGCACCGGCTTCAGGCCGTCGCGCACGTCCGGCAAGGCGCGGCTGACGATGACGCTCATCGCGTAGTCGAGGTACGACTTCTTCAGTTCGTCCTCGATGGCGATAGGGGCGACAGCCCCGCGCCGGTCGTCCGGTGGGGTGGTGTTCTCGTCGGTCAAGGGAGGTTAATTCGCCGGTCGAATCGTGAGGCTTATGTGGGGGCTTTGATTAGCATTCTGAAGGGGCGAGCGCCACGACTTCGCGCACGCGCGCGTGCATGCGCGCGCGAGGCGTTCCGTGGGGGCCCGTCGTGACCTCGCCGCGGTTCGCGCCTAGGCTCGCCGCCAGATGAGCGCGCCGCAATTAGGTCCGGGCGAGCCGGCGCCCTGGTTCAAGGCGCCGAGCGCGTCCACTCCCGAGCTGGTGTTCGACACCGCCGGCGGCCGCTACGTGCTGATGCTGTTCCTTCCAGTCGCGGCCGAGCCGCGCAAGGCGGCGCTCACCGCACTCGCCGCCGGCCAGCGGCTGTTCGATGACGCGAAGCTCGCCGCCTTCGTCGTGGTTCGTGAGGCCGAGACGGCCGCCCAGGTGCGAGATTTGCGGGGTTTGCGCTGGATCCTGGACGAAAGCCGGGAGGTGAGCCGGCTCTACGGGGCGGACGACAGGGGCTTCTGGCTGCTGCTCGATCCGGCCCTGCGGGTCATGCGGCGCGCGGGGATCGATGACGCGGAGGCGCTGTTCCCCTCGCTCGCGGCGCTGCCCGCGCCGGGCGACCACGCCGGGGTGCCGCTCCATGCGCCGGTGCTGATCGCGCCGAGGATTTTCGAGCCCGAGCTCTGCGGCGAGCTCATCGCGCTTCACGCCGCGCGCGGCGGCGGCGAATTCACCGGCGTCATGCGCGACCAGGGCGAGGTCACGGTCCTGGTGATGGACGAGCTCAAGAGGCGGCGGGACGTGCTGGTCGAGGACGAGGCCCTGAAGGACGCGGTCGCCGAGCGCCTCCAGCGGCGGCTGTTTCCGTTCATCGCCCGGGCGTTCGCGACCGAAGTGACCCGCATCGAGCGCTATCTGATCAGCTGCTATGACGCCGAGGACGGCGGGGTCTTCCACCCGCACCGCGACAACGTCACCTTCCAGACGGCGCACCGCAAGTTCGCGTGCTCGATCAACCTGAACGAAGACTTCGACGGCGGCGATCTGCGGTTCCCGGAGTTCGGGCCGGCGACCTACCGGCCGCCGGTCGGCGGCGCCGTTGTCTTCGCCTGCGGCCTCATGCACGAGGCGATGCGGGTCACCCGCGGCCGTCGCTTTGCCTTCCTTCCCTTCCTGTTCGACGAAGCCGGCGCCGAGATCCGCGAGGCTTACCGCCGCCGGGCCCCCCGGACGGGCGGATGACGTCCGTTCCGGCGCCATGACGACGCCTCATCGATTTCCTATATGGCCGCGAATGAAACGTCTTGTCCCGACGCTGGCGGCGCTGGCCGTGGCGGGCTCCGCGGCCGCCGCCCAGAGCCCCATCCTGCCCGGCTATTGGGAGTCCACCAACACGGTGAGCTCGCCGCTTCACTCGACCAGCACCTCGCGCCGCTGCATCAGCCCTGCCGACGTGGACCGGTTCCTGACCGGCCCGATCAACCACCACTACACCTGCGTCTATCCCACCCGCCGCGTCGCCGGCGGCAAGCTCTCCATGAAGGGCGTCTGCACCGACAACAAGGGTCGCCAGGTGCAGGTGAGCGCGTCCGGCGCCTACACTCCGACCAGCTTCCACGTGGATGCCGTCATGGCGACCCGCTTCCTGGGCCTGCCGGTCTCCGGCCACGCCACGACGGAGGCCCGGCGCATCGCCGATGGCTGCCCGGAGCCGCCGAGCCCGCCGGCCGCTCCCTAGCCGCTTGCGCTCGGCTCAGAACGGGATTTCGTCGTCCAGGTCGGCGGAGAAGTCCTCGCGCGGGCCGGAGCCGCCGGCGCGCGGACCCGACGAGAAGCCGCCGGCATAGCCGCCGCCCTCCTCGCGCTCGGCGTCGCCACGGCCGTCCAGCATGGTGAGCTCGCCGCGGAACTTCTGCAGCACGACTTCGGTGGAGTACTTCTCCTGCCCCGACTGGTCGGACCATTTGCGGGTCTGCAGCGCGCCCTCGATGTAGACCTTCGAGCCCTTGCGCAGATAGTTCTCGGCCACCTTCACGAGGTTGTCGTTGAAGATCACCACGCGATGCCACTCGGTCCGCTCCTTGCGCTCGCCGCTCGAGCGGTCGCGCCAGGTCTCGGAGGTGGCGACGCGGAGGTTGGCGACGCGGTCGCCGGAGTTGAGGGTGCGGATCTCGGGATCGGCCCCGAGGTTCCCGACCAGGATGACCTTGTTGACGCTGCCCGCCATGTCGATGTCCTAAGCTTCCGTGATTGCGGGCCTATGCCCAGGCGGACGCTAGCCCGCCGTCATCGGCGCGGCAAGCATTTTGTTCTCGTTACGTTCACCCACGGCGGAGGTTCTCCACAGCCTATTGCTGCGGCATCGCGCCGGGGATCGCGAGCCGGCCGTCGCCGGTGCGCACCAGCGCGACATAACGCGGACCTTCCAGAGACGTTGAGGTGAAGATGCCTTCCCGCTGAACAAAAATGAAATTTGCCTGATAGGCGCCCAGCAGCTCCGTCGCCGAGCTCCCCATGCCGAGGAACTTCAGCCGCATGGCCTCGAGGTTCGCCGCGCAGGTCTCGAGATTGGGCGCGTTGACCAGCTTGTTGTACTTGAGCGTCCCGTTCCTCTCGAACACCACGTGATAGCAGACGCCGGCGGTGCCGGGCGGGGTGGTGCGCTTGGCGCAGGCGCAAAGCGCCAGGGCCGCGGCGAACACGATCAAGGGCGTGCGAGGCATGGCGGCAACCTACACAAGGCTTGCCGCCCGCGCGAGCCGTCAGCCGGTGGGCAGGCTGCAGCCCTGCCCCTGGTCCATCAAGCCGCGAAAGCTGCGGTTGTCGGAAGAGATCTCGACCTTGCCGGGCACGAGGCGGATGGTCTGCTGAGCCCAGCGGCCGTAGAGCGCCTGGCCAGGCTTCTCGCAGCGCCCGTCGAACAGGGTGCGGGCGCACAGGTTCAGGGCCATGTCGTAGGGCAGCTTGCGCCAGGTCCCCTCGGCATACCGCCAGCACGCGCCGAGCGGGCCTGCGCTCGGCGTCGGTTGCGGCTTGGGGGCCAGCCGTCTGACCGGCTCGGACGCCGGCGGCAGGGGCGAAACCACGGAGCCGCCCGGCTGCGCGGCGGCGAGCGCCCCGGTCGGGTCGACGCCGACGTCGAGCTTGTCGGTGGCGACTCCGTTCCGCTGCGCGCACTCGGCGAGCGTGAACTCGCCCACGAGCTGGCCGGACACGAAGCAGCGCAAGGTCTTGGCGGCCGCGACCGGCCTGGGCTCCGGCTGATTGGGATTGATCACCAGGCCGCCCTTCGAGGCCGGCGGCGGCGGCCGGGGTTCGTTGCGGTGTCCGGCCATCAGACCCCAGGCGATCAGCCCGCCGGCCGCGACCGCCACCACCGCGCCGCCGCCCAGCACGACGCCGGTCCTACGAACCCCTTCGAAGTCCATGGCCCTCGCTAGACTCAGCCGATCAGGCTGGCAAGGGACGAGCCCGAGCTATCGGTTGCGCCGGTCAGGCGGTCGAGCGCCGCCTGGTAGTCGGCGATGCGGCTCTGCGTATAGGCCGACACCGTGCCGTTCACCTGCGGCCGCTGGCTCTGCGGCGTCGCCGCCTGTTTGAGGTCGGCATAGATCGCCCGGACCGTGGTGATCGCGTTGGTGATCGCATCCTGGGCGCTCGCGATATCCGCCGCGGAGTTCAGATCCAGTCTCGACGGAAGCCGAAGGCCGTAGGTCTGGGTTCCGCCGTCGGCCGGCAGGACGCCCCTGGTCTTGTCGACCACCGTGTCGCGGATCAGCCCGGGTTGCAGGCCCAGCGCCTGCAGCGCGTCCTGCCCCGCAGGCCCCGGCAGCAGCTGGAAGGTGGAGCGATTGTCTTCGGGCGTCAGCGACAGGGTCGAGCCGTCGACGCTGAAGCCGGTCTCGACGTTGATCGAGAACAGGCCGGCCCGCTGGACCTTGCTCATCAGCGACTGCAGCGTATCGTCCGCCTCGATCGTCACCGTCGTCGGCGAATTGTCGCCCACCTTGATCTGGAACTGGTCGCCGGCCCGCGCGGAAGTCGCCGAGGTGACGAGCTGCGAGGTGTCCGACGTCAACGTGCCCTTCGGCAGTCCGAGCTTGTCGAGCGCGCTGCCCCCGCTCGCGTCCACGGCGATCGATTCCGGAGCATCGATGGAGTCCTTGGCCGTGAAGCGTTGGGCATAGGTGACCGCCCCCGCCCCGACGTCGAGCCCGGCCGCGAAGCCGTCGGTCTTGCCGACAGGAGGAAGTCCCGGCAGATCACTCGAGGTGGTCGTGCCAGTGACCCAGACCTCACCGCCCGCGACGGTCGCCGCCGTCACCTTCTCCGTTCCGGAACCGCCGAAATAGGCGACCGCGTCGGCGGCGGTGGAGGTCAGGTCCTCGGAGATGCGTGCGCCGAAGGCGTCCTGGCCGCCGCTGAGCGGCCGGGTCGCGTTGGCCACGTCCAGCCCGCCGCTGGTCGAGCCGCCGATCAGCAGGTTGCCGGAGCCGTCGACCCCGATGCCGCCGATGGTCGCGCTGCCGAGGCTGCGCGTCGCGGTCAGCGTCAGCTGACTGGGATCCGCGGCGTCGAAGCTGCGAATCGTCGCGGCCGCACCGTCGTGGCCCGCGACATAGACTTGGGTTCCGTCCACCGCGAGGCCGGAGATGCTGTCGTCGCTCGTCGTGCCGAACTGGCGGGTGGAGAGCGTAGCGCCGCTGGAAGAGTAGGCGCGGATGTAGCCGTCGACGCCGCCGACGGCCGAGCCGCCGCCGATCGAGCCCTGGGTCTCGCCCGCCACATAGACGTTGCCGCCCGCATCGAAGGCGACCGCCTTGGCGGTGTCGTCGCCGAGGTCCGAGCCCTGGCGCTGGGTCCACAGCTCCTGGCCCTGGGCGTCAAACAGGGTGACGAAGCTGTCGCTCTGGGCCGGATCGGCGCCGGAGTCGCCGCTGTCGAGCTCGCCGGTGACCGAGCCCGCGATCGCCACCTTGCCGTCGGCGCTCACAGCCAGCGACATGCCGCTCGCCGTGGTCGCCGCCCCGAGGGTTCGCGTGTAGATCAGATTGCCCGCGGAATCGTACTTCAGCAGGACGGCGTCCTGCGCGCCCTTGATCGCCTGACCGTTCACCGCCGCGGTGGCGTCGGCGAGCAGATAGACCGAGCCGTCCGCGCCCGTGGCTGTGGCGTGCACCGTCCCCACGCCGGCCGGCAGCGTCTCGCCGAACACCTCGCCCGCCGTGTAGGGGGTTTCCCCGGGGCGCGCGGCGGCGTCCGTTCCGCCCCCTCCCTCCAGCTTGAGGAGCTGCTGCTCGGTGTCGTCGACGGTCGTCGGTGTCGTCGAGGTGAGCGAGCCGTCGCTTGGCGCGGCGGCTGGCGCCGGGGCCGCGGGATCGCCGGCGGTCTGGGCCACATAGATCGCTGGATTGGTCGTCGCCGCGGAGAACGTGACCGTCTCGTCCAGCAGGCCGCTGAACTGGAACGCCCATTGCGTCTGAGCATCGGCGATGGTGGTCGTCTGCCCACCGATGCTGATGGTCTCGGGGGCGGTCTGCGAGGACGTGGTGCTCACCCGGACGCCTAGGCCGGCGGCCTGCAGCTTGGAATTCAAGTAGGCGGCGACCGCGCTCATGCTCCTCGTGGTCGAACCCATTTCGGAAAGATCGAAGTTCACGGTGACGACCGAGCCGCCGATCTTCTTCACGTTGGCGCTGAACTGCACATTGCCCTGGAAGGCCGCAACGGGGGCCGCCGAGGAGCCGGTGGCCAGCACCGCGGTCGTGTAGGTGTCGGACTGTTTTGCGAAGGCTGCTGTGCTGGTCGCGCTGGCCGTCGCCGTCCCCGAGGTCAGGCGGAACTCGTCGAACGAGGTGTTCTCCGCATAGGCCGAGATCTCCGAGAGACCGCGTTGGAAGGCCTGCTGGATGCCGGGCAGGGCGAATTGCGAGGTGGTGGGATCGCTCGCCGCGCCCGCCAGGGCCTGCAGTGTGAGCAGCCCCTGGTTGATGGCGAACAGGCGCTTGTAGTCGGCGTCGGCGGTGGGCACGTCCACCTTGGCCGCCCTCTCGTCGACGAACGCGGCGCCCGAGAGCGCCTGGGTGACCAGTGCGCTGGCCTGGGTCGCCTGGCTTGGGTCGTTCCAGGGCGCGGTCGGCACCTGGGCGGCGGTCTGGGCGGTGGCCGAGCTCCCGACGCCGCGGCTGGCGACGGCGGCCGCGGCCAGGCCCGCCTGGGCCTGGTACCAGCTCAGAAGCACGTTCGGATCGAAGCTGATCGTCACGGGACCGCCTGCCTTGCGAAGGAGCTCGCGGGCGCGAGCATGCCCGCGCTAGGCCTGACGCCGAGTTAAGAGATGCGAATCTTTTCGGCTCGGCCCCGAACGGCCGGTCAGCTCCGGAACAACGAGAGCAGGGCCTGAGGCGCCTGGTTCGCGACGGGCCCGGTCTGCGCGGCAAGCGCCTGCTGCACAGCCAGGGCTTGCAGCCGCGCGCCATCGGCGCCGTCGCCGGCGGTGCCCGCGCCGCTCAGCGCGCTCTGCATCTGGCTCACGAGACCGAGGTGCGTCTGGATCTGGTCGGATCGGGCGTTCATGTCCGCAAGCCGGCCGGCGAGGCTCGTGGAGGCCGCATCGATCTGGGTCAGCACCGATTGCAGGTCGTCCGCCCCGCCCAGCAGGTTTGTGCCCGCGAGGCCCAGCACGGGGCCGTCGGTGGTGAAGTCCTGCGAGGCGAGGCTGATGGTTGTCTCGCCGGCCAGGTCGGCCTTGAAGCTGAGGTTCGGGTCCGAGCCGCCGTCCAGCATCGTCACGCCCTGGAACGATGCGGAGTTGGCCAGCTGGTCGATGGTGGCCAGCGCGCCCTGATAGTCGGCGTCAAGCGCCTGCGGATCGCCGGCGCCGCCTTGCGCTGCGACGGCCTTGTCGCGGAGCACCGAGACCAGACCCGCGATCGCCTGCCCCGCGCTGATCCCGACGTCGGAGATCGAAGCGGCGCGATTCAGGCTGTCGGTCACCGCCAGGATCCCGCTGAGCGAGGGCGCATCGGCGGCGCCGGCGTAGACAACCGCCGGGTCGCTGGCCGCGCCTGGCTGCGTCGTCGGATCGGGAGCTCCCTCGGCGGCCGCGGCGCGATTGGCCGCCGCCTGCTCCTGGGCCATCAGCGCCGCCAGGGAACCGGCGTTCACGCTCGTCACCATGCTCGACCCCGTTCGCGCATCGGAGGCGCCGTCAGCGCCCTGCGTTAGCTGTAAGCCGAGTCCCTCATCCAGGCGCTAGCGAACAAACGACGATGGCCGCGCGCCGGAGCTCCGGCGGCGGTCGTGACCGCGCTTTGCGGTCGGCTTGGCGATGTCCCCTCCGAGCCCGGGCTCAGACGGCGGTCTTGATCAGGCTCCCGGCCTCGTAGCGTTCCGCTTCGTGCATGCGCACCACCTCTTCGCGAGGCAATTGCAGCACCACGTCTCCCGTCCGGCGGTCGATGGTTTTGTAGATGAAGAGGCCGCTGGCGCGATCCTCCTCGATCACCAACCTGAGGTCCGCGACGTCCTTCTGCATGGCGGCAGAATTGGATTGCGCGGCCGGCGGGGCCGGAGCCGGTGTCACGCCGGCGGCTTGGGTCAGACCGATGGGGGCGAGGTTGTTCTCCATGCTTCCTACGCCAGCCGACGAAGCGGCGAGGCGACTCCCTTCGCGAAGACGCAGCGGGGAGGTCGCCCTCCCCGCCGCTTACGCGCGGTCTAAGGGGCGCGACGAGCGCGCCCCTTAGTCCTATCGGAACAGGCCGAGCAGGATGCCGGTCGACTGGTTGGCGATCGACAGCGCCTGCACGCCGAGCTGCTGCTTGGTCTGCAGGGCCTGCAGGTTGGCGCTTTCCTGAGCCAGGTTCGCGTCCACCAGGTTGCCGATGCCGGTGTTCAGGCTGTCCTGCAGCTTCGAGACCAGCGAGAGCTGGTTGTCGACCGCCTTGGAGTCCACGCCGAAGCCGGAGAGGCCTTGGGTGACGGACTTGATCGCCGCGTCGATCACGGCCAGCGAGGCCGCAGCCTTCGTGCCCGTGCCGTCGGCCCAGGAGCCGCCGGCGTTCGCCGCGACGCTGTCGACCGAGGCGGTGGTGGCCGGAGCCGTCACCGTGCCGGCGGTCAGCGTCAGCGAGCCGTCGGAGGCGAAGATCGTCGCCGCGTTCAGCTTGTTGTGCGCCGAGGTGATCTTGATGCCGCCGTCGGCCGAGCCGATCGCCGCCACCGAGCCGCTGGAGTTGTCGATCAGGTTGACGCCGTTGAACGAGGCCGAAGCGATCACGTTGGCGTAGCTCTGGGCCAGCTTCGTGTATTCGTTCTCGTACTGGGTGCGCGAGGCGTCGTCGACGCCCGCGTCGGAGGCCGCCAGGGCCTTCTGGCGCATCTGGTTGAGGATGTCGGTGAGCTGCGAGCCGGCCTGCAGCGTCGTGTCGAGGACCGAC
>NZ_JAICYI010000068.1 GCF_025934275.1 Phenylobacterium sp.
CAGGGGTCGCAATGGCGCCTTTTCCTGCCCTGGGCGCGTCGTGGCGCATGCAGCGGACCCCCTATGGGGCGCCGGACCTCGAAGGGGTCTGGACCAATGCCTCGTACACCCACTTGGAGCGGCCAAAGGAGTTCAAGTCGCTCGTTGTCGGTCCGGCGGAGGCGCGGGCCTTCGAAGCCGCACGGGCGGCGCACCATGGAGTTCTACTGGTCGGCGACGAGGTGGGGCAGGCCGATTCCGAGTTCCCGGAGTCCGGCGCGGGACTGGCGCGGATCCATGGCGAAATCCGCTCCTCCTGGATCGTAGATCCGCCTGACGGAAAGCTACCCTACACTCCCGAGGCCCGGAAGCGGCTGCACCTCGACGAACACCCGAGGCCCGAGCACTACGATGGTCCCGAGCAGCGGCCGCAGATGGAGCGGTGCCTGAACACGACCGGCTCGGCGCCGATCACCTCCTCGCCCGACGCCAGTCTCTTCCAAATTGTGCAGACCAGGGACGCGGTCGTGATCCTCGCCGAGAAGAACCACGACGCGCGGATCGTGCGCCTGACTTCCGGCGCCGTCATGACGAAAGGTCCGCCGAGTTGGATGGGCGACTCTGTTGGCCGTTGGGAAGGCGAGACGCTCGTGGTGGAGACCGACAACTTCCTGCCCGAGATCGAGCAGCGGGAGAACAGCTTCTTCCTGTCGTCGCAGGCCAAGGTGACAGAGCGGTTCACCCGAACCGGCCCGGGCGAGATGATCTACGCCTTCTCCGTGACGGACCCGAAGATGTTCACCCAGACCTGGCGCGGCGAGATGCTGTTCACCGCCGCCAAGGGCCCGCTCTACGAATACGCCTGCCACGAAGGCAACTACTCGATCGTCACGATCCTGGAAGCGGCGCGGGCCGGCCGCCAGGATCAGGCGGCCGTCCCTCTGCAGGCGAGAGCGGGGGTGCTGCCTATCAAGCGGTGAAGTCGGGGGGGCAGCAGAATCCTCGCCGAATAGGTCGCGTCGGAAGCCGTAGTTGGCGCAAGTCCAAGATGGACCTTGAGCGCGACGGCCACCCAGCGGACCTGGTGACGAGCTCCGGCAGTGGATGAAGGGCTGATCGTCCACATGAAGCTTCAAGCACGGTCACGAAGACCCCTGAGGGTCGCCTCACGGGCTGCCGTGACCTCTATGTTGAGGCGACGGTCGACGAGCCGAGCGAGATCACGGAAGCAATCTGCTACGTCGGCGCCCAGTGACCCGGATCGCCTTCGTGAACGGCCGTACCGGTGAAACGATCAAAGAATGGCGCGTCGGCATTGCGCCTGAAGGCGGCCAGTTCCCGTCAGGTAGTCACACATGGCTTCGGCAGGCCACCGCCGAAGATGCGGCCAGATTCGACCCCGAGCGCGCTCAACGGATGGGTACCACCGGAAGCCGGGCCAACTCCCTCATGAGGTCGTTGGCCTCGCTCTCGGTGATCTCCGGTCCCCAGTCGGGATGCCGATCAGGCGGCCGCGGCGGCCGCGGTTTTCACCAGCGACTTGTTGAGCAGGCTGATCGCCGCCTCGCGGTCGATCCGCTCGATGGCGGCGACTTCGCGGGCCATGCGGTCGACGGCCTGCTCGTAGAGCTGGCGCTCCGAGTAGGACTGCTCCGGCTGGTTCTCGGCGCGGTGCAGGTCGCGCACCACCTCGGCGATCGAGATCAGGTCGCCGGAGTTGATCTTGGCCTCGTACTCCTGGGCGCGCCTGGACCACATGGTGCGCTTCACCCGCGCGCGGCCCTTGAGCGTCGACAGCGCCTTGGAGACCACATTGCCTTCGGCCAGCGGCCGCAGGCCCGCCGTGCGGGCCTTCGCGGTCGGGACCCTGAGCGTCATCTTCTCGTGGTCGAAGGTGATGACATAGACCTCGAGTTTCAGACCGGCGACTTCCTGGGTTTCGATCCCCTGCACCTGGCCCACGCCGTGGGCCGGGTAGACGACGTGATCGCCCACCGAGAAATCGTGACCGTTCTTGCTCATCCGAAACCTCTCAATCTAAGTCCGCCACCTTCGCGAGGTCCGCTCGCGCGCGCATCCGCCAAGGATGAAGCCGCACGCTCCGCGAAGCGGCGCGGGCGGGACCATCGATTGGGCGGGATGCAAACCTCTAAAGACACCCTTCGCCGCGTCCAGGCCCAGGCGCCTGGACGGCGCTATTGTGGAAGACGGGCGGGGCCGTCGGCCAATCGCCACGTCGGCGGACTGATAGCACAAAATTAAGCCGAATGAAAGGCTTGGTCGAACGGCCGCGCTCGGAGCCGGGCCGTCAGGACCCGCGGCCGGGCTTTTCGGAGAAGTATTTCTCGTACTTGCCGGTCTCGCGCTCGAACTCCTCCGCGTCAGGCGGCGGCTCGCCCTTGACCGTTATGTTGGGCCAGACCTTCGAATACTCCGTGTTGATCCGCAGCCACTTGCCGTCGGGATCGTCCTCGGTGTCCGGCTTGATGGCGTCGACGGGGCATTCCGGCTCGCAGACGCCGCAGTCGATGCATTCGTCCGGATTGATCGCCAGGAAGTTCTCGCCTTCGTAGAAGCAGTCGACCGGGCACACTTCCACGCAGTCCATGAACTTACATTTGATGCAGGGATCCATCACGATGTAGGTCATTGCGTGCGAAGTACTCCGGCTCGCGCCCGTTGGCGGGCGGGTTTTCAGGGCCGCCGCTGCGAATGTCAATGCGTTGGCCCGGCCGGGGCTTTCTAGGATTTCTGCAAGGCGGAATAGAGGCCGCGCGCCTCGACCGGGGGTCCCCGCCGCTCGCCCAGCGCCTCGACGGTGACGGCGATCAGCCGGCCGCCGACCGCGAACACCAGGTGATCGCCGACCTTCACGGGCCGCGAGGATTTCTCGACGCGGCTCTCCTGGCCGGCGTGGGTCAGCCTGACCCGGCCCTCTTCGACGAAGCGGGCGGCCATCGAGCGGGTCTTGAAGAACCTCGCGCGCCATAGCCACACGTCGAGACGGGCCGCCGCCCCGGTCATGCCCGCGCGGCCTTGGGCCGGCGCCGCCGCCGCCGGGGCGGGCGGTCCGGGACGGGGTTGGCCTGCAGGGCGGCGAGCGCAGCGAAGGGGGAATGCGGCGCGGGCCTTGCGGCCTTGGCCGGCTTCGGCTCGCTGCGGCGGCGCCAGGCCGGCGGCTCGCCGGGCCGGGGCCGCCCCGTCGGCGCAAATCCCAGCCCGCGCAGGATCGTCCGCGTCTCCGCCTCGCTCCAGCCCAGCTCCTCGCGCGCCTGTTCGGAGAGCACCATTCCGCCCCCTGCCTTCGGCGCGGCGCGAAGCAGCTCGTCCAGCCGCTCCAGCTGCAGCACGGGGACGGCGAGCCCGCCCACCGCCATAAGCCCGTGCGCCGAGAGGGCGCGGGCGCTCGCGCCGGCCGGCGATGGGCTCGGCCGGTCCGCGGGCGGGCGCCAGTCGGGGGCCTCGCGCGCGGCGAGGGCCTGGGCGAGCGCCCGGGCCTGCGGCTTCAGGAGCCCGGGCAGGTGCAGCGAGAACGCGCCGATCCGCACGCCCAGCGCCCTGAGCGCCCGCCGCTCGACCTGGCTCAGCGCCTTCACCTCGGGTCTCACCAGGGCTCGGTCGAGCACCCCGCCGCTCTCGATCAGCCGGTAGGCGAGGCCGCGCGCCAATCCCTTGATCCGGCCCTCCGCCACCGCCGCCTCCAGCTTGCGCAACGGCGCGAGCCGCCGCGCGGCCTCGCCGGCCACGAAGGCCTCCAGCCGCCGGGCGGCCCGCTCGCGCGCCGCCTCATGGCCGAGGTCGCCGATCAGCCGCACCCGCGGAGCGGCCGCGGATCCGCCGGTGATCGCGCCCGCCGTCTCGCCGCGCCAGAGCAGCGTCCCGTCGGCGGCCAGCGAAAAGGCCTCGTCCGCCGCTGCGGCGAGCCTGCCGAGGCGCCGCGCGATCTCCGGACCCAGCGCCTGGCGGGCGGCCGCCCGCAGCGCCTTGTCCTCCAGCACCGTCGCGCCCTGCACGCCTTCGAAGCGCACGCCGGCGAGCTTGCCGACATAGTGGCCCTCGACGGTGACGCTGCCATCCGCCGCGACCCCGGCCAGCAGGTCCTCGCGCACCCGAAGGCCGCGCATCAGCGCGCTGGTCCGCCGGTCGACGAAGCGCGCCATCAGCTTCTCGTGCAGGGTGTCGGAGAGCCGGTCCTCCAGCTGCCGCATGCGCCCCTGCCAGCCCGCCGGATCGGCCAGCCAGTCGGGGCGGTTGGCGACATAGGCCAGCGTCCGGACATAGGCGAGCCGCGCCGCCAGCGCGTCGATATCGCCGTCGGTGCGGTCGAGCGAGCCGTGCTGCTTGGCGATCCAGTCCTCGGGGATCCTGTGGCTCCCGCCGGTCAGGTGCAGGAAGAAGTCCTTGGCGAGGCGGATGTGGTCCTCGGCGGCGACCTTGCGGAAGTCCGGCGTCTGGCAGACGTCCCACAGCTTGATCAGGCCCGCCCGGTCACGGGCCCGCGCGGCCACCTCGGGATCTTCGGCGAGCCGCTTCAGGGTGGTCTCGTCCAGCGCCTCGGCCGCGAGCCTCAGGCCCTCGCGCCCCGCCGGCTCGGCCAGCGAACGCATCAGGCCGGCCAGCGAGGCGAAGTCGAGCCGCGAGTTGCGCCACTCGGCCGCCGCCACCGGCTGGAACCGGTGTTCCTCCACCGCCAGCACGAGGTCGGGGTCCATGTCCTCGGCCTCGCCGGTGACCCCGAACGTGCCGTCGCGCTGGAAGCGGCCGGCGCGGCCGGCGATCTGGCCGATCTCCTGGGGGCTCAGGGGGCGTGATCGGCGGCCGTCGAACTTGGCGAGCCCCGCGAACGCCACATGGTCGACGTCCATGTTGAGGCCCATGCCGATCGCGTCGGTCGCCACCAAAAAGTCCACCTCGCCGGACTGGTAGAGCTCGACCTGCGCGTTGCGGGTGCGCGGCGACAGAGAGCCCATCACCACGGCGGCGCCGCCGCGCTGCCGGCGGATCAGCTCGGCGATGGCGTAGACCTGCTCCGCCGAGAAGGCGACGACCGCGCTACGCCGCGGCAGCCGGGTCAGCTTCTTCGATCCCGAATAGGTCAGTCGTGAGAACCGCTCGCGGGTGGCGATCTCGGCGTGCGGCAGCAGCCGACGCACGAGCGGCGCCATCGTCCCGGCGCCCAGCAGCATGGTCTCCGCCGTGCCGCGCGCGTGCAGCAGCCGGTGGGTGAAGACGTGGCCCCGCTCGGCGTCGGCGGCGAGCTGGATCTCGTCGACGGCCAGGAACTCCACCTCGCGCGACAGCGGCATGGCTTCCACGGTGCAGACGAAGTACTGCGGCCTGGGCGGGATGATCTTCTCCTCGCCGGTGATCAGCGCCACGGCGCGCGGCCCCCTGGCCTTCGCCACGCGGTCGTAGATCTCGCGGGCGAGGAGGCGCAGCGGCAGGCCGATCATCCCGCTCGCGTGGCCCAGCATCCGCTCGACCGCCAGGTGGGTCTTGCCGGTGTTGGTGGGCCCCAGCGCCGCCACGAGCCGGGCGGGCGCGGCCCCCGTCGGGCGGTCGCTCATGGCCTGAAAATGGGGGCGTCCGGAGAGTCGGGCAAGCGAGAGCGCGAGGCGGCCGCGCGTTCCCGCAACGATCAATTTCAAGCATCCGCGCGCTTCAGGATGGCCAGCAGCTCGGCGACGCAGAGCGCCGAGTTTTGCGCCGCCATGAGCGCCATCTGGTAATAGGTCACGTGGCTCTCCGCGCCGGCCAGATCGGAGAGCGTGCGGATCACGTAGAGCGGCCGCCCCCAGGCTTCGGCCACCTGGTGGATGGCGCCGGACTCCATGTCGATGGCGTCGGCGCCGAAGCGGGCGCGCAGCTCGTCGCGGGTCTCCGCGCAGTTCAGGAAGTAGTCGGCCGTCACGATCCCGCCTCGCCGGATCGGATGGCCCAGCCGGTCCTTCACCGCGGCTTGCAGCTCGTCGAGCGCGCGGGCCACCGCCGGCGACACCGGGAACAGCTCGGTCAGCTCCGGCGCGCCGATCGGGATTTCGCCCGAAGCCGTCGGCGTGAAAGTCCGTCCCGCCACCAGGCCGAAGTCGTGGATCGCCAGCCGGTCGGCCAGCAGCACCGAGCCCACCGGCAGGTCGGGTGAAAGGCCGCCCGCCACGCCCGAGCAGATCAGCGCCTCGGCCTCGAACAGGCCGAGGAGCAGCGTCGCCGCCGCCGCGGCGTTCACCTTGCCGATGCCGGCCTGAGCCAGCGCCAGCTCCTCGCCGTCGTGCCGGCCGCGCCAGATGCGCGTGGGCCCATGCCTCTCGGGCCGGCGATCGAGCTCCAGCCGGTCGCGGAGCGCGGCCAGCTCCTCGGGCGTGGCGCAGAGGATGCCGTACATGCGGCCTTCATAGCCTCTTCTCCCGCAGTGCGAGAGGAGGTCAGTCCAGGGTGCGCCGGTAGCGCGCCATGGCCAGGGCGGTGACGATCAGCATGAAGGCGGTCAGCGCCAGGAGCTCCCGCCACTGGTCGGCCAGCGTCTGACCCTTGAGCAGGGCTCCGCGCACCAGCCGCAGGAAGTGGGTCACCGGGATCGCCTCGCCGATCAGCTGGGCCCAGCCGGGCATGCCGCGGAACGGGAAGGCGAAACCCGACAGCAGGATCGATGGCAGGAGGTAGAAGAAGCTCATCTGCATGGCTTGCAGCTGCGATCGGGCCACAGTCGAGATCAGGAATCCCAGGGCCAGCGAGCCCACGATGAACAGGGCGAGGCCAAGGCTGAGTCCCGGCCAGCCGCCCTGCATCGGCACATGGAAGAGCAGCCGCGCGGTGATCAGGATGACCACGGTCTGCACGATGCCCACCAGCACGTAGGGCGCGAGCTTTCCCACCATCACCTCGATCGGCTCCAGTGGGGTGGCGAGCAGGCTCTCCATGGTGCCGCGCTCGGTTTCGCGAGTGACCGAGAGCGCCGTCATCATCACCAGGGTGAGCGATAGGATCACGCCCAACAGGCCCGGCACGATGTTGAAGGCGGTCACCGCTTCCGGATTGAACCGGTTGTGGATCACCACTTCGAAGGGCGGTGTGGCGGCGGCGCGGGCGGCGAGCCCGCCCTTCAGCTCCCCGGCCAGCGCCTGCTGCGGCAGGCCGGCCAGCGCGGCCACGGCCGCGGCGGTGGCCGTGGGATCGGAGGCGTCGGCCTCCACCAGGATCTGGGCCTTGTCGCCGCGCGCCACCCGGCGGGTGAAGTCGCCGGGGATGACCACCGCGAACTGCGCCTCGCCCCGCCGCACCAGCGCGTCGAGCTCCGCCGGGGTGTGCACCTCGCGCGTGAACTCGAAGTAGCCGGAGTTCCTGAGCGCCGAGACGATCGAGCGGGCGAAGCGGCTGTCCTCCTGGGCCAGGACGGCGGTGGGCAGGTTGCGCGGCAGGAAGTTGATCGCATAGCCCAGCAGGGTGAGCTGCAGGATCGGGATCCCCAGCATGATCGCGAAGGTCATCCGGTCGCGCGTCAGCTGCCGGAACTCCTTGACCACGACGGCCCAGATCCGGTCCGGCGAAAAACCCCTCATTGGACGTTGTCCTGCGCCTGGCCCATCAGGTGGATGAAGACGTCCTCCAGCGAGGGCGGGACCTCCTCCCAGCGCCACGGCTCGCGCCGCCAGGGCTTGATGGCGGCCGCCAGGGCGGCCTTGTCGGCGCCGCTCACGTGCAGCGCCGCGCCGAACGGGGCGACGCTCTCGACGCCGGGCTTGCCGGCAAGCTCGTGCGCCAGCCGGTCGATGTCCGGCCCCTCGCCGGTGAAGGTGAAGATGTGGGCGCTCTCCACCACCTCCTGCGCCGTGCCGCGGGCGATCAGCCGGCCATAGCTGATGTAGGCGATCTCGTGGCAGCGCTCCGCCTCGTCCATGTAGTGGGTGGAGACCAGCACCGTCAGGCCGTGGCCGGAGAGTTGGTGGATCTCGTCCCAGAAGGTCCGCCGGGCCTTGGGGTCGACGCCGGCCGTAGGTTCGTCCAGGAGCAGCAGGCGCGGCTCGTGCAGGGTGGCCGAGGCCAGCGCCAGCCGCTGCTTCCAGCCGCCCGAGAGCGTGCCCGCTAGCTGGTCTCGGCGGCTCGCCAGTCCCAGGTGCTCGAGCGAGGCGTCGACCCGCTCGCGCCGGCGGTCGAGGCCATAGACCCGCGCCACGAACTCCAGGTTCTCGGCGATGGTCAGATCCTCGTAGAGCGAGAACCGCTGGGTCATGTAGCCGGTCCGCCGCTTGATCTCGTCGGCTTCGGTCAGGATGTCGAAGCCCAGGCAGGTCCCTTGCCCGCTGTCGGGCGTGAGCAGGCCGCAGAGCATGCGCAGCGTCGTCGTCTTCCCCGAGCCGTTGGGACCGAGGAAGCCGCAGATGCGCCCTTCCGCCACCTGGATGGCCACGTCCTGCACCACGTGCTTGTCGCCGAAGCTCTTGTTCAGGCCGCGCACGTCGATGGCGAGACTCACCGCCGGGGCTCCACGTCCACCGGCTGGCCCGGATTGAGCCGCGCCGAGGGCAGGGCGCGGACCAGGAACACCAGCCGCTCGCGGCTCTCCTGGCTGTAGATCACCGGCGGGGTGAACTCGGGCCGGGGGCTGATGTAGCTGATCTTCGCCGTCAGGCCCGACGCGCAGCCGTCGCAGGAGAAGCGCACGATCTGGCCGACCCGGTAGGCCGCGAGGCTCTTCTCGGGCACGAAGAACTTCAGGTAGATCCGCGAATCCGGGAGCAGGGACAGGATCGGCTGGTTGGCCGGCGCCCACTCGCCCTGTTGGAAGAAAACGTCCTCGACCTGCGCCGCCTCGGGCGCCTTGGGGGCGAGGTCGCCGAGCCGGGCGATCGCGGCCGCCACCCCGGCCTTGGCCTGCGCGACCCGCGCATCGGCCGCGCGCACTTCGTCGGCGCGGGCGCCCAGGGTGGCGGTCTCCTTCTGCCGCCGCGCCGCTGCGAGGCTCGCCTCAGCCGTCTGGGCGCCCGCCCGGGCGTCGTCCAGCTGCTGCCGCGAGGCGACCCCCGCCGCCACCAGCTCGGTGGTCCGTCGCAAGGTCGCCTCGGCGTCGCGGGCCTTGCCCTGTGCGGCCGCGATGTTGGCGTCGAGCGCCGCGAGCTCGCTCGGCCGCTGGCCCTTGCGGACGTCGGCGGCCTGGGCTTCGGCGGCCGCCAGCTCCGCCTGCGCCTGCTCGACCGCGCCGGCCTGCTGCTGCGGATCCACGACGAACAGCGGCTGGCCGGCCCTGACCTCCTGGCCCCGCGCCACCGCCATCGTCCGGACCGTGCCTGACATGGGCGCGGCGAGATAGAGCGGCTCGCCCTCCACGTAGCCGGTCAGGGCCGCGCTGCGGCCAAGGCGCGGCAACAGGACGAGGATAGCCACGATGACGAGCCCCGCCAGCATCAGGCCCGCCACCAGCACGCGTTGGCGTTTCATGGCGGGGCCTCCTGGGTCAGCATGCCGGAGAGCATGGTCTGCATGTGCTGGCGCGCCACGGCCTGAACATCGAAGGCCGCCGCGCCGACCGGCTCGAAGGTCTCGCGCCAGATCACGCTGATCAGCAGCGGCGAGACGAGCTGCAGGGCGTAGGTTCTCGGGTCGCCCGCCTTGACCTCGCCGCGCGCCTGGGCGGCCGCGACGGCGTCGCAGAGCGCCCCCAGCGCGTGGGCCACCAGCCGATCGTGCCAGACGCGGGCGAGTTCCGGGAAGTTGCCGGCCTCGCCGATCACCATCTTGAGCACCCCGCCCACCGGCAGGGTCTCGAGCAGCGTCGCGATCCGCTCTGGCACGAGCCGCAGCAGCTCGGAGAATGGTCCGGGGTGGGCCGCGATCATCGCCCGCACCACCTCCATGTTGGGCGCGATCGCCTGTTCGACCACGGCGCGGAACAGGTCCTGCTTGGTTGCGAAGTAGAGGTAGAGCGCGCCTTTGGAGACGCCCGCGCGCGCGGCGATCTCCTCCAGCCGGGCCGCCGCGAAGCCCTTCTCGGCGAACGCCGCCAGCGCCGCGGCCACGATCTCGCCCGGGCGGTCGGCCTTGCGGCGGCGGAACCTCGGGGCGCCGGCGGAGCGCATGTGGCTCTCCAGGTAACTGACCGGTCAGTCAGTAATACGGTCTGCGGATCGGCGCAATGGCTGTCCGCTAGAGCCCCGCCTCCAGCTGCACGCCGACCACCAGGGCGTCGCGGCCGCCGCCCTTGCCGCCCGGGGAGATCACCCACTGCACGTCGGGCCTCAGCCCGAGGTGTTCGTTCACCGCCCAGCGGTAGTTCGCCTCGATCAGGCTCTCGTGGCCGCGCAGGGGGCTACGTCCGCTGAATTCGCCCGTCGTCGCGCCGAGCGACACGGAATCCGACGGCCGCGCGGGGTTGAACCCCTGCCAGGTGACCCCGCCGATCAGGAACAGCGGCTCGAGGTTGCGGTCGCGCCGCGGCGCCGCCTGCAGCATGGCGAAGCCGCTGAGGCTTTCGCCTTTCTCCGCCGCGGGCCGCTCGAGCCACAGGTACCAGCCCGCATCGCCGCGCACCGTGCGTCCGTCGAAGGTCTGGAAGCGCGCGCTGTCGCCATAGCCGCCGAGCCCGGCGCGGAAGCCCGCGCCCACCGGCGCCACCGCCTCGCCGAAGCCCAGCACCCCGTCGGCGGGACGGAAGCGCAAGTCGAGCCCGTGCTTGTCCAGCGTCATCCGCCGCGGATCCGACAGAAACGCCCCGCCGCGCAGCTCCACGGGTCCCGCCTGCGCCTTGCCCCACGCGCCCCAGGTGGCCGCAGGCGTCGCCGCCCGGCCCGGATCGTTGAGCGTGATCGCCCCGCCGTTGGACGAGAAGGCGGAGTTCACGAACTGGCTCATGCCGGCGACCCCCGGCAGGGCGTCGCCCGCCGAGAGCCGTCCGGCCTGGAACATCAGCGCCTCGGATCGGTAGGTCGCCTTCATCTCGTAGAGCCACAGGCCATCGCCGGTGTTGAACGGCCCCTGCACGCCCTGCACGTCGCCGATCGCCCGCGCCGAGAGGTTCGCGCCCGCCGTCCAGGCGCCCTGCGCCGTCCAGCTCCAGCCCCCGCCGATCGGGCCGGTGAAACCCGCCGCCAGCGCGTGCGCGTAGGTGGCCGAGTTCGAGCGGCCGCCGGCGGCGACCGCGTCCCAGTCGCCGACATAGCTGAACAGGGCCTTCACCCCGACGTCCTGCGCCAGGGCCGGGGAGGGCGCGGCCATGGCTGCAAGGACCAGAAGCGCGGGCAGGGCGCGTGGGCTCACCGGGCCTCCTCGGCAGGCGCGCGAACGCGGCCAAAACAAAGCATGACCGAATCACTGACTCAGCCCGATTCGGCCTTTGTTCACCGCAACATATTGTATCTCAAGGAAGAAGGGACACAATCGGCCAGGTGTCCAGTGGCGTCCGGCGCGCTGCGCCGCAGGCCGCTCGCCTTGACGGCCCGCGAGCGCTTCCTCTATATCGCCCGCTCCCGCGGGCCCGGCCCGCCGCACTCCAATTCCCGCGAAGGTCATTCGCCATGTCGCGCCGTTGCGAACTCACCGGTGTCGGCCCGATGGTCGGCCACAACGTGAGCCACTCGAACATCAAGACGAAGCGGCGCTTCCTGCCGGCGCTGTCGCCCACGACGCTGCAGTCCGAGACGCTCGGGCAGTCCTTCACGCTGCGCATCACCAACGCTGCGCTGCGCACGCTCGACTTTCGGGGCGGCCTCGACGCCTTCCTGCTGAAGGCCAGCGACCGCGACCTCTCGCACCGCGCGCGGCGCATCAAGCGCCAGGTCAAGGCCAAGCTCGCCGAGCAGCCGGCGGCCTGAGCCCGATACTTCGGATTCCGAAGAAGGCCGCCTCCGGGCGGCCTTTTTCGTTGCGCTCCTCCCCTGTCCCGCAAAGGACGGGGGGATGTTTAGGCCGCCACCTTCTCCTTCAGCGTCTCGTCGAAGAGCCGGATCAGCTCCTGCCAGTGGCGCTCGGCTCCCTCGGCGTTGTGCACCGGCATGTCGGCGGGCACCCAGCCGTGGCGGCAGCCCTTCCAGATCGAGACCTGCGCCTCGACGCCCGCCTCGGAGAGCGCCGCGTCCAGCCGCTCCTTCTGGGCCTCGTCGAAGCTGCCGTCCTCGTCGGCCCCGGCCACCAGCACCTTGGCCTTCATCTTGGGCGCCAGCAGGTGCGGGCTGGAGGCGGAATCGGTCGCCATGTTGCCGCCGTGGAAGCTGGCCGCCG
Organism: Phenylobacterium sp.; assembly: GCF_025934275.1. Taxonomy (GTDB): domain Bacteria; phylum Pseudomonadota; class Alphaproteobacteria; order Caulobacterales; family Caulobacteraceae; genus Phenylobacterium. Next base: position 12,187 of record NZ_JAICYI010000068.1, read on the forward strand.
CGACGATCCGGTCCGGGAAGGTCCCGGCCGCGCGCAAGGCGATCGAGCCGCCCATGCAGTAGCCGGTGACGCCCACCTTGTCGGCCTTGGCCTGCGGCTGCTTGGCCAGGAAGTCCAGGCAGGTCCGGGTGTCGGCCATCTGCTTCTCGGCGTCGGTCGAGCCGCGCAGCTTCTGGAACAGCGCCCCCATCTCGGGATCGCCCGCCCGCGCCTTGGCGATGTCCAGCGGCGGATAGGGCCCGGCGCGCCAGAAGAGGTCGGGCAGCAGGACGTAGTAGCCGGCGTCGGCCAGCCGCTGGCCCATGTCGAACAGCGCAGGCCGGATCGCCGGGGCGTCCATGAAGATGATCGCCGCCGGCCAGGGTCCGTTGCCCCGCGCCGGGGTGAACACGAAGGCCCGCATGTCGCCTTCCGCCGTGGGGACCGATATGTCCTGCCGCATGGCCATCCTCCGCTGTCTTTCCGTTGACGGAAGATCGAATAGCCGCGGGCCGCCGCGTGCAACCACAGAATCTCTAAAGGCCTGCGGATCACGCCACCGCGCGGCGGACTTCCTTGAACGTCGAGCGGCGCAGCGTGGGCTTCGGGCCTTCCGTGTTGGGCGGCGGCTGCAGCAGGCCCTGCGCCTTGCGCGTGAGCCGCCCGGGCTCCTCCTCGAACAGCTCGGCGAGCTGGTCGGTGATGGCGCCGGCCAGCTGCTCGACGTCGACGATGGTCACCGCCCGGCGATAGTAGCGGGTCACGTCGTGGCCGATGCCGATGGCGATCAGCTGCACGGGGCTGCGGCTCTCGATCTCGGCGATCACCTCGCGCAGGTGCCGCTCGAGGTAGTGGCCGGAGTTAACGCTGAGCGTGGAATCGTCCACCGGCGCGCCGTCTGAGATCACCATCAGGATGCGCCGCTGCTCGGCGCGGCCCAGCAGCCGCTGGTGCGCCCACATCAGCGCCTCGCCGTCGATGTTCTCCTTGAGAAGGCCCTCGCGCATCATCAGCCCGAGGTTCTTGCGCGCGCGCCGCCAGGGCGCGTCGGCGGACTTGTAGATGATGTGGCGCAGGTCGTTCAGCCGCCCGGGCTGCGGCGGCTTGCCGGCCTTCAGCCAGTCTTCGCGCGCCTGGCCGCCCTTCCACGCGCGGGTCGTGAAGCCGAGGATCTCGGTCTTGACCCCGCAGCGCTCGAGCGTGCGCGCCAGGATGTCGGCGCAGACCGCCGCCACCATGATCGGCCGCCCGCGCATCGAGCCGGAGTTGTCGATCAGGATGGTCACCACCGTGTCGCGGAACTCGGTGTCGGCCTCCTCCTTGAACGACAGCGGCGAGGTCGGATCGACGATCACCCGGGTCAGCCGCGCGGCGTCCAGGATGCCTTCCTCGAGGTCGAAGCTCCAGCTGCGGTTCTGCTGGGCGAGCAGCTTGCGCTGCAGCCGGTTGGCGAGCCGCGAGACGACGTTCGAAAGGCTGGCGAGCTGCTGGTCGAGATAGGCGCGCAGCCGCCCCAGCTCCTCGCCGTCGCACAGCTCCTCGGCGGCGACGATCTCGTCGTGGGCGGTGGTGAACACCTTGTAGGTGACGACCTTGCCTTCGCCGGAGAACTCGGGGCGCGCCGGCTGTTCGCCTTCGCCCATGTCCGGCGGCTCGTCGGTGTCGTCGGCGTCGGGGTTCTCCTCGGCCTCCATCATCTGGCTGTCGGCGTCCTCGCTCTCGCGGTGGGTGGCCTCGCTCTCGTCCATCGCCGTCTGCTGCGGCGAGCGGCCCTCGCCTTCGCCCTCGTCCTGTTCGGAGGATTCCGGCTCGCCCTCCTCGCCGTCCTCGTCCTGGTCCGGCTGGTCGGGCGCGTCGGAGAGGTCGTCGCCCATCTTCAGGTCGCGGATGATGGCCCGCGCGATGCGGGCGTAGGCCCTCTGGTCGGCGATGCTCGACGCCAGCTTGTCGAGGTCCGCGCCCGCCTTGGCCTCCACCTCGTCGCGGAACAGGTTGACCATCGGTTGGGCCATCGGCGGCGGCGCCTCGCCGGTCAGCCGCTCGCGCACCATCAGGCCCACGACGTCGGCGAGCGGCGGATTGGCCAGGGCCTCGATCTGGTTGAACGAGCGCTTGGCCCAGGCCTGCTCCAGCACCGCCTTCAGGTTGTCGCGCACCCCGCCCAGCGCATTGGCGCCGATCGCCTCGATGCGCGCCTGCTCGATGGAGTCGTAGATCGGCGCGCCCAGCGCCGAGCCCGGCCGCGCCTTGGCGTGCGCCGCCGGATCGTGGTGGGCGAGCCTGAGCGCCATCTGGTCGGCGAGGCCGCGGATGCGCGCGGCGTCGGCGGGGGTCAGGTCGCGCGGCGGGTGCGGCAGCACCGCCCGGTTGCCGGCCAGCTGCGGCCCCTCGCCGGAATAGACGATCTCCAGGTCGGGCGTCTCGGCGAGCGAGCGGGCGGCGTTCGCCAGCGCGCGCTTGAACGGCTCCAACGGGCTTTCGGGATTCTTGGCCATCTGCGGTTCCGTCTTAGATCGGACGGGCGCTTCGCGAAACAAGGCTTCTCCGCGCACCGCACGAACCGGTGATGGCCGGAACAGGCTTCGCCGGGTCGGCGTTAGCCGCCGGAGGTCCCCGCAGGGCCTTGAAATGTTGAGGGAAGCGAAATGCTCAAGTGGGCTCTGATCTTCGCGGTGATCGCCCTGATCGCCGGCGGGCTTGGCTTCGGCGGCATCGCCGGCGCCGCGGCCGGGGTCGCCAAGTTCCTGTTCTTCCTGTTCCTGATCGGCTTCGTGATCTTCCTGATCCTGGGCTTCTTGGCCGCACGGAAGGTGGCCGGGGATTGACCGCGAACGCGAGGGAGGGGACGCGCCCCTCCCTCGGCCCGGTTCCTACTTCTTGTCTGCGGCGGCGGGCGCGGCGGACGCCGGCGCGCTGCTGACCTCGGCGAGCCGCCAGGTCCCCTGGTCGTCCTTCTTCCAGCCCGCCACATAGTGGCCGGTGACGTGCTCGACCGCCTTGGTCGCCGGATTGGTGCCGCTGGCGTCGAACGTGCCGGTCTGCAGCGCCAGGTCGCCGGATTTCGCGACGTCGGTGTGCTCGGCCTTGACGACGAACGCATAGGCCGGATCGGCGACCTGAGCCTTGGTGGCCTTCAGGTCCTCGTCGCGGCCGGTGACGTCCGGGCCGCCGCCGTAGCCCTTGAAGTCCGGGGCGTCCATGGCGGTCATCTTCTCGGCGTCGCGCGCCCTGGCGGCGGCGTTGAAGGCGTCGATCTGCGCCTGGATGGCGGCGGTCTCCTTCGACGGATCGACGGCCGCCGCGGGCTTCTGGCATGCGGCCAAGCCGCCGGCGAGCGCGGCGGCTGCGATCAGGCCGAGGCGTCGGGTTGCGATCATGGTGTGTCCCCCTGGTTGGCCGCCGCCGTAGCGGGGCCGGCTGCGGCCGTGGCCGCGGTAGCCCGAAGCCTAACCGTGTTATGCGAAACCGCCTAGCCGCCGCTCGCGCCGGCGCGGAGTCAGGCCGCCCGGGCTCTCAGGGCGCGGACCTTGCCGCCGGGGGCGGCGACCATCATCGCCACCAGGGTCTCGGTGACGTTCGGCTCCAGCCCCTCGGTGTGGCCCTTGTCCTTGCGGACCACGTCGGCGATCAGCCGCCCGCCGCGCGCGTTCGGATAGACCCACACCTCGGCCACGCCAGGCCGCGGCCTCAGCCCCCAGCCGGGGTTCGAGCGGCCGTCGCGCAGCGTGTCGTGGATCTGCCCCGGCTGGTCGTCGACCACGTCGGGGCGCCGCTCGCGGGGGCCCGCGCCATACCTCTCCGCCCACGGCGAGGTCTGCGGCAGCGAGGCGATCTCGTGCTCGCCGACCGCGAAGATGAACGAGAGGTCCGCGTCCGGCCACGGGCCTCCCGGCGGCCGCGCCGGCGGCGTCATCGGCGGCCGGCCCGGCAGCGGCGGCGGGCCGAAGCCGGGCGCCCGCTCCGCCGGCCCTATGCGGCCGCCGGAGAGCGACAGCCAGCCGTCCGCCCGCGCCTTGAAGAAGGCGTCCTCGGCGAGCAGACGGGCCGACGTCATGCCGCCCTGGCTGTGCCCCGCCAGCCAGAACGAGCGGACCGCGTCGCCGTACTTGCCGAGCACGAAGTCCACGATGTTGTGCAGATGCTGGTCGTCGGCTTCGCCCACCCAGCGCCGCGACGGCTCCTTGGTCGCCGCCGAGGGCGTGGCGATCACCAGCCGATGCCGCTCCTTGCAGTCGACGGTTGGGAAGTAGGCCCGCTGCCATGCGCCCACCGAGCCGCCGCCATGCAGGCTGAGGATGAAGGTCACCTCCTCGCCGGCTTTGAGGTCGTCCGGATCGTCGAGGTAGAACTTGCGTCCGGTCTTCTCGTCGACGGCGGCGATGCTCGGCATGGCCGGGGCTCCTACTTGCGTGGCTTGGGCGCGATGCGTTGGTCGGCGGCGTTGAGGTAGGCCCGGCCTTCCCGGCCCACGATGTCCACCAGGTTGCCCATGGCCAGGTTGGCGTCGATCAGATGCAGGCCCCAGTCGGCCGCGACCTTGCCGTCGGGCCCGACCACGTCGCCCTCGATGCTGTCGGTGCGCGGGTCGGCGGCGACCGCGTTCACGTGCACCTGCATGTAGCTGAAGCCGTTCTTCTGCACGCAGTCCGAGGTCAAGAGGCCGGGCGCGGAGATGAACGGCGTGGTCGGGTTGGCCTTGCCCTTCACCCACACGGTCCTGGGCGCCGACTGGCCGGAGATCGCCGGCGCGTTCGACAGGTATGCGTGCAGCTCGCCCGGGCCGCCGGCCAGGTTCGCCGGATTGGCGCAGGCGGCGATGTCGCCCGCCTCGGTCACCTTGCCGAACCGCGAGTTGGCGGGCGGCGGGACGGTGTCGCGGAAGCTGGAATAGGCGATCACGCAGCCGGTCTGGCTCGGGCTGCGGCACACCGGAATGTGCTGGAAGAGGCCGGTGTCCTTGCCCGCCTCCACCGGCAGGCGCGTGCCCATCAGGATCGCCGAGACCAGCCTGGCCTGCACCGGCTTGCCGTCGATCTCGTTCTTGATCAGCCGGGTCAGCACGCCCGAACCCTGCGAGTGGCCGATCAGCACCACGCCGCGGCCGTGGTTCTCGTGGGTCAGGTACCAGTTCCAGGCGTCGACCACGTCGTCGTAGCCCACCCGCCGCATGGCCGGATCGCCCGAGCCTGGCAGCGGCTTGCCGCCGATCCCGGCGCGCAGCGCCGTCAGCGTGAACTGCCGGTAGAGCGGCGCATAGAGCCGGCACTTCGCGCCGAACCGCGCGAACTGCGCCCTGATGACGTTCAGCTCCTCCGGCCCGGGGTTCATGTCGGACACCACGCCCGGATCGTTCGACACGGTCGGATAGACGTAGAAGCAGTCGATCGGGGCGTTCGGATTGGCCTTGTAGGTCTCGACCGTCTCGCTCCCGTCGGGCTTCACGACCGTGGTGGTGAGGTCGACGGCGCAGGCGTTGCCGCTGGTCTTGTCGGGCCGGCAGAGCCAGGCGGCAGGGTCGGCGTAGGCGTTCTTGGGCAGCGCCGTCCCGCCCTGCGCCGCGGCCGTTCCGGCCAGCAGCAGGCCCGCGCCAAGGCCCAGCGCCCCCAGCAGCTTCGCAAGCATCGTCTCCCCCTCGGTTTCTAGGCAGTCGTGCTCACAGCATTCCGCGCACGCGCCGGCCGGTCCAGCCATTTCGCCGCTGAAACAGCGCGCGCCGCTAGGCCGCGAAGTGTGCGAGCAGCAGCGCCACGGCCTCGTCGAGGTCGGAATAGACCAGCCGCGCGCAGGTCATGGCCGCGAACCGTTCGGCGATCAGCGCCAGGGTTTCCCCGCGCAGCCGGTGCTCGCCCGAGAAGGCGGACGCCAGCACCTCGGTCAGGGCCGACAAGGGATCGAGCGGCTGAAGCGCCGCGGCCGCGCCTTCGCAGCGGTCGAGCAGCACCGCCATCGCCGGCGCCGCGGCGGCGCCCCGCGCCATCGCGCCGAGGGGAAGGTAGCGCACCGCCCGCCCGTCCGCCCGTCGATGGATCGCGAGGGCCGGGATCGCCGGAATCCGGGAGTCCACCAGCGGCCATGCGCCCGGCTTCAGCGCTGGGCTGAAGGCGAGCCCGCAGAAGTCGCCCTCCGGCGTGACGGCGACGACATCGTCGGACAGGTACCCGAACCCGCTCGTCGCGAGCGCGACGCTCAGGGTGCTCTTGCCGGCTCCGGGCCCGCCCGCCAGCAGTAGGGCCCGCCCGTCACGCTCAAGCATCGCGGCGTGCAGCAGCAGGCCGCCCCCGCCCGTGCGGCGGCAGAGCTCCGTGGTGAGCATCGCCTTGATCTCGGGCGTCACCTGCGCCGCCGAGAGCACGCGGATCGGGACCTGCTCGCCCAGCACGAACCAGGCGCCGCCGAGGCCGACCACGTCCAGTCGGACGGCGTCCGCGCCGACGGCGGCGCGGAACTGACCGAACACCTCGCGGAGCATCGGCCCGATGCAGTCCCCGCGGTCCGCGCGGAGCTCGACCCGCGCCTGGAGAGCGCCGATCCGCAGCGGCAGCACCTCGCCCCGCGTCCCGGCAAGCCGTTCGAAGAGCGTGCGCGGCGCTAGCCAGCCGCCCTCGACCCAGGCGCGCGCCTGCTCCGCGGCCGCGTCGGCCTCCTTGCGCGCGCTCGCCAGCTCATCGAACAGCGACGCCAGTCCTGGCGGCAGTTCGAACAGTTGCTGGCGGCGCTCGCAGAACAGCGCCTCGCGGCCATCCAGCGTCAGCCGCCGCACGCCGGGCGCCGCCGCCAGGGGGCCCTGCATCCAGGGCGGCGGACGCGCGGGCGAGGGCCGCTCGAGCGCCTGCGTGCTCATCGGCCGATCCCCGGCACCGGCATCGCGGCGTCCTTGCCGTAGACGTCGCGGAAGAAGGCGACGCCGCCCGGCGAGGGCGCGGCGGTCAGGTAGGTGATGTAGAGCGGAACCGGCTGGTCCAGGAAGGCGGCCTGATCGAGGCCCATGGCGCGCACGTCA
>NZ_JAICYI010000058.1 GCF_025934275.1 Phenylobacterium sp.
AGCGGTTCGACAGGGTGGCGGCCGCGACGATGGCGCTGTCGGAGATGCGCACCCCGTGGTGCACCTCGTACTTTTCCTTCAGGCCGCGCAGGATCGAGACGGTGTCCTCCACGGTGGGTTCGGACACGAACACCGGCTGGAAGCGGCGGGCGAGCGCGGCGTCCTTCTCCACGTTCTTGCGGTACTCATCGAGGGTGGTCGCGCCCACGCAGTGCAACTCGCCGCGGGCCAGCGCCGGCTTCAGCAGGTTGGAGGCGTCCATCGCCCCTTCCGACTTCCCGGCGCCAACCAGGGTGTGCATCTCGTCGATGAACAGGATGATCGAGCCCTCGGCGGCCGTGACCTCGTTCAGCACCGCCTTCAGCCGCTCCTCGAACTCGCCGCGGTACTTCGCGCCGGCGATCAGCGCGCCCATGTCGAGCGCGAGCAGCTTCTTGTCCTTCAGGCCCTCAGGCACGTCGCCGTTGACGATGCGCAGCGCCAGACCCTCGACGATGGCGGTCTTGCCGACGCCGGGCTCGCCGATCAGCACGGGATTGTTCTTGGTGCGCCGCGAGAGCACCTGGATGGTGCGGCGGATCTCCTCGTCGCGGCCGATGACGGGGTCGAGCTTGCCGTCGCGGGCGGCCTGGGTGAGGTCGCGCGCGTAGCGCTTCAGCGCGTCATAGCCTTCCTCGGCCGAGGCGGAATCGGCGGTCTTGCCCTTGCGCACCCCCTGGGCGGCCTCCTCGAGGCCCTTGGGCGTGGCGCCGGCCGACTTCAGCGCCGCGGCCGCCTCGGCGCCCTCCTTGGCGATGGCGATCAGCAGCCGCTCGGTGGTGACGAAGGCGTCGCCCGCCTTCTTGGCGCCCGCTTCCGCATCGGCGAACACCCGCGCGGTCTCGGGCTTCAGGTAGAGCTGGCCGGAGCCGCCCTCGACCTTCGGCAGCTTGGCGATCGCGGCCTCGACCGCCTGGTCGGCCTGGTCGGGCCGGCCGCCGGCGCTCTGGATCAGCGCGCGGGCGAGCCCGTCCTTCTCCTCCAGCAGCACCTTCAGCAGATGCTCCGGCGCGAGCTGCTGGTTGCGCCGCGCGAGCGCCAGGCTCTGCGCCGACGAGATCGCCTGCTTGGCGCGGTCGGAATAGATGTCGATGTTCATCAAGTCCCCTCGATAGGCGGATGTGCGAGGGTCGCCTTGACGAAGCGCAACCCCAGCCCTGCCAGAGATAGTGTGGCAATTGGGCCACACAAGCCCGAGAGGGACTTCAATTCGGCGCGTTGTTCTTCTCCACGATGGCCATGGTGGCCTGCAGCATCTGCAGCCGCGTGGCACCGCGCGAGAGCCAGTGGCGGCGTGTGAGCTCAGGTCAGTTGAGCTCGGATTTGGCCGGGGGCCTGGGCGGCAGCGGGGCCACGGGGACGCCGTCCTCCATCAGCGCCCGCACCTCCGTTGGGCTCGCCTGGCCATAGATGCCGCGCGCTTCCGAGCGGCCCTCGTGGATGGCGCGGGCTTCGGATGCGAAGGCGTCGCCGACGTCGTCGAAGGTCTCCTCCACGTGGGCGCGGAGCCGGCCAAGGGCCTCCATCATCATCTGCGTCTTCGCGGGCGTCTCGCCGGGCAGCGTCTTCTTCGTGCCGGCGACGGCGGGCGCCATGATCTGCTTGCTGACCGCCCTGGAGGCGCAGAGCGGGCATTCGAGCAGGTTCTGAGCCTGCTGGACGTCGAAGTCGTCGGAGGAGCCGAACCAGCCCTCGAACGCGTGGCCGTGCTCGCAGGCCAGGGCGTAGCGGATCATCGCGGCGCGTCCGGCCCGGCGAACGCCCGGGCGTTGGCGAGCGCCGGGATGGCGCGGCGCGCCTTGCCGGCGGCGGCGGGATCGATCTCGACAACCAGCACGCCGGGCTCGTCGTGGTCGAGCTTGCCGAGCACCTCGCCCCAGGGCCCGACGGCCAGCGAGCGGCCCCAGGTGCCGCGCCCGTCCTCGTGGAAGCCGCCCTGGGCGGGGGCGATCACGAAGGCGCCGGTCTCGATGGCGCGGGCCCGCATCAGGATCTCCCAGTGCGCTTCGCCGGTGGGGCGGGTGAAAGCGGCGGGGATGGTCATGATCTCGGCGCCGGCCAGGGCCAGGGACCGGTAGAGCGCCGGGAAGCGCAGGTCGTAGCAGATGGTGAGCCCCAGCCGGGCGCCCGGGATGTCGGCGATGACCGCACGGTCACCGGGCTCGTAGCTCTCGGACTCGCGCGCCGTCTCGCCGGTCGGCAGGTCCACGTCGAACATGTGCAGCTTGTCGTAGCTGGCGGTGATCTCGCCTGCGGGGTCGACGAGCAGGGCGCGGTTGGCGCACTTGCCGTCCTCGCGCCGGACCAGCGCCGAGCCGATCAGGATCCAGACGCCGAGCTCGCCGGCGAGGTCGCGCATGCCGCGCACGAACGGATCCTCGTCGGTGCTCCGCAGCGTCGCGAACAGCTTCCCGCGGTTCTTCTGCAGGAGGTTCGAACCCTCCGGCGTGGCGATGAGCCCGGCGCCCTGAGCCGCCGCCTCACGGACCAGCGGCAGGACGTGCGCGAGCGCCGCCTCCTGGCTGGCGGGCGTGCGGGTCTGGATCAGGCCGACCTTCATGGGTGAGGATATAGCTCTCCATCCCCATGATGGGGAGGGACCTCAGGCCGCGGTCTGCAGCAGAGGGTCGAGCTTGCCGGCGCGCTCCAGGGCCATCATGTCGTCGCAGCCGCCGATGTGATGCTCGCCGATGAAGATCTGCGGGAAGGTGGCGCGTCCGGAGCGGCGGATCATCTCCTGGCGAAGTTGCGGATCGAAAGCCGCTTCGATCTCGGTGAAGTCCACGCCCTTGCCCTCCAGCAGCGAGATCGCGCGCACGCAATAAGGGCAGTAGGGCTTGGTATAGATCGTGACGTGGCTCATGGCGCCCTGACGAAGACCTGTCGCTCAGCCTTCATATAGTGAGTCCGCCCATCTCTTTAACACGTGCGACCACTGCGACATCCACGCGCGTAGCGCCGGCCTTCTGCAGGGCGCGCGCACAGCCCTCCGCCGTCGCCCCGGTGGTCATCACGTCGTCGATCAGCACCAGGCGGCGGCCCGCCACCTGGGCGGCGCGAGCGGCCGGGACTCCGAAGGCGGCGGCGACGTTGCGGCGACGCCCCGCCCCGGACTTCCCGGCCTGGGTTTCGGTGGCGCGGCGGCGGACGAGCGCATCGGGCAGGTAGGGGACGCCGGTGAGGGCGGCCAGGGGACGTGCGATCTCGGCGGCCTGGTTGTACCGGCGACGGAACAACCGGCCGCGGTGCAGCGGCACTGGGACCAGGCCGTCGGCCTCGGCGATCAGCTCGCGCGCGGCCCGCGAGATCCAGCGGGCCATGAGCGGCGCGAGGTCGAGCCGGTCGGCGTGCTTCAGCTTCAGGATCGGATCGCGCGAGGCCTCGTCGTAGAGGCAGGCGGCGCGGGCCGACTGGAAGGCGCGCGGTCGGGCCATGCACCCGCCGCACCGGGCGCCCGGCCCCTGGTCGTACTCGAACGGCTGGCCGCAGCCGTCGCAGACCGGCCCGTCCAGGAAGTGGATGCGCGCCCAGGTCTCGGGCGCGAGGCCGCCGGCCAGAGTGGGCGCGCCGTCCAGCGACTGCGGCGGGAAGACCAGGTCGAGGCCGGTGCGCCACAGGGCACGGACGCGGGGGCCCGGTTTCAAAAGCCCCGCCAAGAGCCCATCTTCCGCGCTCAATGTCCGCCCCGCCCCGCCTGTTCGACCGAACCCTGCACCGCAAGCGCCTGGACCGCGCCGCGGCGGGGTTCGGGCAAGCCGATTTCCTGCACCGCCGCGCCGCGCTGGACCTGGCCGAGCGGCTGGAGGCGATCATGCGGGAGTTCCCGCTTGCGGTCGAGCTTTCCAGCCGCGCCGGCGCGTTCCGGCAGGCGCTGGCGCAGAGCGATGCAGGCGCCAGGATCGGAACCCTGATCGAGTCGGACGCCTCGCCGGCGATGCTCGCCGGCCGCGGCGGCGTGCGGGTGGTTCTGGACGAGGAGCGGCTGCCGTTCGCCGAGGCGAGCCTCGACCTGGTGGTCTCGACCCTCGGGCTGCACTGGACCAACGACGTGGTCGGGGCGCTGATCCAGGCGCGCCGGGCGCTGAAGCCGGACGGCCTGTTCCTGGGCGCCTTCCTCGGGGGGACGACGCTCACCGAGCTTCGCCAGTCGCTGATGGCCGCCGAAGCCGAGCTGCTGGACGGCGCGGGGGCGCGCGTCTCGCCGTTCGCCGACACGGCGGATGCGGCCTCGCTGCTGCAACGAGCCGGATTCGCCTTGCCGGTCGCCGACGTGGACCGGGTCAGGGTGAGTTACGAGCATCCGCTGCGGCTGCTGGCCGACCTGCGCCAGATGGGCGAGACCAATGCGCTCGCCGAGCGGCATCCGCGCGCCATGACCCGATCGCTGATCGGGCGCGCCTGCGAGATCTACCAGCAGCGGTTCACGGGCCCCGACGGGCGGGTGAGCGCGAGCTTCGAGATTCTGACGCTCACCGGCTGGGCGCCGCACGAGAGCCAGCAGCAGCCGCTGAAGCCCGGCGCGGCGAAGATGCGGCTCGCCGAGGCGCTGGGCGTGGTCGAGCACAAGCTGCCCCGCTAACCACGCCGGTTTCGGCTTCCTTAAGCCGGCCGCGCCCAGCCTGCGCGACAAGGCGCCACGGCGAAGCTTCGAAGCGAAGCTTCCTAAGGTGAAGCTCGAGGGACGCTCTCTCGGGGGCAAGCGTGACGTTCAGAGTTCTGGTGCGCGCCGGCGTGGCGATCGGCGCGATCGCGTTCCTCGCCGGCTGCGCGGAATCCCCGCGGCCGCAGTCTAGGGCCTACTCTTCGCCGGCCGCGCGGCCGGCGCCCTCCAACCTCACCGCGGAGGCCGGCGTCTTCGAAGCCTACATGCGCCGGGCGCGCGCGATCGACGACCAGTTCGCCGGCCCCGCCGAGGTCTCCCAGGCGCTGCAGGCGGGCGCGAGCCACGAGCCGCGGCAGCTGGAGCACGGCATGGTCGCCTATGCGGCGGTGGCGGCCCTGCAGGAGCCGCGCTTCGTGGCCGCGGTGAGGGCGAGCCGCAACCGCGCCGAGCTCGCCAGGCGTCTGGCGGCAGAGCCCGGCCTGGCGCTGTCGCTGCCGGGCGGCGAAGCGGCGGCCGCGCGGGCCTCCGGCGCGCTGATCACCCAGGGCGAGGCGCTGCACGCGCAGGGGCTGAAGGTGAAGCGGGCGGCCTATTCCGTGCAGCGCCAGGCGTGGTCGAAGCGCAGCGTCAGCGATCCCAGGGGCCGTCTCGCGCGGGTGAAGCAGCTCTCGGCCGAGCCCTATCGCGCCGATGCGGCGGAAAGCGCCCGACTCTATTCGGCGATGGCCGAGAGCGGCCGCCGCTCGGGTCCGGCCGGCCCTGCGGTCGTGCGCGGCGTGGCGCTGGCCGCGCTCTCGGTGCTTGGCGAGGAGAGCCGCGGCCGCGCGCTGATGAGCGAGCCGCGGGCGGGCGAGTGCCTGCGACTCGCCAAGCTCAATCTCTACCAGTGCCTGGCGGCGGCCGGCCCGCAGTATGAGGACGTCTTCTGCCTGGGCCAGCACGCGATGGCCGACACCGGTCAGTGCGTGGTCGACGCCACCCGGCCCGGCCGCATGACCGTGCGGGCGAGCTATCGGCGCTGAGCGGCCGGAGCCGTCGGCGCACCCCTCAGCTGAGCCGCCGGCGTCGCCATGACGTCGTCGATGAAGCCCACGTAGTAGGCGGCCGCGCGCTCCAGGCCCGGCCGCGAGATGGTGGGCGGCGTGTCGCCCGAGGAGTGGTAGTAGACCTCGCTCGAGATCAGCTGGGCCGAAGGAAGGCCGGCGCGGATGTAGGCGCCGAGGTCGCCGGGCGCGCTGGCGGATGGAACGTAGCTGGTGACCACGCCGTAGCGCTGCGACGCCTTGCCCATCAGCTTCCAGACGAGCGGACTCGCGTTGGCGGCGCCGGCCTGCTTCACGCTCTCGACGGTCGAGGCCGCCCAGACGCCGGAGCCGTAGCGATCGGCCGCCGGATCGAGGCGCGGCGCCTGGGCGACGGCGATCTGCGCCAGGTGCTCCAGGTTCATCACCAGCACGGTGCGGGCGATGATCTCCGGGTGGGCCCTGATGAAGGCGGCCGCGCCATTGGCGGTGTGATGGCCGCCGCTGACCATGAACACGAGGGTGCGCTCGGGTCTGCGTCCGCGGTGCGCGTAGTAGCGGGCGAGGCCCAGCATGACGGCGAGGCCGTCGGCGTTGTCGTCGGCGCCGTCCCACCAGGCGTCCGCATGGGCGTTGACGATGACGACCTCCGGGCTGGCGCCGGCAAGGGTGGCGACGCCGTTCCAGGCGGTGAGCCCCGGCCGAAGCTCCGCGGCGAGATCGAGGCGGGCGGAGACGGCCCGCCCCGCCGCGGCGGCCTTGCCGACCACGCTCTCCAGGAACGCCCCGTCGTCGCCGCCGAGCAGGTAGCACGGGATCGCCTCGCAGCCGTAGCGGGGGTCGTAGTAGAGGAGGTTGCCGGGGCTCTCGACCGCGTTGATCACGCCGACCGCACCCCGCCGCTCCAGCTCGCGGGCGACGCCTTTCTCGCGCGAGGCGTAGAGGCTGTCGTCGGGCACGACGTTGACCACGGCGATCTTGCCGCGGACGTCGGCATGGGCGAGCTCGGCGGCCGAGCCTCGGCCGACGAAGATCAGGGGCGCGGTGACAGGCGCGGGCAGCGTCTTCGAGGCGCGGAGCGGGACCGCGGTCTGCAAAACGACGTCGACGCTGCCGGGCCCGAACGCCGGATCGCCGAACAGCCGCACCTGCGAGCGGGTGGGCCACCAGAGCGGCTGCTCGGAGACATAGGGCTCGGCGTGGGCGTCGGCGAGGCCCGCGGCCTTCAGTTGTGCGACCGCCCAGTCGACGGTGCGCTTCTCCCCCTCGGTCCCGCTGATCCGGCCATACAGAAGATCGCCGGCCGCCCGCCGCTCGAGCGAGAAGCCGACGATGGCGCCGACATCGGCCATCAGGTGCTCGGCGGCGAGCACGCCGCCGGCGTCGTCCTTCGGCCGCCCGGCAAAGGGCTCCGGGCCATAAGGGGCGGGCGCGATCCGGAAGGTGGGCCGGTCGGGCGGACTTGCCGCCGGCGGGAGCGGGACGCCGAACCAGGCGCCGCCGGTCTGCGCCGCCGCCGGCGTTGCGAGCGCCAGCAGCGCGGCCAGGATGGTGAGCTTGCGGATCATGGCCCCTCGCTTTCTTCCAATTCCTATTCCGTCATGGCTGGGCTTGTCTTGAGTGCTGAGGAGTCACTCCCCGATCAGGTGCAGGACGATCTCGCGGCGGTGCGGGCGGCCGCGGTGCTCGAACAGCCAGATCCCCTGCCAGGTCCCGAGCGCCAGCCGCCCGCCAACCAGCGGGATGCAGAGCTGGGTCTGGGTGAGCGCGGCGCGCAGGTGGGCCGGCATGTCGTCGGGGCCCTCGTCCTGATGGCGGTAGGCGGCGCTCTCCGGCGCGAGGTGCGCGAAATAGTCCTCCAGGTCGCGGGCGACGTCGGGGTCGGCGTTCTCCTGGATGAGCAGCGAGGCCGAGGTGTGGCGGCAGAACAGGGTGAGCAAGCCCGTGGTCATCTGCTGCTCTGCGATCCAGCGCACGACCTCGCGGGTGATCTCGCGCAGGCCCGCGCCCGGCGTGTCCAAGGCCATGGTGTGGGCCGCCTGGCGCATCAGATCAGGTCCCTCAGCCAGGCGACCAGCGGGGCGTCGGCGGGCGGCATGGGATAGTCGGTGAGCTTCGAAGGCTTCACCCAGGCGAGCGCGGCGTGGTGGCGGTTCTCGACGCGGCCCTCCCAGCGGCGGACCAGGTAGAGCGGCATGAGCAGGTGGAACGTCTCGTAGGCGTGGCTGGCGAACACGAAGGGCGCGAGGCAGGGGAGAGTGACGGCGATGCCCAGCTCTTCCTCGAGCTCGCGGATCAGACAGGCTTCCGGCGTCTCGGCCGCCTCAAGCTTGCCGCCCGGAAATTCCCACAGCCCCGCCATGGCCTTGCCCGGCGGCCGCTTGCAGATCAGCACCCGGCCGTCGACGTCGACGAGCGCCGCGGCGGCGACCAGGAGGAGGGGCTTGGGATTCGGCATCTGCCCGTTTCACCACGAAGACCGCATCGCCGCCGAGCGCCGGGCGGAGGCTAAGACCGGTAGTCCCCGTTGATCTCGACGTAGCGCTTGGTGAGATCGCAGGTCCACATCTCGGCCGAGCCGCGGCCGACGCCGACGTCGATGCCGACCTCCAGCTGCTTGTTCTTCATGTAGGCGCTCATCTTGACCTCGTCGTAGGTCGGCGCGACGAGGCCGTCCTGCGCGGCCCACAGCTCGCCGAACCTGACCGAGAGCTTGTCGCGGTCGATGGGTTCGTCCGCGCGGCCGACGGCCATGACGATGCGGCCCCAGTTGGCGTCCTCGCCGGCGAAGGCGGTCTTGACCAGCGGGCTCTCGCAGACGGTGCGGGCGATCTTGCGGGCCGAGGCGTGGCTCTCGGCGCCGCTCACCGTGACCTTGATGAACTTCGAGGCGCCCTCCCCGTCGCGGACGAGCTGCAAGGCGAGGTCGAGCAGCACGCCCTCCAACTTCTCGCGGAAATCGGCGAGCCGCCGGTCGCCGGCGCGGCCGATGCGCGGCGCGCCCGACTGGCCGGTGGCGAACAGCAGGAGCGTGTCGTTGGTCGAGCGGTCGCCGTCCACCGTCACCGCGTTGAAGGTGTTGCGCGCGTAGAGCGAGACCAGGATCTGCAACGCCGCCGGCGAGATCGCCGCATCGGTGACCACGAAGGCCAGCATGGTCGCCATGTCAGGCGCGATCATGCCCGAACCCTTGCAGATCCCGGCGATGCGGACCGTCTGGCCGTCGATCGTGGCCTCGGCGTAGGCGCCCTTCGGGAAGGTGTCGGTGGTCATGATGGCGCGCGCCGCGGCGAGCCAGCCGTCCGGCGCCATGCGGTGCTCGAGCTCGGGCAGGCGGTGGATGATCCGGGAGTCGTCCAGCAGCACGCCGATCACGCCGGTGGAGGCCACCATCACGTCGCGCTGGCGGCAGTCGAAGCGCTTGGCTGTCGCCGAGCAGACGCGGCGCACCGCATCGGCGCCCGGCTTGCCGGTGAAGGAGTTGGCGCAGCCGGCGTTGACCACCAACGCCCGGACCCCCTCCCCCTTGGTCGTCGCAAGGTGCCGCTTGCACCAGTCGACCGGCGCCGAGCCCACTCCGTGGCGGGTGAAGACGCCGGCGCAGCTCGCGCCCTCCGGGAAGATCATGACCACGAAGTCGTCGCGCTCGGGCTTGTAGAAGCCGGCGCGCCCGGCGGCCATTTCGACGCCGCCGACCGGGGCGATGCTCGGAAACGGAACCGCGAGCGGCGAGACCATGAGATCGGTGCGCTCGGCCTTGTTCGTCGGCGCCGCCGTCGTAGCCTGGGCGAACTGGCGGGCCTGCTTGTCGGCGCGCTTGAGCGCGGCGCGCTTGAGCGTGCTGGTCAGAGGATCGAACGCGCGCTCCAGCGCCTGGCCCACGACCTCCACCGGCTTGGCGGCGACTTCCAGCGCCTTGGCGGTCCTCGGCTTGCGGCTCATGACCGGCCCCCCGTCTGAGTTGTCCTGATGCCGCGGCGTCTTGCGCGCGTCGGCCGGCGGTATGGAAATCGCGCTGGCGCGCGCCCCGTCCCTAGCCATTTGCGCCACACGATGCAAAGGTTAGACGGAGCGCTCAGATCGACCCCGTCAGGGCCGCCGAAGAATTCTTGTGGAGGATCATTTCAAATGCGCGAAGCCGTCATTGTTTCTTACGCCCGGACGGGACTGGCCAAATCGGCCCGCGGCGGGTTCAACATGACCCCGGTCATGAGCATGGCCGCCCACGCCATCAAGCACGCGGTCGACCGCGCCGGCGTCGAGAAGGAGGCCGTCGAGGACGTCTTCCTTGGCAACGTGGCTCATCCAAACGGCGACCCCGCGCGCCAGGCGGCGCTGCTTGCGGGGCTGCCGGTGACCACCGCCGGCGTCACCATCAACCGCTTCTGCTCGTCGGGCCTCAACGCCATCGCCGCGGCGGCCAACTATGTGAAGAACGACGGCGCCGAGGTGGTCGTGGCCGGCGGCGTGGAGAGCATCAGCATGCCCCCCGGCCGCGGCTCGGCGGAGAACAACGACCCGACGCTGACCCAGATGTACCCGGCCTTCCACATGCCGATGATCGACACAGCCGACGTGGTGGCCGCGCGCTACAAGATCAGCCGCGAGTACCAGGACGAGTATTCGCTGGAGAGCCAGCGCCGGATGGCCGCCGCCCAGCAGGCCGGCAAGTTCCGCGACGAGATCGTCCCGATGAAGACCAAGATGAAGCAGGTCAACAAGGAGACGGGCGAGGAGAAGATCGTCGACTACGAGGTGAACCGCGACGAGTGCAACCGCCCCGACACGACGCTCGAGGGCCTGGCCAAGCTGCAGCCGGTGAAGGGCGAGGGCAAGTTCATCACCGCCGGCAACGCCTCGCAGCTCTCCGACGGCGCGGCCGCCGTGGTGATCATGGAGGCGAAGGAAGCCGAGCGGCGCGGCCTGGAGCCGATGGGCGTCTTCAAGGGCTGGGCGGTCGCCGGCTGCGAGCCCGACGAGATGGGCATCGGCCCGGTGTTCGCGGTGCCCAGGCTGCTGGAGCGCCACGGCCTGAAGGTGGATGACATCGAGCTCTGGGAGCTCAACGAGGCTTTCGCCTCGCAGTGCCTCTACTGCCGCGACACCCTGGGCGTCGATCCGGAGATCTACAACGTCAACGGCGGCTCGATCGCCATCGGCCACCCGTATGGCATGACCGGCGCGCGCCTTACCGGCCACATCCTGCAGGAAGGCAAGCGCCGCGGCGTGAAGAACGTCGTGGTCTCGATGTGCATCGGCACCGGCATGGGCGGCGCGGGATTGTTCGAGGTGCTGTGATCGATAACCGCTCATCCCGGCGAACGCCGGGATGAGCGGGAATGGGTCCGGGGGCCGCGTTGACACTGAAGGGGGCGCTGCTTAAGTCTCGCGCGCCTTCAAATGAGCGGATTTTTCGGGCCTGTGCGGCCTGCCGCCGCCCATCAGTCCGGACCTCTCCGCTTGACCATGTTCCAACGGTTCTTCGGCTCCTCCAACGACCGCAAGGTCCGCACCATGCTGGGCCGTGTCGGCCGGATCAACGACATGGAGCCGCAGATCCAGGCGCTCTCCAACGAGCAGCTGAGGGCCAAGACGGAAGAGTTCCGCGCGCGGTTCGCCAACGGCGAGACGCTCGACGACCTGCTGGAGGAGGCCTTCGCGGTCGTGCGCGAGGCCGCACGCCGGACGCTGGGCCAGCGGCACTACGACGTGCAGCTGGTGGGCGGCATGGTGTTGCATCAGGGCGGCATCGCCGAGATGCGGACCGGCGAGGGCAAGACCCTGGTGGCCACCGCGCCGGTCTATCTGAACGCGCTCGCCGGCAAGGGCGTGCACCTGATCACCGTCAACGACTACCTGGCGCAGCGCGACGCCGAATGGATGGGCCAGATCTACGGCTTCCTCGGCATGAGCGTCGGGGTGATCGTGCACGGCCTCTCGCAGGGGCAGCGGCAGGCCTCCTACAACGCCGACATCACCTACGGGACCAACAACGAGTTCGGCTTCGACTACCTGCGCGACAACCTGGTCTACGACGCCAGCGAGATGGTCCAGCGGGGCCACAATTTCGCGATCGTCGACGAGGTGGACTCGATCCTGATCGACGAGGCGCGCACGCCGCTGATCATCTCGGGGCCCACCGAGGACCGCTCGGAGTTCTACCGGACCATCGACGGGCTGGTGAGGGAGCTGATCAAGGACCCCACGACCTTTGAGCACGACGAGAAGCAGCGCCAAGTGATGCTGGCCGAAGAGGGCGCCGAGCAGATCGAGGAGATCCTGCTGGCCGGCGGGCATCTCGCCGAGGATTCCGCGGGCCTCTACGACGCCGCCAACGTCAGCGTGGTGCACCACGTCAACCAGGCGCTGAGGGCCAACGTGCTCTACCTGCGCGACCGGGACTACATCGTCCGCGCCGGCGAGGTGATCCTGATCGACGAGTTCACCGGTCGGATGATGCACGGCCGGCGGCTGTCGGAGGGCCTGCACCAGGCGATCGAGGCCAAGGAAGGGGTCGTCGTCCAGCCCGAGAACCAGACCCTGGCCTCGGTGACCATCCAGAACTACTTCCGCCTGTACTCCAAGCTCTCCGGCATGACCGGCACGGCGGCGACCGAGGCCCAGGAGTTCTTCGACATCTACAAGATGGATGTCGCCGAGATCCCGACCAACCGGCCGATCGCACGGATCGACGAAGACGACGAGGTCTATCGGACCGGGGCGGAGAAGAACCAGGCGATCATCGGCCAGATCGAAGACTGCTACCGGCGTGGACAGCCGATCCTGGTGGGCACGGTCTCGATCGAGAAATCCGAGCAGCTCTCCGAACTCCTGAAGGCGCACAAGTTCGAGCTGGACGGCAAGCGGCAGACCGGCATCCCGCACAACGTGCTGAACGCCCGCTACCACGAGCAGGAGGCGAAGATCGTCGCCGACGCCGGCGTGCCCGGCACGGTGACCATCGCCACCAACATGGCCGGCCGCGGCACCGACATCCAGCTGGGCGGCAACGTCGACATGCGCGTTCTGGACTGGCGCGAGGCGCAGCTCGCCGAGGGGATCGAGGTCACCCCGGAGATGTCGGCCAAGAAGCGGGCGGAGATCGAGGCCGAGATCGCCGGGGCCAAGGCCCAGGCGCTGGCCGCCGGCGGCCTGTTCGTGCTCGGCACCGAGCGCCACGAGAGCCGGCGGATCGACAACCAGCTGCGCGGCCGGACCGGCCGTCAGGGCGACCCCGGACGCTCGAAGTTCTATCTGTCGTGCGAGGACGACCTCCTGCGGATCTTCGCCGGCGAACGGCTGGACGCGATCATGCGCACCTTCGGCGTCCAGGAAGGCGAGGCGATCACCCACAAGTGGCTGAACTCGGCGATCGCCACGGCCCAGAAGAAGGTCGAGCAGCGCAACTACGAGATCCGCAAGAACCTGCTCAAGTACGACGACGTCGTGAACGATCAGCGCAAGGCGGTCTTCGAACAGCGTGCGGAGTTCATGAACGCCGCCGACGTCTCCGACGTGGTCGTGGAGATGCGTCGCGACACCATCAGCGATCTGGTCACCCTGCACCTGCCGCCGAAGGCCTACGCCGAGCAGTGGGACGTCGAGGGGCTGGATGAGCACCTGCGGGAAATCCTCGGCCTGGAGTTGCCGATCCGCGACTGGGCCGCCGAGGAAGGCATCGCGAACGAGGAGATCGAGGAGCGGGTGAACGCCGCCGCGGACGCCCGCGCCGCCGAGCGCGAGGCGCTGGTGGGCGAGCACATGCGGATGATCGAGAAGAGCTTCCTGCTGCAGATGATCGATCACGAGTGGCGCGAGCACCTGATGCACCTCGACCACCTGAGGAACGTCATCGGGCTGCGCGGCTATGGCCAGCGCGATCCGCTCAACGAGTACAAGACCGAAGCCTTCACCCTGTTCGAGAAGCTGCTGGTGGACCTGCGCCAGAGCGTGACCCGTTGGCTGATGACGGTGGAGTTCCAGTTCGAGCAGCCGCCGCCCCCGCCGGCCGGCCAGATGTTCGAGGTCCACATGAACCCGCTGACCGGCGAGAACGAGGTCGAGCGAGGGTTCCTGCCGGACAATGTGCCGAACGCGGAGCGCGCCGCCCTGCCGGTGAGCGCCCTGCCGACCGACTGGGAGCGGACCGGCCGCAACGCCCCCTGCCCCTGCGGCTCGGGCAAGAAGTTCAAGCACTGCCACGGCGCGCTGGTCTGAGCCGCTCGTCTGATCCGCCGAAAGCGGTTCGGCAACCGTCTTGAATTCAGGCCGTTTGGTAGGCTTCGCTGGCGGAGCTTCTCAAGATGCCGACGTATCGCGCCTATCGTGTGGACCGTAGTCGCCACATCCGCGGGGCCGCCTGGATTCAGGCGGATGACGACCAGAGCGCCCGCGCCGAAGCCGAGGAGCTCTGCCAGGAGGGCGCGCCGACCGTCGAACTGTGGCAGGGCGCCCGGTTGGTGGATGACATCGACTGTGACGAGAGCTCCGATCCGGTCTGACGCCGCCGAGTGAAAAGACTTACGTTGTAAGTACATCCTGTACGGTTTAGCTCTGGCGCCACTTTTGTCCGAGCGCCGAGGTCCGATGCCGCGCGTCCTGTCCGAGACCGATGTCGCCGAGTTCCGGGACCGGCTGTGCGAGGCGGCGGAACGGCTGTTCGCCGAGAAGGGGCCCGACGCGGTGACCATGCGCCAGCTGGCTGCCGAGCTCGGCGTCTCGCCGATGACGCCCTATCGCTACTTTCGCGACAAGGACGACATCCTGGCGGCTGTGCGGACCAACGGCTTCAACCGTTTCGCCGAGGCCCTGGAAAAAGCCCGCGCGCGGACCGGCAGCGCGCGGGCGAGAGGGGCGGCGGTGGGCCAGGCCTACATCGATTTCGCCTTGGGCCACCCGCACACCTACAAGCTGATGTTCGACCTCAACCAGCCGCGCGAGGCGGACTATCCGGACCTGGTGGCGGCCGCCAGGCGCGCACGCGAGACGATGAGCGCCTACGTGAAGGACCTGGTCGCAGACGGCGTGCTGGTGGGCGATCCGGAACAGGTGGGGATGATGTTCTGGGCCGCCGCCCACGGCGCGATCGTGCTCGAGCTTGCCGGGAAGCTGCCGCCGGGCGCTGCGCGCGGCCTGCAACAGGCGTTGACCGCCGCGCTCGCCAAGGGCCTGAGGCCGGGCTGAGCGACCGATTCTGCGGCCGAGCTTGACCGCCGCGGCGTCACACGTCGAGGGTCTCGTCCGAAGGAGCGTCCCATGCCCAAGCCCGAGCCGTTCGAGGTCCACTGGAAAAAGTCGAAAGTGCGCCGGGTGCTCGACCAGGTGCGCGATTATCCGTGGCCGCTCGCTCCGCAGGCGCCCGACGGCTGGGCCTATGGCTGTGACGCAAAGTATCTCCGGAGCCTCTGCGAGTACTGGACCGAGGACTACGACTGGCGCGCGGCGCAGGACGAGCTCAATCGGTATCCGCAGTTGATCGCCCGGGTGGAGGACTTCGACATCCACTTCGTCTATGTGGTGGGCGAAGCCGGCGGCCGGCGGCCGCTGATCATGACCCACGGCTGGCCGGGATCGCACTACGAGTTCTGGGGCGTGATCGAAAAGCTCGCGTTTCCCTCGCGCTCGGGCGGCCGGGCCTCCGACGCCTTCGACCTCGTCATCCCGACGCTTCCCGGGTTCGGCTACTCCTCCAAGCCGAAGCGGCCGGTCGGACAGCGCACGACGGCGCGGTTGTTCGACACGCTGATGACCGAGGTGCTGGGCTATTCGACCTACCTTGCCCAAGGCGGCGACTGGGGCGCGCTGGTCACCTCCTGGCTCGGCCACGACCATGGCGCACACGCCAAGGCGATCCACCTCAACATGATGGGTTTCCGGCCACAGGGCGGGCCGAAGTCGGAGGACGAGACCGCCTGGCTCCAGCGCCAGCAGGGTGCGATGGAGGTGATGGGCGCCTATTTCCGCCTGCAGGCCTCGAAGCCCCAATCCCTCGCCTGGCTCGCGGCCGGCAATCCCGTGGGCCAGGCGGCCTGGATCGCCGAGCGCTTCCACGACTGGTCGGATCTGCGAACCAAGCCGTTCGACGAGGCGCATCCGAAAGACCGGCTGCTCACCAACATCATGCTCTACGTGATGACCGACAGCTTCACGACCGGCGCCTGGTATTACAGGGGTCTGCTCGAGGAAGGCGGCGTCGCCTTCAAGGAGGGCGAGCGCTGCGAGACGCCGACCGCCTTCGCCAACTTCCCCGGCGAGCCGCTCTACACCGCCCCGCCGCGCAGCTACGCCGAGCGCGCCTACAACATCCAGCGCTGGACCGAGATGCCGCGCGGCGGCCACTTCGCGGCCATGGAGGAGCCCGAGCTGTTCGCCGACGACGTCAGGGCCTGGGCGACGGGCCTCTGAGGCCTCTCCGGGCTTGCCCTGAGCCGACGGCTCGCCGAAAAGCCTCGCCATGGCCCGCTACGACTTCGCCTCCGACAACACCGCCCCGGCGACGCCCGAAGCCATGGAGGCGGTGGTCGCCGCGAACCAGGGCTTCACCTCGGGGTACGGCACGGACCCGATCACTTCACGGGCCGCCGACCTGGTGCGCGAGCTGCTGGACGCCGACGCCGAGGTGCGGTTCGTGGCCTCCGGCACCGCCGCCAACGCCCTCTCGCTGGCCGCGCTCTGCCGGCCCTTCGAGGCGGTGCTGGCGCACGAGCACGCCCACGTCTGCACCGACGAGACCGGCGCGCCGGGGTTCTTCGGCCAGGGCCTGGGGCTGATCCGGCTGCCCGGGGCGTCGGGCAAGATGGACCCGGCGGCGCTCGTCGAGCCGCTGGCGGCGCCGGACGTCTCCTATCGCCAGCCGCCAGCCGCCCTGTCGCTGACCAACGCCACCGAGTACGGCACGGTCTATTCCGCGGCCGAGCTCAGGACGCTGATCGCGCCGGCCAAGGCCAAGGGGTACGGCGTGCACCTGGACGGCGCGCGGCTCGCCAACGCCGCGGCCGCAGGGTTCGACCTGAAGGCGATCAAGGGCCTGGGCGTGGACCTCCTGGTGGTCGGCGGCACCAAGGCCGGCATGCCGCCTTCCGAGGCGGTGGTGATCTTCGATCGGGCGATCGCCCGTCGGTTCGACGCGAGGCTGAAGCAGGCGGGCCAACTGCCCTCGAAGGGCCGGTTCTACGCCGCGCCGTTCATCGGCATGCTGCAGGACGGGGCGCTGTTGCGCCATGCGGCTCACGCCAACGCCATGGCCAAGAAGCTGGCGGCGCTGACGCCGTTCCCGGCCCGCCACCCGGTCGAGGCGAACGGCCTGTTCGTCGAGATGGATGAGCCCACGCTGAAACGGCTGCACGACAGCGGCTGGTTCGCCTATCGCTTCCTCGACGGCACGGTGCGCTTCATGTGCTCCTGGGCGACCACCGCCGAAAGCGTCGAGGCGCTGGGCGAGGCGCTCAAATCCATTGCCTAACGGTGCTATACGAAGGGGTTCGACTTTGCGCGCCTCCGCGGACCTGTGGCAGCAAAAGCGCACCTAGCTCGAAATTCGAGGGCAAATCCGCCCGCCGGTCGGCGATTGAGGCGCGATCGTGTTGCGACCTTGACGATAGCATGACAGCGTGACGCCCTCGTCAGGATGCGCAGCCGCGAGCTGGGGGACTGGTCTCATCAGAGCTGTGCGCCGACGGGCCGCGCCGAGGCATCGGCGCGCGCAAACAAAACAGGCTTGGGGACCTCTAAAATGAAGATCATGACCAGGGCCATGCTGCGCCCGGCGCTTCTCGCGTCGGCCGCCATCGCCAGCTTGGCTGCGCCGCACCTCGCCTACGCACAGCAGGCGGCGGCCAATCCGGCGCCGGGCGGCGTCGACGTCTCGGAAATCGTGGTCACCGGCTCGCGCATCCCACGTCCCGACCTGACATCCGACAAGCCTGTGGCGATGGTGACCAGCCAGTACCTGCAGGACAAAGGCATCACCAACATCGCCAACGCGGTGAACGACCTGCCGGCGGTCCAAGGCAGCATCACGCCGGCCGGCGCTCAGGGCTCCTTCGGCACGGGCCGCAACTTCATCGACCTGTTCAATCTCGGCTCCCAGCGCACGCTCACCCTGGTCAATGGCCGCCGCTTCGTTTCCTCCCAAGCCGCTTCGCTGTTCAGCGGCTCGAGTCCCGGCAACCAGGTCGACCTCAACGAGCTGCCGACCGCGTTCCTCGATCGCGTGGAGGAGGTGCCGGCCACCGGCGCCGCGGTGTATGGCTCCGACGCCATCGCCGGGGTCGTGAACCTGATCTACAAGGAGAAGTTCGAAGGCATCCTGCTCGACGCGCAGTATGGCGCATCCTCGCGTCACGACTATCCGAGCAGCCACATCACAGCGGCTGTGGGTCACGATTTCCTGGACGGCCGGCTGAACCTGGCGCTCGATTTCGAGCTCGACAGGACCGGCTCGCTGAACCAGACGCAGCGGCCGGAAACCGCCGCGCAATTCAGCTTTGCCGCCAACCCTCTCAACAAGACCTCGAGCGACGGAATCCCGGCCTCCATCCTCATCAGAGACCGTCGGGTGCCCGAGGTGACCGAGGGCGGCGTCGCGTTCATCAAGAACACCTTCACCCTGGGCTCGCTGGTGACGGTGCCGGATCCCAACAACCCGGGCCAGCGCGTGCCCGCCCAGTTCGCGCCTGACGGCACGCTGGTGCCCTACAATACGGGGACCTTCTTCCAGCCCTCGATCGCCTCTGGCGGCCAGGGCCTGAACCTCGCGCCGCTGACCTCGCTCGAGACGCCGGTGCACCGCAAGCTCGGCCAGTTCATCGCCCGCTACGAGATCACGCCGCACATCCGGCTGCACGCGACGGTGTTCTACTCGGACGACAAATCGACGGCGCCGGTAAACCAGCCGATCTTCCAGTCGGCGCTGTTCGGCGGCACGTCAGGCAACCTGCCGATCAGCATCGACAATCCGTTCCTGACCGCCCAGGCGCGTCAGAACATCGTCGCCTCGCTGCCCACCGGGACCACGACCTTCTTCCTGGCCCGGGCTTCGACCGACATCGTCGGCCTGTCGTCGGTGGTTTCCGAGACCAAGGCCTATGACGCCTCGGCGACGCTCGAGGGCGATTTCAACACCCTCGACCGGGACTTCACCTGGAACATCACCGCCAGCCACGGCCAGACCAAGGCGTTCTTCATCAGCCCGGGGATCAACCAGGCGAACTTCGCGCTCGCCGTGGACGCGGTGACCAATCCGGCCAATGGACAGATCGTCTGCCGCTCGACGCTGACCAACCCGACCAACGGCTGCCAGCCGCTCGACCTGTTCGGCAAGGGCGCGCCCAGCGCGGCGGCGCTGAAGTTCATCGATGCCCAGTTCCGCAGCGACGACAAGGACACGCAGTCCGACATCGAAGCCAACCTCACCGGCACGATCTGGAAGCTGCCCGCGGGCAACTGGGGCTTCAACGTGGGCTACGAGCACCGCAAGGAGGAGGCGACGTTCACGCCGAACGACAACGCGCGGCTCGGCGTCGGCCGCTCGGTGCCGATCTCGGCCGCGGCCGGCTCCTACAACACCAACGAGTACTATGTCGAAAGCCTGCTGCCGGTCTTCGGCGGGGATTTCAGCCCGCTATGGGCCGGCCAGAAGCTGGAGTTCGAAGGCGCCTACCGGAAGGTGGACAACTCGCTGGCCGGCAAGAATGAAGCCTGGTCGTATGGCGGCCGCTATTCGCCGATCGAGGACATCACCTTCCGGGCGAGCCGCTCCGAGACCTTCCGCGCGCCGGCGATCACCGAGTTGTTCCTGCCGCCCGCGACGGCGTTCAGCTTGGCGACCGACCCCTGCGACGCAGCCAACATCAACGCCGGCCCCAACCCGGCCACGCGGGCGGCAAACTGCGCGGCTGACTTCGCCAAGCTCGGCGCGACGCTCACCGGCTTCAAGTCCACCATCCAGGTGGCCTCGCAGCCGATCACCACCAGCGGCAATCCGAACCTCAAGAACGAGGAGGGCAAGTCCTGGACCTACGGCATCGTGATCCAGCCGCGTTTCGCGCCGGGCCTGGCGCTTGCCTGGGACTACGTCCACATCGACATCACGAACGCGATCGTGAACTTCAACGCCACGGCGATCCTGTCGACCTGTTTCGACTCGCCCAGCCACCCGGCCGACGTCTGCAGCCGCTTCGTCCGTGACGCCACCGGCCAGATCACCACCGTCAACGCGGGCTTCGTGAACGCAGGCTTCACCAACTTCGCGGGCGACACCTACGAGGTCTCCTACACCCGCGACCTGAACGATCTGCCGTTCGTGCATATGGACCGGCCGCTCGGGAACCTAGGCATCGATTGGAATGTGTTCCACACGCGGCGGCAGAAGACCTCGGTCTCCGGTACAGGCTTCGACCTGAGCGACACCGAAGGGACGATCGGCAACGCCCGGTGGAAGTACCTGCTTCACGTGCGCTACACCTACGACAACCTGCGGGTCACCTGGACCACCCACTTCATCCAGCACTCGCTGTTCGACCGCACCTTCACGATCGAGAACCGCGACATCCTGCAGGTCGGCGACTACTACACCCACGACCTGACGATGCAGTACAAGTTCCCGCACGAACTAACTGTACGGGCGGGCGTGGACAACATCCTGGACAAGCAGCCGCCCTTCCCGACCGTCGGGATCGGCACCTATGACCAGGTGGGTCGCTACTTCTTCGTCGGCGTCAACTGGCGCCGCTGACGGGGGCATCCGCAGCGGACCTCGTCCGCTGCGGGCACGGGGGGAGCAAGGCGAAGGGCCGCCGGCGAGACCGGCGGCCCTTGGTCTTGGGCGCTCGACGGGGCGCCGCTTCAGGCGGGCGTCAGGCTCGCGACTTTGCGGGCGTTCTTCTCGATGACGCTCTCGGCCTGGCGCATGATGTTCTTCACCAGCTCCGCGCAGCTCGGGATGTCGTGGATCAGGCCCTGGCTCTGACCGACGGTCCAGATGCCGCCGTCCGTGTCGCCGGCGCCCATCACATTGGTGCGGCCGCGCACGCCGGCCACCAGATGGCGGACATCGTCGATGGTCTTGGTCGGGTCCTGCTGGATCCGGACCACCTCCTCGGAGACGGCGTTGCGCGCCACGCGGCTGGTGTTGCGCAGGGTCCGGTTGGTGAGCAGGGTGTCGCGTTCGGTGTTCTCGACGATCTTGCGCTTCACGTTCTCATGGATCGCGCACTCCTTGGTGGCCATGAAGCGGGTGCCCATGTTGACGCCGTCGGCGCCCAGCATCAGGGCCGCCGCGACGCTGCGGCCGTCGGCCATGCCGCCCGAGGCGATCACCGGCACGTCCACGGCGTCCACCGTGGCCGGCAGCAGCACGATGAGGCCGACGTCGTCCTCGCCGGGGTGGCCGGCGCACTCGAAGCCGTCGATGGAGACGACGTCGACGCCGTGCTTCACGGCCGAGACCGAGTGGCGGACCGAGGTGCACTTGTGGATCACCTTGACGCCGTTGGCCTTGAAGTCGGGCAGGTGGTCGGTGGGCGCGCGGCCGGCCGTCTCGACGATCTTGATGCCGCTCTCGATGATCGCGCGACGGTATTCGTCGTAGGGAATCGGGTTCAGCGACGGCAGCAGGGTCAGGTTGACCCCGAACGGCTTGTCGGTGAGGTCGCGGCAGCGCTGGATCTCCTTCTCCAGCTCCTCCGCCGATTGCGAGTGGTGCGCGGTGATGAAGCCGAGCGCGCCGGCGTTGGCCACCGCGGCGACCAGCGGCGCGTAGCCGACGCCGGTCATGCCGCCCATGACGACCGGGGTCTCGACGCCGAACATCTCGGTGATGCGGGTCCTTATCATCAGCTCTGTCTCCTCCGAGGCGCGCTCACACCGGCGAGGTCACGCCGCTGACGAACGGTTGTTTGAAGTCAGTTGAAACGGAGGACGCAACGTCAGGCAACCCGCGATTTACGACAAGCCCTCGCGGCCGATGGCGTAGAAGCGCTCCGCCCGCTGCTTGCGGAGCTCGTCCGGCGAGAGGCGATCGAGGGCGTTGAGCTCCTCCTCCACGGCGTCGGCCACGGCGGACATGGCGTCGGCGGGATCGGTGTGCGCGCCGCCGGGCGGCTCGGGGATGATCCGGTCGACGATCTTCATGGCGAGCAGGTCCTCGGCGGAGATCTTCATCGCCCGCGCCGCGTCCGCCGGGGTGCGCGAACCGCGCCAGATGATCGAATTGGCTCCTTCCGGGGTGATCACCGAATAGATCGCGTGCTCGAGGATCAGCACCCGGTTGGCTGCGGCGATGGCGATGGCGCCGCCGGAGCCGCCCTCGCCGGTGATCACCGCCACGTTGGGCACCCCCAGCATCAGGCACATCTCGGTCGAGCGGGCGATCGCCTCGGCGACGCCGCGCTCCTCCGAGGCGACGCCGGGATAGGCGCCGGCGATATCGACCAGGCTGATCACCGGCAGGTGGAAGCGCTCGGCGAGCTCCATCAGCCGCACCGCCTTGCGGTAGGCCTCCGGCCGCGCATAGCCGAAGTTGTGCTTCACGCGGGTGACGGTGTCGTGCCCCTTCTCGTTGCCGATCACCACGACGGGCCGGCCGCGAAGGCGGCCGAGGCCGCCGATCAGCGCCTGGTCATCGGCGAACTTGCGGTCGCCCTTCAGCTCGACGAAGGCCTCGATCAGCGCCGCGCAGTAATCGACGAAGTGCGGCCGGTCGGGGTGGCGGGCGACCTGGGTCTTCTGCCAGGCGTCGAGCTTGGAATAGGCTTCGCGACGCATGTCCTGGGCGCGGGCGCGCAGGGCCTCGATCTCGGCGTCGAAGGTCCCCGGGCTCGCCGTCTCGGAAAGTTTCGAGAGCTCCTCGATCTTGGCCTCGAGGTCGGCGATGGGACGCTCGAAATCGAGGTAGTGGACCGCCATCGAAACCGCCTGCACCGTTCGCGAAGCGGCGGACGTTAGGCGGGATGCCTTCGCCTCACAACCCCGGCGCGCGGCGCTTGGCTTCGCTTTTTGCAACTCTGGTACGGCCGGGGAGTTTCTAAGCCCGAGGTCGACTCCGGACCCGCCCGTCATGCCTGGGGGCCAGGACGGACGGGTTGGCGCGCCCTTTGAGATCTGCGCGGCCATGCCCCGACACCGCCAACCGCGCTCGAGGAGAATTGGAGCAAAGCAATGCACGCAACACTGAAGGTCGCGATGGCCTCTGCGCTGGCGCTCGCCGCGGCGGCCCCGGCCATGGCTCAGAGCTATCAGGACTACCCGCGCGACGAGGGCTACCAGTCGCAGCCGCCGCAGTATCAGCCCACGCCGCAATACCAGGAAGACCAGCAGCGCTATCAGGAACAGCAACGGGCCTATGAGGCGCGGCGGTCCGACTACGACGCGCACCGCGCCGACTACGCGGCCGCGCGTCGCGAATATGACCGCCGGCTGGCCGAGTACAACCGGGCCCGCGCCGACTACGACGCCCGCTACGGCTACGGCGCCTATGCGCGCATCTATGGCCCGGCTCCCGTGTGGGACGAGCGGGCTTACGGCTACGCGACCCCGGCCGCCCCCTACTATGGCGCAAACACCGCCTACGCCGGACCGGCGGTCCATTGCGACAACTCCGGCACGGTGACCGGCGGCGCCATCGGCGCCCTGGCCGGCGCGATCCTGGGCTCGCAGCTCTCCGCGCCCGGGCGGCACACCGAGAACTCGGTGCTGGGCGCCGTGGTCGGCGGCGGCGTCGGCGCGGCGGTGGGCCATGCCCACGATCGTTATAAGTGCGACCAGCGCGGGCCGTACTTCAGCTACAACGAGACCATCCCCTATCGGGAAAGCCGCGACTACCGCTCCAGCCGCTATGCAGACTACGAGCGGATGGGCTGCCGGCTTGCGCCCGCGCCCGTGGACTCCTACGGCCGCGACTACCGCTATGTGCGGGTGTGCCCCGACGCCGAAGGCCGCTACCGCATCGTCGGCTAGAGCGTTCGGCGCTCAAGCTGAGGCATAGCCATCGTGGCGGAAGTAGTTGGCGCATTCTTGTGGTGTGAAGGCGTCGAGCACTTGTCCGATGCGATCCCAGAGCCCGCCCACGGAGCGCTCGGCGGCCTTGCGCA
>NZ_JAICYI010000093.1 GCF_025934275.1 Phenylobacterium sp.
GCCTCCACCTCCATCGTCGCCTTGTCGGTCTCGATCTCGGCGATCACGTCGCCAGACTTCACCTGATCGCCCTTCTTCACGTGCCACTTGGCCAGCGTGCCCTCCTCCATCGTGGGCGAAAGCGCCGGCATCAGGACGTCGGTCATGCGCCCGCTCCGCCGGAGGCGTAGACGTCGGTGTAGAGCTCCTTCGGGTCGGGCTCGGGCGAGGTGCGGGCGAACTCGGCGGCGTCGGCCACGACCTTCTTCACCTCGCCGTCGATGTTCTTCAGCGTCGGCTCGTCGGCCCAGCCCTGCTTCTCCAGCAGCTCCTCGATGTGGTCGATCGGATCGCGGGTCTTCCGGACCTCGTCGACCTCCTCGCGGGTGCGGTACTTGGCCGGATCGCTCATCGAGTGCCCGCGGTAGCGGTAGGTCTTCATCTCCAGGATGTAGGGGCCGCCGCCCGAGCGGGCGTGCTCGGCGGCCTTGCCGGCGGCGGTCTTCACCGCCAGGACGTCCATGCCGTCCACCTCCTCGCCCGGGATGCGGAACGAGGCCCCTCTCCGGTAGAGATGCGTCTCCGACGAGGACCGCTCGATCGAGGTGCCCATCGCGTACTGGTTGTTCTCGATGACGTAGACCACCGGCAGCCGCCAGAGCTCGGCCATGTTGAAGCTCTCGTAGACCTGGCCCTGGTTGGCCGCGCCGTCGCCGAAGAAGGTGAAGCTGACCTTGCCGTTGTCGCGGTATTTGTCGGCCAGCGCCAGTCCGGTGCCCAGGCTCGCCGGAACGCCCACGATCCCGTGGCCGCCGTAGAAGTCGTTCTCGATCGAGAACATGTGCATCGAGCCGCCCTTGCCCTTCGACGAGCCGCCGGATCGGCCGGTGAGCTCGGCCATGACCTCCTTCGGGTCCATGCCGGCCGCCAGCATGTGGCCGTGGTCGCGGTAGCCGGTGATCACCTGGTCGCCGGGCTGCTTGGCGGCCTGCACGCCGACCGCGATCGCCTCCTGACCGATGTAGAGGTGGCAGAAGCCGCCGATCAGGCCCATGCCGTAGAGCTGACCCGCGCGCTCCTCGAAGCGGCGGATGAGCAGCATGTCCCGATAGTACCTGAGCAGCTCGTCCTTGCCGGCCAGGGCCTTGGGGTCTTCGCCGTTGGTCTTACGCCGACCGGCCGCGCCGGTCTGACCGCGCGCCATGCGTCACTCCGTGGTCCGTCAGATGAGCCTAGAACCGTCCAGAGGCGGCTATGGCTTCGTCCGGATCACATAATCCCTTGGGTCGGCGAAGCCTAGCAGGGAGCGCGCCGTTTCCTCCAGGAGGTCGGCCGACAGGCTCTGGTCGCGCAGCAGGTGCGCGCGTTTCTCCAGGTCCTCCCGCTGGGCCTCCAGCCGGGCGAGCTCCTGCGTGCGCTCGATCAGCGCCTGGTCGCGCTGCCCCGACGAGAGCAGCCCCTGATCGCCGGTGAAGGCGTTGGCGGCGAAGTAGAGGATCAGCAGCGTCAGGGCGGCGGTCGGCAGATAGGAACGAAGGCGGCCCAGCACGGCGAATCCTCAGGACGATCCCGAGAGATCGCGCCGCCGTGGTTATCCGTCCCTTAATGGGAGGCGTTACGGCCGGATCGCCGCCTTGCCGAGATAGACCGCCTGATCGCCGAGCTCCTCCTCGATCCGGAGCAGCTGGTTGTACTTGGCCGTGCGGTCGGACCGCGAAAGCGAGCCGGTCTTGATCTGCCCGCAGTTGGTCGCCACCGCCAGGTCGGCGATGGTCGAGTCCTCGGTCTCGCCCGAGCGGTGGCTCATCACCGCGGTGTAGGCGGCGCGATGGGCCATATCGACCGCGTCGAGCGTCTCCGAGAGCGTGCCGATCTGGTTGACCTTGATCAGGATCGAGTTGGCGAGGCCCTTGTCGATCCCGGTCGCGAGCCTGGCCGGGTTCGTCACGAAGATGTCGTCGCCGACCAGCTGGATCTTGCCCCCCAGCTTGTCGGTCAGCAGCTTCCAGCCCTTGAAATCGTCTTCCGCGCAGCCGTCCTCGATCGTGGCGATCGGGAACTTCGCGACGAGATCCGCCAGGTAGTCGACCATGCCGGCCGGATCGAGCGTCTTGCCCTCCCCCGCCATGACGTACTTGCCGCCCTTGAAGAACTCGGAGGCCGCCGCGTCCAGGCCCAGCAGGAAGTCCTTGCCGGCCTTGTATCCTGCGCCCTCGCCCGCCTGGACGATGAACTCCAGCGCCGCCTCGGCGGTCGAAAGATTCGGTGCGAAGCCGCCCTCGTCGCCGACGTTGGTGTTGTGGCCCGCCGCCTTCAGCGCCGCCTTCAGCGCATGGAAGATCTCCGCGCCCATGCGGAGCGCCTCGGCGAAGGTCGCAGCGCCGGTCGGCAGGATCATGAACTCCTGGATGTCGATCGGATTGTCGGCGTGCGCGCCGCCGTTGATGATGTTCATCATCGGCGTCGGCAGCACCCGGGCGGAGACCCCGCCCACGTACTTGTAGAGCGGCAGCGCCGCCGAGCTCGCTGCGGCCTTGGCGCTGGCCAGGCTGACGCCCAGGATGGCGTTGGCGCCCAGCCGGCTCTTGTTCGGCGTGCCGTCGAGCTCGATCAGCATCCGGTCGACCCGCCGCTGGTCCTCGGCGTCGGAGCCGGAGAGCGCGTCGTAGATCTCGCCGTTCACGGCGTCCACCGCCTGGCTTACGCCTTTGCCGCCATAGCGCCGCTTGTCGCCGTCGCGCTTCTCGACGGCCTCGTGCGCGCCGGTGGAGGCGCCCGAGGGCACGGCCGCGCGCCCCATCGAGCCGTCCTCCAGGATCACGTCGACCTCGACCGTGGGGTTGCCGCGGCTGTCCAGGATCTCGCGGGCGACGATGTCGACGATCTCGGTCATGGGATCCTCAGTCTCGGGGCGCGCGAGCCTTAGCCAGCTTCACGGGTCGGGGCAACGCCGCTTGACAGGCGATCTCGCTGTTCGCTCTATGTTCGCATGGTGACGCTGTACCCCTACGCCTGAGCGAGGTCTCGACCGCCGGCTACTGACTGACCCTTGACGGACCCTGCGTCGGGCCGCTGATGGCTAGCCTGCGGAGGATGGTCCATGCTGCTCGTCGAGAAGCCCCAGCCGGGGGTCGCCGTCGTCACCTTCAACCGGCCCGAGGCGATGAACGCGCTCTCGCGGGCGCTGCGCAACGCGCTTCGCCAGGCGATCAAGGAGCTCGACTCCGATCCGCAGGTGAAGGTGATCGTGCTCACCGGCGCGGGCGAGCGGGCGTTCACCGCCGGTCTCGACCTGAAGGAGCTGGGGACCGACGGCCTCTATCCGGCGAATGCGACCGAGCCGGAGGAGAATCCGGCCCGCGCGGTGCTCGCCTGCGCCAAGCCGATCATCGGCGCGATCAACGGCGTAGCGATCACCGGCGGCTTCGAGGTGGCGCTGGCCTGCGACGTCCTGATCTGCTCGACCAACGCCCGCTTCGCCGACACCCACGCCCGCGTCGGCATCACACCGGGCTGGGGCCTTTCGCAGAAGCTGTCGCGGGTCATCGGCCCCTATCGCGCCAAGGAGCTGTCGCTGACCGGCAACTTCCTGGATGCGGCGACCGCCTACGAATGGGGGCTCGTCAATCGCGTGGTCGAGCCCGCCGAGCTGATGCCCGCCGCGCTGAAGCTCGCCGCCGAGATGGCCGGCGTCGAAGCCGACATGCTGATCACGTACAAGGCGATGATCGACGACGGCTACGCCCTGCCCCTGGGCGAAGGGCTGGAGCTCGAGCACGCGCGTTCGCTGGCCCACAACGCCGCGGTGACTCCCGAGATGGTCGCGGCGCGCCGCCAGGCGGTCCAGGCCCGCGGCCGCAGCCAGGGTTAGCCGCAGCCGTCGGTCCACCCGATGGTCTCGTCGCCGGCGTGGATGCCGGTCACCCGGCCCTTGGGGTCGGTTTCGTACATGATCCCGCGCGCGCCCTTCTTCGCCCACCAGGTGAGGTAGTGCGCCGGCGGATCGTCGTAGTGGTTGGGCTGGATCTCCAGCGCCGGGCCATAGGCTCGCCGGACCTCGGCCTCGGTCGAGCCGATGTGCAGGCCGCGGTCGGTCAGCACCTGCGGCCGCCGGTACACCGAGACGCTCGCCACCTTGCCGTAAGTGGTCAGCACCATCAGCCGTTCGTCGCCCGACCAGAGGGCGTGGCACTCCTCGCTTTCGGCCTGCTCGATGCGCAGGTGGAACCGGCGGATGGCGTCAGCTTCCGGCATCCCGACCCGCAGCGCGCCCCAGCCGTCGGCCGTCAGGCGCGGCGTCGGCTTCGGCCCGGCCGACGCCGGCGCGGCGGCGATCGCCGCCAACAGGCCGATGAGGAGCGCGCCCGGCTGCATGGCCCAAGCCTAGCGCCTGGGCCGCAAATGCGAAACAACCCCGCCTGTTCGGACGGGGCCGCCGAGGCGGGATCGCCGCGAAGGGCTACTCTTCCTTCGGAGTCAGGACCTGGCGGCCTTTGTACATGCCGGTCTTCAGGTCGATGTGGTGCGGCCGCTTGAGCTCGCCCGTCTCCTTGTCCTCGACGTAGGAATTGGCGGCCAGGGCGTGGTGCGATCGCCGCATGTTGCGTCGCGACGGCGAGGTTTTGCGCTTGGGAACGGCCATCGGAGACTCTCGCGGGCGTGAAGACCAGCACGGCGGCCCGATCCGGCCGCCGAGATGAGCGCGGGTGTATGCATGAAAGCCTTCGGCCGATCAAGGCCGCCTGGTCCGGATTGACGCTGTCAGGCGCTCCGCGCGAGGGTCGCGCGATGCCGATCCGCACCTCCTACGTCGCCTTCCGCACCGCGGCCGAGCCGCCGCTCACCGTCGCCGGCAGGCTCAACACCATTCCGCGGGAGGACGGAGCGCGGACGCCGGCGGTGGTCATCTGCCACGGCTCCGACGGCGTCGACGGGCGGGGCGAGTTCCACGCCAGGGCGCTGAACGCGGCCGGTCTCGCCACGCTGGAGATCGACATGTGGGCGGCGCGGGGCAGCGCCCGGGGCGCGGCCGCCCGGCCCCGCAGCCCGGTCGAGACCCTGCCCGACGCCTTCGCCGCCAAGGCCTTCCTGGCCGCCCAGCCGGAGGTCGAACCGGAGCGGATCGGGATCATGGGCTTCTCCTGGGGCGGGGTGGTGAGCCTGCTGGCCGCCACCCAGGCCGCCCAGACGCTCTCCGCCGGCGCGCCGCCGTTCCGCGGCCACGTGGCGCTCTACCCGGTCTGCTGGGCCTACGGCGTCGTGCCGGGCCTGTCGCTCGAGGCGCTGACCGGCGCGCCGATCCTGATCCAGGCGGGCGAGGCCGACGCCTATGATGATCCGGACGGCCTCGACCAGCTGCTCGCGCGCCTGCCCGAGGCGAGCCGCCGGGTGATCCGCGGCGTCACCCATCCGGGCGCCGGCCACGGCTTCGACCGCGACGCGCCCGCCCAGACCATCGTCGATCCCTTCGCCCACAAGGGCGAAGGCGGCCCGGTCCTGATGGCCTTCCACCCCGAGGCGGCCGAGACGGCGCGTCGGCTCGCCGTGGAGTTCTTCGCCTCCCTCCCCTAGCGGGGACGACGGCCGCGAAGCGATCAGGGTGCGGACTCAGACCAGCCGGCTCCGCTCCTTGGCGGCGCCGATGAAGCTGGCGAACAGCGGGTGCGGCTGGAACGGCCGGCTCTTCAGTTCGGGGTGGTACTGCACGCCGATGAACCAGGGATGGTCCGCCCGCTCGCACAGCTCCGGCAGCGCGCCGTCCGGCGACAGGCCGGTGAAATGCAGCCCGGTCTTCTCGATCGCCTCGCGGTAGCCGATGTTCACCTCGTAACGGTGCCGGTGGCGCTCGGAGATCGCCGTCGCGCCGTAGATCTCGGCCACCCGGCTGCCGGGCTGCAGGACCGCCTCGTAGGCGCCGCAGCGCATGGTGCCGCCGAGCTCGCCGCCCTCGGCGCGGAGCTCCTTGTCGTTGCCCTTGGTCCACTCGGTCATCAGGCCGACGATCGGCTCCGAGGTCGGGCCGAACTCGCTGGAGGAGGCGTTGTGGATGCCGGCCAGGTTCCGGGCCGCCTCGATCATCGCCATCTGCATGCCGAAGCAGATGCCGAAATAGGGGATGCCGTGCTCGCGGGCGAAGCGGACCGCGCGGATCATCCCTTCCGAGCCGCGCTCGCCGAACGCGCCGGGCACCAGCACCCCGTGCACGCCCGCCAGCCGCTCGCCGATCAGCTCCTCGTCCTTCTCGAACGCCTGGCCTTCGATCCAGTCGAAACGCACGCGGACCTTGTTGGCGACGCCGCCGTGGACCAGCGCCTCGACCAGCGATTTGTAGGCGTCGGTCAGCGCCGTGTACTTGCCGACGATGGCGATCATCACCTCGCCGTCGGGATGCTCGATGGTCTCGACGATCCCCTGCCAGCGGGAGAGGTCCGGGGCCGGCGCCTCCGACAGGCCGAACACGTCCAGCACTTCGGCGTCGAGCCCCTGGGCGTGGTAGTCGAGCGGCACGGCGTAGATGTTCGCCGAATCCATCGCCTGGATGACCGCGCTGGATCGCACGTTGCAGAACTGGGCGATCTTCTTCCGCTCGCCCTCCGGGATCGGGCTCTCGCAGCGGCAGAGCAGGATGTCCGGCTGGATGCCGATCGAGCGCAGTTCCTTGACCGAGTGCTGCGTCGGCTTGGTCTTCATCTCGCCCGCCGTCTTGATGAACGGCAGCAGGGTCAGGTGGATGAAGCAGGCGTGATGCCGCGGCAGCTCCTGGCCGAGCTGGCGGATCGCCTCGAAGAACGGCAGGCCCTCGATGTCGCCAACCGTGCCGCCCACCTCGACCAGCACGAAGTCGACCCCCTCGCCCGGGTCGGCCAGGACGAACGCCTTGATCTCGCCGGTGACGTGCGGGATCACCTGCACGGTGGCGCCCA